>CAZCJC010000007.1:0-73538 GCA_964499025.1 uncultured Sangeribacter sp.
AGAAAACTGAGTCCACCGCAGGAAATCTCAGTGTTCAGATTGACAAACTTTCGTCAGCCGGATATATCACTACCGAAAAAGGATTTGCAGGTAAGAAAACACGAACCGTCTGTCGAATAACGGAAGAAGGGCGCAAGGCATTTGAAGAATATGTCGAGACCCTAAAAGAGTATCTGAACTTATAACAGCCATTTTCATAAACAAGTACAAAAGCACCCGCAATTTTGGGGTGCTTTTGTTGTCTCTTCTCCGCCCATTCGATAGCCATACTTTTGCCGTATTCAAACCTCAATCGTATGGCTATTGAAACAAAATCACTCACTGACATTATTACCGAGTTCCGCGCCCTGCAATCCAAAGACGCGGTTTCTCCCGAAAGGCTCGGTTACATACTTCAATGCATAGTTGATTTGCTATCGACTGCAGGAACTTCCGACACGATCGATAAAACTACAAAAAACTGCGTAGCTGGCTTCATGTCTGCCGGTCACGCCCTCACTTCAATCACTCAGATCAGACCGACCGCAACCACGTCTACGCCAATATCGGCAAGGAAATTTCGCAGATTGCTCTTTTTACGTTCGTATCGCATATAATGGCAAACCCTGATATACACCTGCATAAATCCGTCAGTGCGCACAACGCGCACGGTTGCTTTGAATGTTGCCATACTGGTTATTATGTTTGTAATTGTTATTGTAAGTGCCTTGTAAGTCGGCTAATGAAATTAGTATTAAAATTTGTAAGCTTTCCATCACATTCTGCACGATTATCGTGCAGAATGTACGTACAGTCAAAGAACATGATAGGCGGTAACCTCCTTTTTATCGGAGCGTTACCGCCTATCATATTGATAGAGTTGATTAACCGCTTACTCTTCGATTGCTGCCTGCGCACATGCTACGCGAGCGATGGGCACGCGGAAAGGTGAGCAGCTTACGTAGTTCATGCCGAGATTCGCACAGAATTTAACGGAGCTGGGCTCGCCACCATGCTCGCCACAGATACCAACCTTAAGATCGGGACGTGTGGAACGACCTTTCTCTACTCCCATCTTTACCAGCTGGCCTACACCTGCCTGATCAAGTACCTCGAACGGATCAACTTTGATGATGCCGTGTTCTTTGTAGAACTTGAGGAACTTGGGTGCGTCGTCACGTGAGAATCCGAAGGTCATCTGAGTGAGGTCGTTTGTACCGAATGAGAAGAACTCTGCTACCTCTGCAATCTCATTTGCGATGAGTGCTGCACGCGGAACCTCAATCATTGTTCCTACTTTGTAGATGATGGAATCACCCTTCTCTTCGAATACCTTGGCTGCTGTTGTGTTGATAACGTTAGCCTGGTTCTGGAGCTCTTTGAGTGAACCTACGAGCGGAATCATGATCTCAGGAAGAACCTTAATGCCACGAGCCTTGCATGCGAGGGCTGCCTCAATGATAGCACGTGTCTGCATCTCTGTGATCTCGGGATATGTGATACCAAGACGACAACCACGGTGACCAAGCATCGGGTTGAATTCCTCGAGTGAGTCAACCTTAGCCTTAACTTCCTCAAGTGTCAGACCCATCTCCTGAGCAAGCTCTTTCTGGGTTGCAGTCTGATGAGGTACGAATTCATGCAACGGTGGGTCAAGAAGACGAACTGTTACACCAAAGCCATCCATTGCCTCGAAGATTCCTTCGAAGTCACCACGCTGCATGGGAAGAAGTTTTGCAAGTGCGATGCGACGACCCTCTTCGTCGGATGCAAGGATCATCTCGCGTACAGCCTTGATTCTGTCACCCTCGAAGAACATGTGCTCTGTACGGCAGAGACCGATACCCTGAGCTCCGAACTTGCGAGCCTGCTTTGCATCGCGGGGGCTATCTGCATTTGTGCGTACAAGAGTCTTAGCGAATTTATCGGAAAGATTCATTATTGCGCCGAAATCGCCATCGAGCTCAGGCTCAGCTGTCGGAACCTGGCCATCGTAAACGTCACCGGTAGATCCGTTGAGTGAGATCCAGTCACCCTCATGGTAAACTTTGCCACCCATCTCTACGGTTTTTGCTTTGTAGTCGACGAGGATCTCACCTGCACCGGATACACAGCATTTACCCATACCGCGAGCCACAACAGCTGCGTGTGATGTCATACCGCCACGCATTGTGAGAATGCCCTGGGCAACTGCCATACCGCGAAGGTCCTCAGGAGATGTCTCGATGCGGACAAGGATAACTTTTTTCTTCTTCTCAGCCCATTCCTCAGCGTCATCAGCCTGGAATACGATCTGGCCGGTAGCTGCACCGGGAGATGCTGGAAGACCTTTAGCAACGACTTTGGCACGTTTCAAAGCGTCCTTGTCGAATACCGGGTGAAGGAGCTCATCAAGTTTCTGAGGCTCTATGCGGAGAAGAGCTGTCTTCTCATCAATCTCGCCTGCGCGGAGAAGATCCATAGCGATCTTAACCATAGCAGCACCTGTACGCTTACCATTACGGGTCTGGAGCATCCAAAGTTTTCCATCCTGGATTGTGAACTCCATATCCTGCATATCCTTGTAATAGTCCTCAAGACGGTGTGCGATAGCGATAAGCTCTGCTGCACAGTCGGGCATTGATTCCTCAAGCGCGGGATATTTCTCGCGACGCTCCTCCTCAGAAATGCCCTGAAGCTTAGCCCAACGACGTGATCCCTCGATGGTGATCTGCTGCGGAGTGCGAACACCGGCAACAACATCCTCACCCTGAGCATTGATAAGATACTCTCCGTTGAAGATATCTTCACCTGTAGCGGCATCGCGGCTGAAAGCAACACCGGTTGCAGAATTATTACCCATGTTACCGTAAACCATAGCCTGAACGTTAACGGCTGTACCCCACTCTTCGGGAATCTGGTTCATACGGCGATAGATGATGGCGCGCTCGTTCATCCAGCTGTCGAATACTGCGCAGATACCACCCCAAAGCTGTTCCCAAGCTGAATCGGGGAAGTCTTTGCCAGTGTATTCCTTAACGGCAGCTTTGAAACGCTTAACAAGTTCCTTGAGATCGTCAACATCAAGCTCGTTGTCAAACTTGATACCTTTCTCTTTCTTAACCTCGTCCATGATCGCCTCGAAAGGATCGATATCGGTCTTGCTCTTAGGTTTCATGCCGAGAACAACGTCACCGTACATCTGAACGAAACGACGGTAGCTATCCCAAGCGAAGCGGGGGTTGCCGCTTTTCTCTGCCATTGTAGCCACTGTCGCATCGTTCATACCAAGGTTGAGGACTGTATCCATCATACCCGGCATAGATGCGCGGGCACCTGAACGTACTGAAACGAGAAGAGGATTTGAAGGATCATCAAATTTCTTGCCTGTAAGCTGCTCTACATGAGCGATAGCTTTCTCAACATCTCCCTTAATGTCTTCGACAACTTTGTCGCGACCATATTGGGTATATTCTGTGCAGACTTCTGTAGTAATGGTAAAACCGGGAGGAACCGGCATACCTAACAAGTTCATCTCTGCAAGGTTTGCTCCCTTGCCGCCGAGGAGATTTCTCATCGACGCATTACCTTCGGCTTTACCGTCACCGAACGTATAGACTTTTTTTGCCATAGAGGTTTTAAGTTTTTTATATATGACTTAGATTGAAAAATTTCAAATTTTATTAATTCTAATATGAACACTCTATCTATCCCGCAAAAAGCGTGTTAGTCATGGTCATGAAATAGGGAATGCTGAAATTTACAACTCTCTCTACCTATTAGCAACTGCAAATATAGTCAATTGTTCCCAAATTTTACTAATTTTGCATATAAAAAATACAATTTTAGGTTAACAACTTATAAATGGGACGAAAACGCAAGAATCTGCCTCTTTTGAAGGATGTGGAAATAACCGGTGTGGCAGCCGAGGGGAAATCGATAGCAAGAGTTAAGATGAATGAAACCGACGAGTTTCCCACGGTTGTATTCATTCCTTTTGGTGCCCCCGGAGATATTGCTGATATCAAGATAGATAAGCGTAAGAGGAGTTATGCCGAGGGACATATCGAAAATCTTTCTTCCCCTTCATCCATAAGGGTTGAGCCTCGTTGCGAGCATTTTACGATATGTGGCGGATGTAAGTGGCAGCATATCCCGTATGAATCCCAGCTGCAATATAAGCAACAACAGGTGACGGATGCTTTAGAGCGCATTGCAAAAGTCGAATTGCCTGAAATATCCCCTATTCTTGGGTCCGAAGCGGAATGGGCCTATAGAAATAAGATGGAATATACCTTCTCAGATAAAAAATGGAGAACATGGGAGGATGTTAAATCCGGCAAGGAGTTTAACGATAGCGGAAATGCTCTTGGTTTTCATATCCCCGGGGCTTTTGATAAGGTTTACCATATAGAAAAATGTCATTTGCAGGATGATTTAGGGAACAGGATAAGGAATTTTATTTATGAGGAAGCCGAAAAATCAGGCCTCACCTTTTACAATATTCGCGAAAATCATGGTTTGCTTCGCACGTTGATGATCAGAATCTCTTCAACAGGAGAAGTGATGGTTTGTATCTCATTTGGCGAAGATAATGAAAAATTGATTAAAGTCTTACTTGAAAAAATAGCAGATAAATTTCCTGAAATCACTTCCTTGCTATATGTAATTAATCTAAAGTTGAACGATACTATTTCTGATCAGACGATACACTCATTCAAGGGACCGGAGTACATTGAGGAGGAGATGGAAGGGTTAAGTTTCAGGGTAAATGCAAAGTCGTTCTATCAGACAAATTCCCGTCAGGCCTATGAACTTTACAAGGTTGCGCGTCGATATGCTGGGCTTGACAGAAAGATGGATGGAGATGGCAATCTTCCACTTGTATATGATTTATATACCGGCACCGGAACCATAGCCAACTTTGTGGCACGCAATGCGCGTCAGGTAGTAGGAATAGAATATGTGGAAGAAGCTATAGAAGACGCTAAACTTAATGCAAGAGTAAATGGCTTAAAAAATACACTGTTTTATGCCGGCGACATGAAGGATATCCTTACTGATGAATTTGTTGAGCGTCATGGTCGGCCTGATGTGATGATAATTGATCCTCCGAGAGCCGGTATGCATGAGGATGTGATAAAGGTAATCCTTAATGCTCGACCTGCCGTTATTGTTTATGTCAGCTGCAATCCTGCAACCCAAGCAAGGGATATTGCTCTCCTTGATGGGTCTTATAAGGTTACAGATGTTCAACCGGTCGACATGTTTCCCCATACCCATCATGTGGAAAATGTGGTGCGTATGGAATTAAGATAACGTGTTTGCAGAAAATAAGATTTAAATGAATGGGGCGTTTTCGCCCCATTCCCATTCTCCGGGTGCAAGAGCGGCAAAATTGAACTTGCCAATGCCGAGGTCGATAGCTGATTTATCATCAGCCGGAAGGGAACGAGCTGCTAACCTACCCTCTTTATCGAGATATATTCTCACCGGCTGTTTATTGAGGGAAGACGGAGCGCATGCGAGTCCTTCCAATGCTTCATTGAGCCATGAAAAACTCTCGGTGGCTTTCATGTATGATTCTTCATCACCTTCGAAGAAATCTCTGGCTGTAAGCTGATGACGGTGCGACATCTTTACTGCAAGTTTTGCAATGCGTGATGGTCCGGACTCGGATGGGAACCCGAATGCAACAATGAATGGTAACTTCTCATATACGCGCATGGCGGCATTAACATGCGATGATGAAAACGTACCTCCTATGAAGCAGGTGCCCAATCCCAACAATACAGCCTTCATCACGAATTGCTCGGCAAAAAAACCAGCTCTTTCATAAGCGTTTGGGAAAGATGGATCTATAACACAAGCGAGATAGTTCCGGGCATTCTTAAAGAACCCGTAACTTCTTGTGAAGCCCTTGAAGGGATCTTCATCATCAAAACATAATTGAAAATTGAGTCCCGCTTCATGCGAATTTATCATTGTAATCTCTGCATTCAGAGATCGTCGGATATCTTCCGGAACCTCCCGGAGAGAATAGGATCTGACTGAATGGCGGGATCTTAAATCTTCTAATGTCATGATTTGTAAAATTCTTTAGATCTGAATGGAGGGTAAGGATTGTTTATCCGGCTCAATGGTGAAGATTTTCTGTTTCGTTAGCGTATCAAATTCTCTCAATTAGCCTCAATTTACCTTTCGGAAGGAGTGGAAACCTCCTCCTCTTTTTCAATAATGATATCAAAATTATCAAGGAACTTCATGGTTTTGGCAATATAGTCGGCCATCACAACATCATCCTCTACGAAAGGCACCTCTTTCCTGAATTCCTTCATAACCATCTCGATATACGGGGATGATT
Organism: uncultured Sangeribacter sp.; assembly: GCA_964499025.1. GTDB lineage: Bacteria > Bacteroidota > Bacteroidia > Bacteroidales > Muribaculaceae > Lepagella. Next base: position 6,323 of record CAZCJC010000007.1, read on the forward strand.
TCAGGGGGCGTCGGAAATCAATTCCCTGAGCTGCGTTCATAAGCTCAATGGCAGCAATATACTTCAGATTGTTTACAATCTTGTGCAGTTTAGTTGCGGAATTCGCACCCATAGATACGAGATCCTCCTGACCGTTAGAGCTGACTATTGAATCGCATGAAGCGGGCCAAGCATACATCTTATTTTGGCTAACCATCGATGCTGCTGCATATTGCGGAATCATGAAACCGGAATTCAGACCAGGATGCGCCACAAGGAATTCGGGGAGTCCTCTCAATCCAAGGATCAGCTGTGCCACACGGCGTTCTGATATATTGCCAAGTTCATGCAGGGCAACACCCATATAGTCGAATGCCAGGGCCAATGGCTCGCCGTGGAAATTTCCTCCTGAAACCACCAGATCCTCATCCGGAAAGACAGTGGGATTATCCGTTACGGAATTTATTTCTGTATGCAGAATGTCGGTTACATGGTTCATTGCATCTTTCACTGCGCCATGAACCTGAGGAATACATCTGAATGAATATGGGTCCTGAACGTGTTCCTTTTCACGGGCAATAATTTCACTACCTTTGAGAAGTGCACGGAAAATCTTACCCGTCTCTATCTGACCTGGATGAGGCCTAACGGCCTGAATACATGCCATGAAGGGTTCAATCCTACCATCAAAGGCTTCCAAAGACATTGCTCCGAAAAGATCGAAACAATTTACAAGGTGCCAACCATCGATGAGTGCCTTGATTCCGTTGGCGCTCATAAACTGGGTACCATTGAGTAAAGCAAGACCCTCCTTAGACATCAATTTTATAGGTTCCCAGCCAAAAATATTGAGCACTTCGCTACTACGAATACGTTTACCGTCAAAAACTACCTCACCTTCCCCAATCAACGGTAAGAAAAGGTTTGCTAACGGGGCGAGATCACCTGACGCACCCAACGAGCCACGGTCGAACACTACCGGAAGGACATCGTTATTATAAAAATCTATAATTCTTTCTACAGTGGCAACCTGAACACCGCTAAATCCCATCGAGAGAGCGTGAGCTTTCAGGAGAAGCATCAGCTTAACGACGGTAGAGTCAACAGGAGTACCCACGCTGCAAGAATGACTTTTTACCAAATTCTCCTGAAGTGTTGAAAGTTCCTCCCTGGAAATGTGTTTGTTACACAGAGAACCGAACCCCGTAGTAACTCCGTAAATCGGTTTTGTGACGTTATCGGTTTTGTCATTCAGGAAATCGCGGCATCTTGTTATCCGCTCCCGGCCCTCATCCGACAAAGTCAGACGCGTCTTATCTTTAAGGATTCTCTCGATGAGGTCGTAAGTAAGTTCTGACGATCCTATAGCGTATGTCTCTAATTTATTCATGGTAAGATTATTTTCGGTCGAATACTATGTGTCCTTCTGAGATTGTGGTTCGAACGCAATTCATACCCACGTAATACGGAAGCATATTGTAATTATCAAATTCAAGAATTGCCACATCTCCCCTCTTCCCAACTTCAAGGGATCCTGTGATATCTTCCATTTCCAAGGCTGCAGCTCCATTGAGAGTGAGGGCAGTGATTGTTTCCTCCACAGTCATGTTCATATAAATGCAAGCGAGAGCTATCGTCAATGGAATGGAGCCGCTGAAGCAGGATCCTGGATTAAGATCGGTAGCGAGGGCCACTGCACAACCGGCATCTATAAATTTTCTTGCCGGGGCAAACGGTTCTTTCAGAGAGAATGCTGTCAGAGGGAGCAACGTAGCAACTGTGCCGGATTGGGCCATATCTCGGATACCCTTTTCACTTACGTGAAGCAGATGATCGGCTGAGGTTGCCCCGAGTTCGGCCGCGAGTTCCGCACCCCCAAGAGTAACAATCTCATCTGCGTGTAACTTTAACCGGTATCCCATTTCTGCAGCAGCTTTCAGCAAGCGGCGCGAATCCTCAATCTCAAAGACATTTTTTTCAGTGAAAATATCGCAGAAACGTACCTTTCCTCTGAAGGCCGGCAACATTTCGTTTATGATTAGATCAACATATTCTGATGTCTTCCCTTTATATTCAGCTGGAATAGCATGAGCGCCGAGAAATGTGGAAATAACGTTTAGTTTTCTATCGGGATCTTCTGAAAGAGTGTTTATTACCTCCAGCATCTTTTTTTCCGAATCGAAGTCAAGGCCATACCCGCTTTTAGCCTCGACTGTCGTTACGCCCATCTCCACCATACGGTCGATGAACCATCGAGCTTTCTTCTCCAGTTCCTCAGTCGATGCATCGCGTGTCGAGTTTACAGTTGATTGGATTCCTCCACCTTTCTGCATAATCTCCATATAGGTTGCCCCTTTCATCCGCCATGAGAACTCATCAGGGCGGTAACCTCCAAAAATCAGGTGAGTATGTGAATCTACGAATCCGGGCAGACTGACCCTTCCATCAACGTTTATTAAGGGGAACGGAGAATCCAGATATCTACGGGGAATCTCAGAAGCTTTCCCACAATATGCGATAATTCCATCCTCTATAACAATTGCCCCTCCGGGAAGAATAGACAAATTCTTCATTTCCTCACCTTTGAGTGCACGGTTACCCAAAGGAGTGACAATTGTCGTGTTATCAATTATTAGATTTCCGGCTCCCATTTATGCTTCGATGGTTTTATTTACCAATTCCAGAATCTCTGTCTCCTTCGCAATAGCCATATCGGCAATTTCTTTTGCTTCTGCAAGCAAAGTTTCAGCATTTTTACGATTCTTCAATCCGGCAGCGTTGATCTTTACATTTAGATAGGCTCCCAAAACTGCAGCTCTTGCAGCCAATGCACCAACACCGGCATCACTTATCGAAGCCGGATTTCCATTGCTGGCCATCTGATGAAGAATATCAAATATTTCGAATGCAACTTTCATGGTTTTCAATGGAACTTCAGTCGCATATAAAGTGGCTTCTTCAAGGGCAATTCGACGTATCTCCTTTTCCTCTTCCGAATTTTTAGGCATTGAAAATACAGCCATGATTCGATTGAAAGCTTCAGTATCCTCATCTACCAATCCAATTAGTTTGTCCTGTAGCAATCTACCCTTTTCTGCAACATTTGAGAATTCCTCCCAACGGTCGTCCCAGCCGGCTTTATGGGCAGATAAGTTGGCAACCATTGTTCCAAGAGCAGCTGCCAATGCACCCATGTAGGCTGAAATTGAACCTCCTCCCGGAGCGGGAGACTCGGATGCGGTCTCATCAGCAAAGTCTGTGCAGGTCATATCGACGAGCTTCTTCTCCTTGTTATCAGAATCAAGGATGAATTCGATAACCTTCTCATCAGGTAAGAACGGTTTCAATTCATCTAATCCCATCGATTTTATGGCAATTCGGATTATCTCTTTTTCCGGGATACCTACAGAGCGTTGCTGCAACCTTAAATAATGTTTTCCCGCCTCAATTAGTGCTCTTTTAGGAATAAGTCCGACAATTTCTGTCCCGGTGACTCTTATTCCACGGGCAGCGGCAGCTCTCGATACTTCATCAAAAGCTTTATGAAGAGGAGTGATACCCATGTCTGTGATATTCATCGAAACCTGGGCAATCCCGTATTCATCGATAAACCAACCTATGGCTTTAGTACTTTTAAGTGTTCCGGGAAGCATTATAGTGTTGCCATTTTCATCTTTAATTGGTTTACCATTCGGCTTTCCACCTTCGCGCATAGGTCTTCCCTTCTCCCTTACGTCAAAAGCTATCGCATTGGCTCTTCGAGTAGAAGTGGTATTAAGATTGAAATTTACAGCAATAAGAAAGTCTCTTGCTCCGACTGCAGAGCAACCTGTTTTTGCTACCGATTCATCGAACGGGCGATCACCGAAATCCGGCCCTTTCCCCTCTTTTCCCATCCTTTCCGGAAGGCCTTCGTATTCTCCCTCCCTGCATACTGCAAGATTTTTTCTTTCGGGGGTGAAAGCGGATGCTTCATAGCAATAACAGGGAATTCCAAGTTCATCGGCTGCTCTTTTTGCAAGACCGCGAGCCAATTCTGCACATTCCTCAAGGGTGATTCCGCTAACAGGAATAAGGGGACATACATCCGTTGCACCCATTCTGGGATGGGCACCATGATGTTGACGCATATCGATCAACTCCGCAGCCTTTTTCATTCCCCTGAGGGCAGCCTCAATAACGGCTTCGGGCTCACCCACAAAAGTTACCACGGTCCTGTTGGTGGCCTCTCCCGGGTCAACATCAAGAAGTTTAACCTCTCCACCCTTTTCGATAGCGGAGGTTATTGCATTGATAATATCTTTGTTGCGTCCCTCAGAGAAATTGGGCACGCATTCGATTATTTTTTTCATATTTCCTTTAGTTTAATGCAGCGTCAAGTAATTTTTCATCTGCTATGAATGGTTCTGTTATCATGAATCCATTTGGTGCCTGTGTTTCGTTCCACTCCTTTACAGTAGACATTGCATTTTCATTCCTTGCCCAACTGCGGCGCGCAACACCGCCCATAACATCCCATAACATTGCTTGACGCAGAATTTCATCCACTCTCTCCGAGCCATCGCATACCATTCCAAATCCGCCATTGATAGCTTTGCCTATACCGACACCACCGCCGTTATGCAAAGCAACGAGGCTCATTCCTCGAGCACAGTTCCCGGCAAAACACTGCACGGCCATGTCTGCCATCACGTTAGACCCGTCCTTGATGTTAGACGTTTCACGGAATGGTGAATCCGTACCGCTTACATCATGATGATCTCTTCCGAGCATGATTGGGCCAACCTCCCCATTTCTTACCATTTCATTGAATCTCAATGCTATCTTGAGACGTCCCATTGCATCCTGATAAAGAATTCGGGCTTGTGTTCCAACCACTAAAGCATTCTTTTCTGCATCCCGGATCCAATTATAATTATCTCGGTCTTGTCCGCGTCTGTCAGGATCAATACACTCCATGGCGGCGTGGTCGGTTTTTACAAGATCCTCATGCTTACCGCTGAGACAAACCCACCTGAATGGTCCATAACCATAATCGAAAAGCATCGGCCCCATTATATCCTCAACATATGAAGGCCAGATAAATCCGTCCTTTTCGTCGATACCATTTTTTGATATCTCTTTCACTCCCGCATCATATATTGCTTTCATGAAAGAGTTTCCGTAATCAAAGAAATATGTACCCTTTTCAACAAGGGCCTTTATGGCAGAATAATGTCGTCGAAGCGTTTTATCTACTTGTCGACGGAATTCTTCAGGATCGTCATGGAGCAGTCTGGTTCTCTCTTCAAATGACATGTCGGCCGGACAATAACCTCCTTCATAAACCGCATGACACGAGGTCTGGTCACTTAGAAGTTCGATATGAATATCATTGTTTACTGCGTATTCCAGAAGATCAACAACATTTCCATGATAGGCTACGCTGAGAGGTTCTTTTTTTTCTACAGCTTCCTGAACAAGACGGAAGGCTTCAGGAATACTGTCGGTTACCTCCTGCACCCATCCTTGGTTTTTACGTGTCATTATTCTCGACATATCAACTTCTGCGATTATGGCGGCCGCTCCGGCAATTACCGCAGCTTTGGGTTGAGCGCCACTCATACCCCCTAATCCCGATGATATAAATATATGACCACGAAGGTCCCCATCCTGAGGGATTCCCAATTTCATGCGTCCGGCATTCAAGAGGGTGTTGAATGTGCCATGCACGATTCCCTGGGGGCCGATATACATCCAGCCACCCGCCGTCATCTGGCCATAGTTGGCCACTCCCATCTGCATAGCCTCATGCCAGTCGTGAGGATTATCGAACATACCCACCATCATGGCATTGGTAATTATAACCCTTGGTGCATCTTTCTTTGATGGGAATAATCCGAGAGGGTGACCTGATTCTATAACCAGAGTTTGCTCATCCGTTAGTTCTTCGAGATATTTTTTTATTAGATTATATTGGAGCCAGTTTTGACACACTTGTCCTGTTTCACCATATGTGACAAGTTCATAGGGATATAGAGCGATATCGAAACAAAGGTTATTGTCTATCATAACCTGAAAAGCTTTGCCAGCCAAGCATTTTCCCTTATATTCATCAATCGGTTTTGCAGCAAGATCTCCCTGGGGACGCCATCGGTAAGCATATATTCTTCCTCTTGTCTTCAACTCGTCGAGAAACTCAGGGATTGCCTTTTCGTGGATTTCGGGTGGTAGGTATCTTAACGCGTTTTTAATTGCTGTTCTGGTTTTTTCTGGTGTAAGGGTGTAACCTCTGTCGGGAGCGCGACGTATTCCCTCTTTGAAATCAGGCATTTCGGGCCATTCGGAGGAGAGTAATATTTTCTTGTTGCTCATTTTCTAAAATTAAGGATTTTACTAAACCTTGAACTCAAGATTATACAAATTTTAAACAATAAAAATTCATTTCCACAAAATTAAAAAATAATCTGTTTCCTACAAATTATTGTGACAAGTTATAAAGCATAAATAAAACTCCATTTCTACGTTTACATTCTATAGGTGGTGAATAATATTATTCATTCAAGAGGAATATGCAGCTTCATAGAAATAATTAAATTAAAATCGCGTGTGTCTGGATTATGTGTTGAGGCTACATGCCATCACATACTGTAGTATTAAATTGATGAAAATTTCTTAGAATCTTTTAAGTTTTCTGATATTGGAAAAAAAGTGAATGAGTGTTATCTTTGCATATTATTTGAAGAAGCAAAATTCATATGAGCAACATACCCTTCACCCATCTTCATGTACATTCCCAATACAGTCTTCTTGACGGAAAAGCATCCATACCTGAGCTGGTAGATAAAGCCATATCTGACGGAATGCGCGGTATTGCGTTGACCGATCATGGCAATATGTTCGGTATTAAAGAATTCTTCAATTATGTGGAGAAAAAAAATTCCGGTCTATCTGATGAGGATAAATTCAAACCTATCATCGGTTGCGAGATGTATGTGGCCCGTAATAAGATGACCGACAAGAAGGATAAGACAGACAACGGTTATCATCTTATTGTGCTTGCAAAAAATTTGAAAGGGTATCATAATCTTGTAAAACTTGTTAGCCGAGCCTGGACAGATGGATTCTATTTCAAACCGCGTACAGACAGAGATGACCTGGCAGCTCATAGAGAGGGTTTGATAGTTTGTTCGGCATGTCTCGGAGGAGAAGTTCCCCAGTTTATTATGCACGGGGAACTCGATAAGGCTGAGGAAAGGATACTTTGGTATAAGGAAACATTTGGAGAGGATTACTATATTGAGTTGCAACGTCATCAAACTTTCAAAGAGAATGCAAACAGGGAAACATTCATTGAACAGACAAAGGTAAATGAGCATTTAATTAACTTTGCGAGAAAACATAACATTAAGATTATTGCCTCAAATGACGTTCATTTCACTTTTGAGGATGATGCCGAGGCTCACGACCGGCTAATCTGTGTATCAATGCAGAAAACGTTCTCGGAGCCTAGACTTCATTACACAAAGCAGGAATGGCTGAAGACGACTGAAGAGATGAGATCCATTTTCCAGGATCTCCCCGAGGCAATCGACAACACCAAAGAGATTCTTGATAAAGTAGAATTCTATTCACTTAACCACGCTCCTATCATGCCCTTTTTTGAAATTCCCAAAGAATTCGGCACTGAGGAGGAATACAGAAGCCGCATTACAGAGAAGGAACTTTTCGACGAATTCACTCAAGATGAAAACGGGAATGTAGTTTTAAGTGAAGAGGAGGCCAATAAAAAGATAGAGAGACTTGGTGGATACGATAAACTTTATCGCATAAAGTTTGAAGCCGATTATCTTGAAAAACTTACTATGGAGGGTGCCAAGGAGCGTTATGGAGATCCCCTTCCGGAAGAGGTGGCAGAACGTCTCAAATTCGAACTTTACATAATGAAGACCATGGGTTTCCCTGGTTATTTCCTTATTGTGCAGGATTTTATAAATACCGGTCGAAAGGAATTAGGCGTAAGCATCGGCCCAGGACGTGGCTCTGCTGCAGGAAGCGCCGCCGCCTATTGTCTTGGTATCACTCAGATAGATCCTATCAAGTATGATCTGCTTTTTGAACGATTCCTCAATCCCGACCGCATATCTCTGCCGGATATTGATGTGGATTTCGATGATGACGGCCGATATGAGGTATTGAAATATGTAACGGAAAAGTATGGCGCCGAGAAGGTTGCCCATATCATCACCTATCAAACCATGGCTACGAAGATGGCAATAAAGGATGTTGCAAAAGTCCTGGAGGTGCCGCTGCCGGAAGCCAATCGTCTTGCACGCCTTGTGCCCGACCGTTTGCCCGAGGTGAATGGAAAGGCTCCAAAGATAAATTTTAAGAATTGTCTTCTTTATAATAAGGAATTTGCCGCAGAAAAGGAGAATGCTAATCCAGCTGTGCGTGAAACTATGAAATATGCCCAACAGCTTGAGGGAAATATCCGTGGTACTGGTATTCATGCCTGCGGAGTGATTATATGCCGAGATGACATTACAGATTGGGTTCCTGTTTCAGTAGCGAGTGATGCAGATGGGTCAAAGGTGATATCTACGCAATATGAGGGAAGTGTAATTGAGGAGACAGGACTTATAAAGATGGACTTTCTTGGTCTCAAAACACTTTCCATTATCAAAGAAGCCCTCGCAAATATAAAGCATACCAGGGGGATAGATGTGGATATTGACCATATTCCCCTTGATGACAAAGCTACATTTGAATTATATTGTAAAGGAAATACAACATCCACATTCCAGTTTGAGTCGGAGGGTATGCAGAAGTCTCTTCGAGAACTTCAGCCCTCGAAATTTGAAGACCTTATCGCGATGAATGCCCTTTATCGTCCGGGTCCAATGGATTATATCCCGTCTTTCATCAAACGAAAGCATGGAGAGGAGCCTATTACTTACGACATTCCCATTATGTCGCAATATCTTGAGGAGACCTATGGTATCACTGTCTATCAGGAGCAGGTGATGCTTTTGTCTCGTCTGCTTGCAAATTTTACCCGTGGCGAATCTGATATGCTACGAAAGGCCATGGGTAAGAAGCAGATTGATAAGATGCAGAAACTCAAGAAAAAATTCATGAGTCAGGGAATGGAAAATGGGCATTCTGAGCATGCTCTTGAAAAAATCTGGGCTGACTGGGAGAAATTTGCATCCTATGCTTTCAATAAAAGTCACGCAACCTGCTACAGTTGGGTCGCATATCAGACAGCATATCTGAAAGCACACTATCCGGCTGAATATATGGCTGGTGTGTTAAGCCGAAATCTTACTGCAACCGAAAAACTCCGTAAATTTATGGATGAGTGCAGACGGATGGGAATGACCGTTAAGGGTCCGGATATCAATCAATCCATGGAGAGATTTTCTGTGGATATGGATGGAAATATCCGCTTTGGTCTGGGTGCGGTAAAAGGTGTAGGGGTAAATGCTGTGAGTGCAATCATCTCTGAAAGAGAAAAGAATGGTCCTTATAAAGATATTTATGACTTTGTCGAGAGAGTAAATCTGAGTGCCTGCAATCGTGGAGCAATAGAAAATCTTGCCATGGCAGGTACTTTTGATAGTTTCAATCTTAAAAGGGAGGCTTTTGTCTATCCGATGTTCGATACCACTTATTCAGATTTGCTTGTTAAATATGGTCAGAATATCCAGAATGATAAGAATTCCCTGCAGATGAGTCTTTTCGGTGATATCGAGCCAATTGAGACTAACAAGCCCCCTATTCCTCAGGTCGAGCCATGGGATAGACTGGCATTGCTTGATAAAGAGAAAGAGATGGTTATGATGTATCTGTCGGCACATCCCCTCGATCCCTATTATATGGAATTAACATATGGGTGTAACACAACATGCGAGGAATTTAAGGATAAACAGTTGTCGCCTTGTCAGATCACGATGGGAGGATTGGTGACAAAGGTCACTCAGAAAACATCTCGTAAAGGAAATGAATTCACCATTGTGGAAATTGAAGATTTTAGCGGAAAAACTGAGATTCCACTTTTTGGACAAAACCACAAGAATCATAAAGATAAATTCCGCATCGGTGAACCAACTTTCATCAAGATCAATGTGACACAGGGACGTTTTAATCCCGAAAATACAGATCTTCAGATTGAAGAAGTTTCCTCTCTGGAATCAAAGAAAGGTAAAGTTGCTAACGGTGTCCTTATATATATGGATTTTCGTTATAACAATGCTGATTTCTTTTCATCCCTTTCAAAGTTGGAAGGTCAAAGTCGCGAAGGTGAAGTTTACTTTGATCTCTATGATATGGAGACACGCCAGACCCTCCGCATTCGTGCCAGAAAGAAACTGTCGGTGAACCGCGAGCTGATAGATTTGTTAAAAAACTACGGACTTAAGTATAAAATTTCTAATATATAATATAATCTTAAAGAGTATGGCAATCCAATTTACAGATCAGACAGCAAAAGAGGCTATTGAATCGGGAAAAGTAGTAGTAATTGACTTCTGGGCAACATGGTGTGGACCCTGTGTGAAATTAGGTCCCATAGTAGAAGAACTTGCCGAGAAATATGCAGACAAAGCCGTAATCGGCAAACTCAATATTGATGAGAATGATGAAATCGTAGCTGAGAACCGTATCCGTAGCGTTCCGACAGTTCTATTCTTTAAAGGAGGAGAGGTCGTAGATCGCAGCGTAGGCCTTGTAAAGTATGAGGATCTTGAAGCAAAACTTCTTCCTTTGTTGGGATAAGTGGTTGATAAATCATAATTGAGCTATTTATTTCTGAACAATTTATATCTTAAATCAAACGCGCCAAGGAATTCACCTTAGCGCGTTTTTCATATCTTTTGTTCCGGACAATTACCGCAATTTAAATTGATTTATCTGGGCACTCTGCCAAACATTTTTAAAGTGCGGATATAGTAAGGGGTATCTATTCTTGAAACCACTACCCCCTTTTTTGTAGAGGCGTGAACGAAATTTACTTCATCAATCATTATACCAACATGCGAAATTTTATCTGGGTCATTGCCTGTGGCAAAAAACACTAAGTCGCCGGGAATAACTTTTTCTGCTGAGATTTTTTTACAGAATTCAGCCTGCTTTGCAGAATTTCGCGGAAGTTTAATATCTTCAGCATCTAAATATACACTCAGTACCATCCCTGAGCAATCAGTACCCTTTTGCTTATCGTTTCTGCCATATGCATAAGGAGTGCCTATCCAGGTCATCGCCTCTTCAACAATTGCAGAATCAATTTTTATATTATTTCCGTTTCCTTTTTTTATAGTTATTTCAGTCTTATTATTATGCCCTTCAGTCGCCCTCTTTTTTGATTTGCATGAGGAGAGGCCTAAAATTATTAAAATTAGGCCACAAAAAAGATATTTTGACCGACCTTTTGTAATGTTCATATTCAAAAATAATTTTCAGACTGCAAATATAAAGAATTTAGCTGAATGTAGAGATTATCATGAGGTGTCCCAGTGCAGGGAGCAAATGGAAATATTCTTTCTTTTTGACTTTAGATGTCTACTCACAAGAAATCAGTTTGCGAAAATCCCTCGCACGGAGCCGCCCTCAGCATGCTGATATTTTATGAGTCGGGGCCTAAGATACCGGGATAGATAATAAAAATACCTTATTGTCTTAAAAAGTTGTTAAATTTAACAATTTAGTGTTAAGCCGTGTAATAATGGAGGAAGATTTGCATTTATTTTGTAAGCGATAATACTTTCGGAAATAGGATATGCATTAAATGAAGTGGTATATTCCTTATTAAAAATCGAATTATTGAAAACATCAAATAATTAGATATGAAGAAAATTTTTTTGACTGTAGCGGCAGTGGCATCGTGTGCCATAATGTCAGCAATGTTATTGGCTGATGAACCTTCATTCATCCGCACATCTTCAACCCCATCTTTTGAAACTGATTTTACAGTTGCGGCAGAGAAAACCGTTAATGCAGTAGTATGTATCAAGAGTTTCTCTTCTGCATCTCAGAATAATTATGGCAATGGAGGCGGTTATGACCCATTTGGAATGTTCGATTTCTTCTTTGGGCAGCCTCAGCAACCAAGACAAAGGGATCCACGTCAACAGAAAAATAACAAACCGGTTCAAACGGGCCTCGGTTCAGGCGTCATCATTACTGCTGATGGTTATATCGTTACTAATAACCACGTAATAGCCGATGCTGATAAACTTGAGGTGCTTCTGAACGATAACTCATCATATGAGGCTAAGATCATTGGTACGGATGAAGCTTCTGACCTTGCCCTTATCAAGATTGATGCTTCCGGCCTTTCTCCGATTACGTTTGGCGACAGTGAATCTGTAAAAGTTGGAGAATGGGTTCTGGCGGTAGGTAACCCGTTTGGTTTCAATTCTACTGTTACTGCGGGAATCATTAGCGCAAAAGCAAGAAGTCTTGGCCAAAATGGCAAGAAGAGCGGTATGAGCATTGAGTCTTTCATTCAGACAGATGCTGCGCTTAATCCGGGTAATTCAGGAGGTGCACTTGTCAACCTTAGAGGTGAGCTTATTGGTATCAACTCAGCCATCTATAGTAATACCGGAAGTTATTCGGGCTTCTCTTTCGCAATTCCTACTACAATTGTGAAGAAAGTCATGACAGATATCCGTCAATATGGTACAGTGCAACGCGCAGTGCTTGGTTGTCAGATCATCGAACTTGATGCGGAGTTAGCAAAAGAGAAGAATATTACAGCTACAAAATCCGGATTGCTCGTTAAAGGAGTGTCTGATCGAAGCACAGCTATGGATCTCGGCCTTCAGGAAGATGATGTGATTGTTGCCATAAATAAGGAGCCTGTTCATAACCGTGGTGAACTTGTGGAACAGCTCAATAAGTTCCGTCCCGGTGAAAAAATAAGTCTCACCTATATTCGTGACAACAAGTCAATTACAAAAAGTGCTGTCTTGCGCAACATGCAAGGAAATACATCAGTAACTAAGAAAAATGATTTTTCTGAACTTGGATGTGCATTCATGAAGCTTACAGCTGAGAATAAGCAGCATCTCGGAATCTCCAATGGTGTGAAAGTTACAGGAATAAACGGAGGTTGTTTCAAGGATGCAGGTGTAAAGGAGGGATTCATTATCACCGATATTAATGGCACTCCAGTAAACTCATCTGATGATGTTGAGAGGATTTATAATTCTATAATGCAATCCGGAGAGGAAGATAAGGTGATGTTCATAACAGGCATCTATCCTACCGGCAAGAAATATTACTATGCCGTAAATCTTTCCGGTGAATAATCTGTCTTAACGGTCAATCTATTCATACTTTTTCTTATACTTCTCGCCATTAGGCTATAAAGTTGGGGTCATTTCATAGTTATTGAAGTGATCCCAACGAATTTTAGAGAGAATATATGTTACCCTTTATTTAAGTGATGATCTATCCAATGAAGAGCATCCCATAAAAATTTCTTTAAGTAGGATTATTGGCATTATATTTGTTATCTTTTTAGAGGATGTTTTAATTCAAACATGTCCTTAAAGACGTCTAACATAGATTTTGTAAGAGATTCCGTTAATCATTTCCATAACCATTGAATATTGAAATAAATATGGGATAATCTTAGGAAATTTGACGTATTTTTTGTATATTTGCAACAATTTTTTGGAAGGATACCTATGAGACAATTAAAGATAACTAAATCAATCACTAATCGCGAAAGTGCCTCACTTGATAAATATCTGCAAGAGATAGGAAGAGAGGAACTTATTTCGGTTAGTGAGGAAGTGGAACTTGCGCAGCGAATTAAAAAGGGTGATCATGCAGCTTTAGAGAAACTTACCAAGGCAAACCTGCGCTTTGTGGTATCCGTGGCAAAACAGTATCAGAATCAAGGATTGAGTCTTCCCGATCTTATAAATGAGGGAAACTTAGGTCTTATACGTGCAGCTCAGAAATTTGATGAAACCAGAGGTTTCAAATTCATTTCATATGCTGTGTGGTGGATTCGTCAGTCCATTCTTCAGGCCCTTGCAGAGCAGTCAAGAATAGTGAGATTACCTCTCAACCAAGTTGGATCTCTAAATAAGATAACTAAAGAACTCTCAAAATTCGAGCAGGAGAATGAGCGTCGTCCTTCACCCGAAGAATTGGCTGAGCGACTTGATATGCCTGTTGATAAGATTTCGGATACAATGAAGGTGTCCGGTCGTCATATATCAGTGGATGCTCCCTTTGTTGAGGGAGAGGATAATTCACTGCTTGACGTCTTGCCCAATGATGACAGCCCTATGGCAGATGCCAACCTTAATCAGGAGTCACTTTCAAAGGAGGTGGATCGTGCTCTCAAACAGCTGTATGATCGTGAGCGAGAGATTTTGAAAATGTTTTTCGGAATCGGCTGTCAGGAGATGACATTGGAAGAAATTGGTGCCAAGTTTGATCTTACACGCGAACGCGTTCGTCAGATCAAAGAGAAAGCAATCAGGAGATTGAAAGGCCAAAAAAGTAAACTTCTGAAGAGTTATCTTGGAGAATAAAGATTGAATATGCTATCGTTAAGCGGTATAATTAATAAGCCCGTGGTGAAGAGAATGCTCTTTACCACGGGTTTCCTGTTGAGTTCCCTTTCAATTTGTGGAAAAACCGCGACAGTCTCGGATTCGCATCTTGATAATGACAGTGTACGCGCCTTCATGAGAGAAAGTATATTTCCTGAGGGTTCGATCAGTCTGGCTAAATCCCACTTTACATGGGGAGCAGAAGTCGGTGCATCCATTGACATTACAGGATATGACATGTCGACATTTGATGTTGATGCCGTGTTCGGTTATAAAAATTCATTCATCAAATTGTTGGGCGTGGGGGCTGGAATTCATCGTACCGTGCAGCACGGTAATAACTTTATCCCTATCTATGCCACTATTCAGACATCCTTTAGAAATAAGCCATCCTTATTATTCTTTAGTGCAAAATTCGGTTATTCGTTTAATACTATTAATGAATCACCGACCTTCGGGGATTTTGTATCATCAATTGGTTGTGGTGTAAACCTATCCAAGTCTAAAGTTGCAAACACCTATATGATTTTAGGAGTTGGATACAGATATTTTAACGAGCGTCATAAAACTTTTGTAGAGAAGCTCGATACTCATTATGTTTATATTGCCCAGCTATCTTTCGGCATAAGCTTTTAGGCTCCGACTAATAAGAAATCAGCTTTCTGATGGGGCGCAGCCATGGACCTTAACCACTTCGTTAATGTCGGTTTAAATCTACATATAGAAAATGCCCCGGATAACCGGGGCATTTTCTATATGTATTCTCTTGACTAAATTACTTCTTTATTCCATCGCGAACCATCAATGCATCCACAGTCGGTTTCTTGCCTCGGAATTCAACATATAGTTCCATGGGATCAACAGTGTCGCCTGCTCTAAGCATCTTTTGAAACTTAGCTGCTGTCTTTGAATTGAAGATTCCTGTCTCAAGGAATGCCGCAAATGCATCCGCGTCAAGGGATTCCGCCCATTTGTAGCCATAATATCCGGCCGCATAGCCTCCTGAAAAGATATGGGTGAATGCAGGTGAAGTCATGCACCCTTCCACTGCCGGAAAACATCTGACAGGATTCTGAGCATTTTCCTCAAACTCTTCAAGATTTGCTGAGGCTCTCAAAGGCTCTTCAAGCATATGATATGCCATGTCGAGATAACCGAAGCCAAGCTGGCGCATACATGCGTAGGCTGCTCCGTATTGTGAGGCTTTCACAAATTTATTTACAAGCTCCTGAGGTATCTTCTTCCCGGTTTTATAATGCTTTGCAAAGCTATCAAGATATTCTTTCTGAGTAAGGTAATTTTCATTAAATTGGGAGAAGAGTTCAACAAAATCATGATCAACATTAGTTCCACTCAGAGAGGCATATTTAGCTTGAGCTGAGAGTCCATGAAGGGCATGTCCGAACTCATGTAGGAATGTCTCAACCTCATATGGGGTCAATAAAACCGGATCGTTTCCAACTGGTTTTGAAAAGTTGCAGACAATGGATATAAGAGGTATCTCACGTTTCCCCTCATCATCTTTCGTTTCAGTACGGAATTCTGTCATCCACGCACCGGGACTTTTCCCACCTCTATAAAAGAAATCTGCATAAAGAAGGCCAAGCAGACTGCCATCCTTCTCATATACCTCAAATACTTTTACATCGGGGTGATAAAGATCAATCTTGTCTGTTTCCTTGAATTTATAACCATATAATTTTGTTGCCAATCCAAAGACACCTTTAATAGTATTGTTGAGCTCAAAATACGGTTTCAGATCTTCATCATTGAATGCATATCGATCATTTTTAAGCTTATCAGCCCAATAAGAATAATCCCATGCTTCAAGAGTGAAGTCGTCACCTTCTTTAGAACGAGCATAGTCCTCAATCTCCTTTAACTCAGCTTTCATTGGTTCGGTATAAGCAATTTTGAGGTTCTCCAGGAATTCCATAACAGTTGCGGGATCCTTTGCCATGGTATTCTGAAGCGAATATTCGGCAAAATTCTTTTTACCCATAAGTCGAGCAAGTTCCAATCTTACATTTGCTATATCTCGAAGTATGTCTGTGTTATCGAATTCTCCCCCATTATTTCTTGAATTATAAAGACCATAAAGCTTGCGACGAAGTTCACGGTTATCTGCATATTTCATGAATGGCTGATAGGACGGGGCAAAGATAGTTACAAGATATTTAGTTTCATCATCCTTACCCTCTTCCTCTAAAAGAACTTCCTTTGCAGCCTCTCTGTATGAATTCCTTACTGCATCCGGGATTCCTTTAAGGTCTTCTTCATTTAGCCAAAGACGTCTTTCGGGCGCTTTCATTCCATTCGATACGTTCTGCCCGTATTTCACGGTCAGTGCCGACAATTCGGAATTAAGTTTACGGTATTTCTCTCTGTCTTCGCCCTTTAGGTTAGCTCCTGATAAAACAAAACCAAGATATGTTTTATCAATCAACCTCTTGTCTTCCGGAGAAAGAGAAGTGTCCTTATCCTTATTTTCATATACTTGTTTGACTCTGTCGAATAATTTCTCATTCAACATCATGTTGGCTGAATGTTCTGAGATGAGTGGCGAAACACGAGCATACGCATTCATGATGGCTGTGTCTCCGACAGCAGCCTCAAGATTGCTCAATGCAAGAAGTGAACGGTTAAGAACCTCTCCACTTCTGTCGAGAGCAACGATAGTATTTTCAAATGTAGGAATACTGCGCTGATTAACAATAGCCTCAATCTCCTGATTCTGAAGTTTAATACCCTCTGTTACTCCTTCTTCAAACTGTTTGGGAGTGATTTTAGACAGCGGCATCGTACCGAACGGAAGAGTGGATCCATCTATCAATGGATTGGAAATTCCTCCGGAGGCTTGACTTGCAAACGTGACAAGCGTCAAGGCTGTCAAAGATTTTAGAATCATATTCATTATTGTGTCAAATTTTTGTTATGCAAATATAAGAAATCAGGTCGAATACACAATGTATCCGACCTGACAATTATATTAATTTATGATTTATTTAGATGCCTCTACCCCTTCCATTATAACCTGGATACGGTTTTTACCATCATAAAGATTCTTCATAAATTTGTTGAGACCTTCAAGTGTCATGTTTTCAATAGCTGCCTTGTGGCCTGAAATATCATCTCTTCCACGAATAGCATCAAGAAGCTGATTGCTCCAATAATAGTTGTTACGCACAGCGATCTCATACTGTTTCATGGTTGCTTCCTTAACTTTGCTGAACTTATCTTCGGTAGTTCCATTAGAAAGAAGTTTCATCAGCTCGTCATAAGCTCGAGTCATGAGTTTATCCTGCTGATCCTTGTTAGTCTGGAATTCATATGCGATTGCCCACTGCCCGGTATAGGGATTAAGAGAGGCACTTGCACGCGGGCTGTAAGTTCCACCCTCCTCTTCACGCAGAGTATCAGTGTAGATCGAACGAAGAATCTGACCGATGGTGCTCATCATGACATAATTGTCCATATTATAAGGAACATTTGTGCCGGTAAAGAGATTGGAGATCATTGTTGAGGGGGCAGCCATGGGTTGAGTAAACTCATCCTTAATCTGTCCGGGTACAAAACCGATCTGAGTTAATTTCTTAACAGCATCCTTCTTCCCTTTTGAAGGAAGTGAAGCAACATATTGCTCAAGGAGTGGTTTCAATTTTTCAACATCTACGTTTCCTACGAAAAGGAATGTATAGTCTGCAGCATTTGAAAGAGATTCCTTGATAAGTTTCAACATCTCAGGATATTTGGCCTCATTTATAGTTGAAACAGTCACTTCCTGATACATCGGATTGTTGCCATGCTGAGCGTTTGCCTGGTGCTGGCTGAAAACACTTTCAGGATCCTTGTCACGGTTAGCAAGAAGAGCGCGGGCTTGATCCATCTGCGCATTGTAGGTTGATTCATCCGGATTCAGATCTGTGAAAGCTGCGTAAACGAGTTCCATCAGAGTCGGAAGATCCTTAACTGTGGAATATCCATTGATGGAATTAACAGTATTACCGATTGAATAAGAAACGCGTGCCTGTTTGCCGGCAAGATATTTTGTAAGCGTCGTGTTGTCAAAGGGTCCAATTTTACTGAGTGCGAAAGCATCATCAGCAAGAATGACATTGGCTGCCTGTGATTCAGGATAGCTTTGTTTACCACCATCGCGGAAAGCTGAAAGAATTATCTCATCAGATTTGAAATCTGTGGGCTTTACTACTACTTTTGCACCATTTGAAAGTGTAAATTCGGTAGTTTCAAATGCACCGGCTTTCTGGGAAACAACTTTTCCGGGTTTAGGAAGCTGAGCAATAAGGGGATCAGTTATTACTTCGTCAACATATGCTTCATAATCTGCGTTCATTGCATTTGAAAGAAGGGGGAGCATATCATCGCCTGTAACGACGGTCATTTGGTCATTCTTAGGCTGAGAAACGATCAGAACCTGATTTTCCGGAGTCAGCAATTGAGTAGCAATCTGATTTATAGCCTGTACTGGAAGAGAAGGCAAGATCTGTTTTACCAATTCAAATTCAGTTGAAGCACCCGGAGCAGGATTGTTATCCACGAAATGGCGTATCAATTCTTTTGCCAAAGATGCTGTCTGAGTACTGTTTCTTTCATTGTAGGCTTTCTCATATTGAGAAATCATCTCGTCGCGGACGCGAGAAAGTTCTGAATCAGTGAAACCGGTCTTACAAGCACGGGCAATGATTCCCATAGCTTCGCTGAACGCATCTTTAATTTCTGTTTTTCCAACTACGATAATATTAAATGCAGCTTTTGTCTTGGAAATCATGAAATTTCCAAAACGAACTCCGGCATACGCATATTTACATTCCGGTTTCTGCTGGTATTCGTTCAGACGATTATTGATAAGGGAAGATAGGATCCTCTCAAGAAGTTCATCCTGAACAAAACCAGCGAGCGTGTTACGCATCTCAAATGGCGTCTTTTCTGCTTTGAATGCAAGATCAACGCGGGGATATTGTAACTCCGGATCGTCATAGTATACAAAGATTGGCTCTTTATTATCACTCACAGAAGGATAAGTTCTTTCAGCCGCATTCTCTGGCATAGGAATTTTGGAGAAAAGATCAATAACTTTTTTCTCCATCTCTGCTGCGTCAAAATCACCTACGATAACTATACCTTGCTGATCGGGACGATACCATTTTTTGTAATATGAACGAATAGCCTCTGGAGCAAAATTCCTTACTACCTCCATTTTACCGATTGGCATCTGCTGGTACTGATACTCTTTATAGATCGAAGGGAGAATTGTTTCGTACATACGGAAGAAACCTGTATTACGGCTTCTCCATTCCTCCTCTATCACACCTCTTTCAGCGTTAATCTCATCCTCTTCAAGAAGAATTTCGCCACTCCAATCATGGATTGCAAGAAGAACGCTGTCCATCAATGCCTGATCCTTGGTGTTTACATTGTCAATGTTGTAGACTGTTTCATCAAAGTCAGTGTATGCGTTGATATCTGCTCCAAATCTAATACCTTTCGACTGAAGATAATTGAGCATATTCTTTCCCGGATAGTTAGTTGTTCCGTTAAAAGCCATGTGCTCAAGGAAATGGGCAAGACCAAGCTGTTCAGAAGTCTCAAGAGTAGAACCTACCTTCTGGGCAATATAGAAGTTTGCCCTCTCTTTCGGAAGCTCGTTATGCAGGATAAAATACTGCAATCCATTGGGGAGCGTTCCGTGCTTCACATCCGGATTCAGAGGAAGCGGTTGCATTTGCGGCTGGGCTGCCATAGTAAAAGCCGATGCCATAACCAAAGCCGCACTTAACATTCTCTTAATCATAAAATGTTGTTATTGGTTTGTAATTATTTTCAAATTATAACTCCCATTCTTAATAGATGAGATTTTTAGGAAGTTGTGACACAAAATTACTGTTAAAATTCGATTCAGCAAAGTATTAATCATGAATTATTAGCATTTTATGCCATATGTCTTCTATTATTTCATGCAAAACCATTCATTATGGCATATAATGACAGCCCTGAGATAGATCGTATTCCTAGTTTGCTCGATATATTTTTTCTATGTGTTATGACGGTATTGACAGATATATTAAGAGTATCGGCTATCTCTTTATGAGTTTTACCTGACACAAGCTCCTTCAATACTTCTGCTTCTCTTTGAGAAAGGTCACCTCTCGGTTCTGACTCCTTTTCAAAAGAAAGAAGCCGTTCTATCATGGCTCTGATGTCTCCCTCGTCGGTCCGTCTATATATAAGTTGAAACACACTGGCCTCACCTTTATCCGAGCTGCTGATTCCTATTGTTTTCGCCTTTCTGGGGAGAAAGAAATCCACATTCGAAAGGATTGTGTCGGTGGAAGCAATGAAGGCATCAAATCTGTCGGAAAACTTATGGAACTCATCAAATCGAGAATAAATTTGTACCTCAATATCATCTCTGTGTTCCATTGCAGACTTAAGTGCAATCGATTCAAGAGAGCTTATTCCAATGTAGGCTATTTTAGGCATAGTGGTTGAAGTATGCGATCCCTGATTCGATTATTCTGTCTTATATCTTTTTCAAGCACGAAGATCGCACTTATCACAGCTACGCAAAGATTTCTATCGTACTCCCCTTTTAAATGAATCACAAAAAATGATATCAGATCCTTTATCTTATCTTCAAGTCCGGTATTTCCATATGGAAGCGGAAGATCAAGAGTTTCTTGTGTCTCAGCCCGGCGGATCATTTCCCGAGCTTTATCCAGATCATTCTTGAACATCGGAAACCATATCTCGAGATCATTCGCAATTGAAGCATGCATCTCATCTCTAACTTCTTGAAAAAAACGATTAAGTAGTTGGAGGTTTGCTCCTTCAGTTTTTGCCAGAAGCAAATTAAAATGCCGTTCAATATTTGGCAACTGGACATTACTATAATAGTGATCTGTCATAGTAAGATATTCAATCACCATTGAGAGATGAACCCTCTCCAGAATGTTCTCAGGGAAATAGTCAGGATTGAGGTATGTGTTCAAAACCGCAAGGAAAAAATTGCAGTCGATTCCATATCTCAAACAGGCTTCATCTACGGTTATATCTCCTACTCCAAGAAAAATTCCAAAACGGTTTATAACCGGAATTATTGAAGGATCAAGGAAAATTGGTTCGCTTAATTTAGAATCTTTAGTGAGAATAGCCATCACTGTTTATCTGGATCTTTGAGATTGAGTCTTAATTACTATATGATCGTCTTCTGTTATCACAATATCCATTTTCACATCATGCTCCTCAAATGGGATCTCATCGAATACCTGGAATTTATATCCTACTCCCACCTTTGTAGCTTTTGTGGTTTTAAGAAAACGATCATAAAATCCCTTTCCCCTACCAAGTCTGTTCCCTCTGCGATCATATGCAACTCCCGGAACTATAACAAGTTCTATCTCCTCCGGATCAACTACTTCAGTTCCCGTAGGCTCTTCTATATGGAACGCACCAAGTTCAAGACGGGTCTCATCGTAAGGAAGTATGTCAAGATTTACCCCATTCACTCTTGGAAGATAAAAATGTTTACGTCCACTCCATTTTGTAAGAAAACTTTTTGTTGACAGTTCATCCGGTAAAGAATGGTACAAAAGTATCCTGTCTGCCATCAGGAATGCTGCGGTCTTTTCAAGTTGTGCAAAAACTCTGTCAGCCGCAGCCATCTTTTCCGCTTCAAGCATCATTGTGCGAAGAGCCTTTATCTTACGTCTTATTTCACTTTTTTCCATAGTAATTAAATTTGTCTAATTAGTTATTACCGAATTCCTTATAGCTACTTGACTTTATCATTTTTCAGCCTTAAGGGGAATATTTATTGGAGAATTCCCGGATTGCAATTCATAAACCGCACGCAATACAGCGCTGTCGGTTTCATTAAGAATCTGCAGGAATTCATTATATCCTAATAGATCTCTTGCTATAACAGCCTTCAATTGATTCAACAACAGTTCGCGCGACTTATTGATATAATACCATCTGGCCGGCAGCCCCTCTTTTGCTGCAAATGATACGAAATTATTGAGAAGCATATTATCCCTTGGCATTATACGGTTGAGAGCTTCCATAGATTTCTTGCCATTGAGCATCGGACGATAAGTTTCTGCAAAATCACCGGCAAACTTCTGAATAAGTCCCCTATTCAGAGCTTCCACATAATATGAGGAATATCCAACAGTATCTTCCGGCACAAATATATCGGGCATTATTCCTCCGCCTCCATATACAGTCCGGCCATTATCGGTTTTGAAAATCTTGCTTGTATCAAGTTTTATAGAATCTTGCGAATAAAATTCACCATGATTGTACCTGTCAACAATATCGAGATCATATTTCCCGTCGCGTCCACGCTTATACTCTTTCTGAATGGAACGGCCGGATGGAGTGTAATAACGAGCCACTGTCAACCTAATGGCCGAACTGTCAGGGAGCATAATAGGATTCTGAACAAGTGCTTTGCCAAAAGTCCTTCGGCCGATTACAAGACCACGGTCATTATCCTGAATAGCACCTGCAAATATCTCTGAAGCCGAGGCGGAGAACTCATTGGTTAGAACAGTTATCTCCTCATTCTGAAATTGTCCTGTTCCATCGCTTATTGCCAAAGTCTCATTCTCCGGCCTTCTCCCTTTTGAATATACTATAATTTTCCCTTCAGGGAGGAATTCATTCGCCATATATATTGCCTGATCCATAAATCCTCCGGAGTTTCCACGTAGGTCGAGCACAAATTTCTTTGCGCCTTTCTTTTTCAGTTCAACCAGTGCACTGAAAAATTCATTGTAAGTGGTCTTGGCAAATTTGCTGACGCGAATATACCCAATCTCATCTGTGAGCAAATATTTGCTGTCGACACTATACTCAGGAATCTTATCCCTTATAAGCTCAAAGGCAAGTGGTTTGGAACTTGATTTCCTCTTTATTTCAAGCGAAACTTTCGTTCCCTCCGGTCCTCTGAGATTATTGAAAACATCCTGGTTTGTTATTTTATCTCCAGTGATATCCTTTTTATTAGCCTTTAGAATCTGATCTCCTGGGAGCAATCCCGCCATTTCTGCCGGTCCACCGGGTATTACCTCAATAATTCTCACAGTGTCGGAAAGAATCTGGAATGATATTCCTACACCACCAAAGGAACCTTCCAATTCCTCATTGGTGGCAGTCAGTTCTGATTTAGGAATATATACGGAATGAGGATCCAGAGATGCGAGAATATCCGGAATCGTTTTTTCCATCAGGCTATCAACGTCAATATCGTCAACATACTGCTCTTTAACAAGTCCCAATATTGTCTGAAGCTTCTCTTGTTCGGGTGTTAATTGACGTACCGCCTTATACTTCCCAAGGAATATTCCCCCTATCACTCCGGCTGCAAGAGCTACCGGAAGCAGAATATATCCCAAGTTTTTCTTATTATTCATATCAATATCATTCCTGATCATCTAATGGCATATGCTCGACCTCTATTCCTGCTTTCTTCAAAAGATCGATTCCATCAGTGATTCTATATAAATCGGAGAATACCACTCTTACTATTCCGGCCTGAATAATCAGTTTAGAACACTCCATACATGGACTGGTGGAAACATAGAGTGTGCTCCCTTCGCTTGAATTATTGCTTCTTGCTACTTTTGTTATGGCATTAGCCTCTGCATGAAGCACGTATGGAAATGTGACATCATCTTCGCTTTCACAGATATTCGGGAATCCTGATGGTGTGCCATTGAAACCATCAGATATTATCATCTTATCTTTTACAAGAATCGCCCCTACCTTTCTCCGACGGCAATAAGAATTCTCACTCCATATTCTTGCCATTCTCAGGTATCTCTTGTCAAGCGTCGTTTGCTTGTCTTCCATTTTTATATCCATATTGCTTCTTGGTAAGGATAGATTGGATTTATCATCCTATGTCATCTTTCTCAATTAAATATCTCTCTGCGTCAATGGCTGCACGACAACCCGTGCCCGCAGCACTAACTGCCTGACGATAGATCGGATCAGCACAGTCTCCGGCAGCAAACACTCCGTCAACATTTGTATAGGTATGGGGAGCCTTAACTTTGATATATCCCTCTTCATCCATATCGATCTGACCTTTAAAAATATCAGTATTAGGCTTATGACCGATTGCCAAAAAGAAACCATCAATTTCGATATCAAATTCCTCTTGGTCTGATTTGCCAAGATTCCTGACAAGGCGTACTCCTTCTACACCCTCCTCTCCAAATAGGCCAACAGTATTACAGTTATACAGGATCTCTATGTTTTCTCGTTCTGCAACGCGTTTGCGCATTATATCAGAAGCACGCAGATAATCCTTCCTAACTATCATGTAAACCTTAGAAGCAAGCGTAGAAAGATAGATGGCTTCCTCACACGCAGTATCTCCACCACCTACTACTGCCACTTTCTTTTTTCTATAGAAGAAACCGTCGCATGTAGCGCAGGCACTTACGCCGAGACCACGGTATTTCTCCTCATCAGGCAAACCGAGATATCTTGCTGAGGCTCCGGTACTGATAATCACGGAATCAGCCAAAATAACATCCCCCTTTTCATCCTCACATCTGAAGGGACGTATGGAGAAATCGACCTTTGTTATTTTACGGGAGCGTATTTCAGCACCAAAGCGTTCTGCTTGATCCCTAAGATGCTGCATCATTTCAGAACCGTCAACGCCGTCAGGATAACCGGGGAAATTCTCTATCTCAGTTGTCTGAGTCAATTGTCCTCCCGGCTGATCTCCTTCATAAATCAAAGGCTTCAGATTTGCACGTGATGCGTATATACCGGCTGTATATCCGGCCGGTCCTGACCCTATGATCAATACTTTTCTATTTTCTTCTTTCATAACTGTTCAATTAATATAAAATGGTATCAGGGATTCAAATTTTTTAGTAATTGCCCCAGGATTCAATTATTAAAATTTAGGGCGTATAATCGATGCCCTATAAATTATTAACATTTGAATTACCAAAAAGTCTATCTTAAATCTATAATTTCAACCTTAGGATACTTGTTTTTAGGATATTCAAATATTCCGGGTTTAAGTGATGAATTGTATTCCAGACTCCTTACTGAAATTATAGTGATGGAATTGTTTTTCGCAGTAATAACAAATTTCTCAGGCTTTAAACTCACGGAATTCAGAGTGATTTGAACATTCTTCATCGATGATCTGCGGGAAATCGGCGTAAGGTCGATTATATATTTGCCCGTACTCTTTTTTGCGGCAAATTTAGCACTGAACTCTTTTGAATATGTTTTCATATACTCCAAGGGATTTGTTTCTTGGAGTTCAGATGAAGTAGGTTGGATAAGAGTGGTCTCCTTAGAGGAAGAATTGTAGCTCCACATGTTTTTCCCGTTATACCATACTGAATATGATGGAGTGGAAATATGGAATCTGGACCCTGCTACATATAATTTCCCTGATAAGGTTTGTCCATTTCCGTTAATGTTAAAAGCCCCGGTTATACCTTTTGCCGAATTTACTTTATCAGTAGCTTTTTTCAATATCTCATCAGGAGTAGCAGCAGTCATGGCCAATGACGTGACGAGGAAGGATAGTAATAATAGACACTTTATTATCTTCATCTTACTAAACTGCTTAATATATTTTCCAATCCAATAGTGTCTACAAGAACCGCTCTTGGCTTTCCTCCATGAGAAGGTCCGACAATTCCGGCCGCTTCAAGCTGATCCATAATCTTTCCTGCCCGATTGTATCCTATGGAGTAGACTCTTTGCAACGAAGAAGTTGAAGCTGTATCTGAATTCACAACACGGCGAGCAGCTTCCTCAAATAGTGGATCAAGCGGTCCTGACCCGACCGGGCTTCCTACAGAATCCGCATCTCCTCCCTCACCTTCCGGGGGATCAGGTAGGAGGTATGGTCCAGGCGCATATGGCTGCTTTTCAACGTAGTCACATATCTCCTCAACCTCTGGAGTATCGATAAAGGCACATTGTACCCTCACCATTTCTGAATTATTGAAAATCAACATATCTCCTCTTCCGATGAGCTGTTGAGCACCCGTTGAGTCAAGAATTGTTTTTGAGTCAACTCCTGAGGAAACCTTGAAGGAGATACGAGCCGGGAAATTCGCTTTAATAATTCCTGTAATTACATTTGTTGATGGGCGTTGTGTAGCGATTATTACATGCATTCCTACCGCTCTGGCCTTCTGTGCAAGACGCGCGATTGGCATTTCCACATTTTTCCCGGAAACCATAATCAGATCTCCAAACTCATCAACAATCACTACAATATATGGTAGGAAACGATGTCCATCCTGTGGATTAAGTTTCCCTTCCTTTATCTTATCGTTGTATTCCTCAATATTTCTTGCATGGGCATTCTTTAAAAGTGTATACCTGTTATCCATCTCTGTGCATAGAGACTTCAGGGTTGCCTCTACTTTCTGCATATCTGTTATCACAGGTTCATCTGAATCTGCATCATCCGGAATGACAGCAAGATAATGGTTCTTCAGTTTATTGTAAAGACTGAATTCCACCTGTTTGGGGTCGATCATTACAAACTTTAACTGGGATGGGCTCTTGCAATAAAGAAGAGACGTTACTATTGCGTTAAGACCTACAGACTTTCCCTGTCCGGTGGCTCCAGCTACAAGGAGGTGTGGCATTTTTGCCAGGTCAGCGATATAGACATCATTAGAAATAGTAGATCCGAGTGCAACAGGAAGATTATATTTGCTCTCCTGGTATTTCTTTGATCGAATAACGGTCTGCATGGAGACAGTTTGAGGATCCTTATTTGCTACTTCAATTCCAACTGTCCCTTTTCCGGGAATTGGGGCAATTATCCTGACTCCGGTTGCGGAAAGGCTCAAAGCAATGTCATCAACAAGACTTCTAATTTTAGCTATCTTGACACCTTTATCCGGAACAATCTCATAAAGTGTAACAGTAGGACCAACTGTGGCTTCAATGCTTACAATAGGAATACCGAAATCGAGCAGGGTTTTCTTAATTTTATCTTTGTTTTCAAGTTGCTCGTCTGCATCCACACTTATTTTTGTTATTCCCTCCTTCATAAGGTCGAAGGGAGGGAATTTATATTTGTGGGCCTCTTCAAATTCCTGAGATGACTTATAATGTTTCTTTTCTGATTGGTCAATATGATTAACATTTACCACCATCGGATCATCATTATTAACCGGATCTGCCACAGTGACCGTTTCAACCAACCGGGATTCGCCATTCGGAGAATCCGGATTATCCTCATCTGTTATTTCATCAGTTTTAATCTCCAATTTATCCAATGGTGTCTCATTATAGAAAGGATGAGAGCGTGAAGACTCATCAGGATACAAGTCGTCAAGATCTTCTTTTTCCTCTATCTCATCAATTTCATACAGAGGCTTGGAATCGTCAAATGTCACAGGTTCGTCCTCGGCTGGATTCGGACTCTCTGTAACCTTGAATCCTAACCCTTCTCCTGTTTTCACGTCATCCAGATGTTGCTCCTCCTGCATCCTTCTCATCTCCTCTTCTTTTGCCTGACGCTCTGCCTTTTCCTGGGCAATGATTCGTCTGCGTTCATCCCTTTGGTGTTTCAATTTAAGGATCCAGTTAATCAGATCGCGAAGGCAAATCACTACAAAGAGAGCCACCATGAAAAGACATAGTAGTACCGCTCCGGTCCACCCTACGAAATTGATAATGAATTCGTTCACATATCTACCGTGATATCCACCCCAGTTTACCGCTGAATGGGCAGCGATAGTTGAAAGGCCCACAATGAGAGAAACAGTAATGAGCGCGACAAAGCATTTGATAGTGAAATCAACACTTTTGAATCTCGGCTTCCCGGCCAGCAGTTTCAGGGTCATGGCTGCCAGCCACAGGATAATCACGAAAGATCCTAAACCGAAGCTTTCATTAATCAGGAATTCCGATAATCTGGCTCCTCCTTCTCCTCCGGCGTTCGCAACAGCCCCCGACATCCCTATTTCAGTATTATTTATTACAGATTGGTCTTTCAGACATGTCGTAAAATATGATAGGAAAGACACAAGTAGATATACTGCAAGACAGCCAAGGAATATACCGGTAATAAGTCTTACCGATTGCCCGGTTGCCATTTTCTTGATCTTTGCAAAGATGTTTTCACTTGGAACATTAGGCTTCTTTTTCCTCTGCTCTGACTGCTTTTTGGAATTTACTTTTTTACCCTTGTTCCTTTTTTCCGGTTGTGGAAGTTCCTGTGGTTGGGAAGAAATAACAGGGGGATCGTTTTTATAATGTATTTCAGGGGTATAATTATCGAAGTTGTCCATTGTCTAATCAAAAGAAAATTCACAGGGATTCTTGATATGAATCCTTCCACCGATTTATCTGCGTTATTTGCAAAATTAATACAAATTAATGAATGAATCTCAATTATCAATTGAAATTTTATCTTCACTTTTTGTAATAGTGTCATTTATGGACCGGGCAGCAACCGAGTCAATTGCAATTTCCTGATTAACAGGTATTGTGTCTGCTGTAGGGCTTGACAAAGTATCATCAATTTTAGGTTCCTTGGCATTTGAGACAGTAGGAATCCATGGGATATCGACTCCTTCCTCTTTATTTACCAATAAATCTTTTTTCCCGGGAACGATGATGACCGGCATTCCTGGTTCAACTAATTCAACCAACTCAAGAATATGTTCATTAGTGATTCTTATACATCCGTGACTGCTTCTACCTCCAATCGACCAAGGAGCACAAGTACCATGTATACCGATTTGGGTAGTGCCCGGTATGGAAAGCCTTATGAATCGAGGACCAAATTGACCTTTCTTCTTTGATGTCACTCCGTCATCATCAGTAAATAACCAATCTGTGCTGTCGTATATTCCTTGCACCGAAAAGTATCCCTCCGGTGTCCTTGAATCTGCTTTTTTGTGCTTCGTCCCATAATTTTTTGCGCACGCCATTCCGTAACTCTTTTTGACTCTTCCGAATCTGTCGAAAAGAATGACTTTCATTCGCGATTTATCAACTACAATGAAGCCCGGATATGTATTAGCAAGTAATTTTTCCACATATTCAGTGGAATATTCAGCAATTTTGGGGATAATGCCAGCTGAATATTCCTCCCAGTGGCCAGACTCCTTCATTGCATTCACCAGCACAGCTGCAATTTTTGATTTAATTTGTATAGGAGTTATGGAATCTGAGACAAGAGAATCTTTTTCTTGTACCACGGAATCATTGGAGAATGATATAATGGAATCTTCATAATCGAGTTCAGTTTCTCCTTGTGCGTTCTGATGCACATGCCTGTTCCCGCAAGAAGTCAGATTACTCGCGACTACAATAGAAAGGATTGTTAGGATCAAAATACCTCTCATGGAATGTGCAAAACTAATTAATATGATTATAGTTACTAACTATACAAATAAATATAAATTATTGTTCTCAACCGCTGTTTCTTGATCTTTATGAAAGAATAAGAATATGAAGAGAATGGTAATGCAGATGAGATGATCTTTTATTTAGATCTTATGACATAAGTAGCGCGCAGAAATTAATGAATAGATAAAATGCCGTGATTTTGAGTTAAAATAATCTCATTTTAATTAATTGATTTTTGTGAGCTACTCAGACACCTAATTAAAATGAATGACAAAATTAATCACATTTTAAGATTTGACAAAAAAGTTTGATACAATTAATGATAAGTAAGTAGCCGTTCAAATTAAAACTCTACTATTAATTATTATCTATACATGACGCTTACATCCAATATGAGCAGTTAATTTCAACAATATTAGAGCAAATCTATAAAGGTATTGTTCGACAATATGAGATAAATTCTATTTTTTTTGTTAACTTCGCAGATTAGAGTATTGATTAATGAGCACTTCAAGAATAATAGGAATTTCTGTACTTTTTATAGTATGGATCTGGCTGGCCTGGTTTATGCTTAAGAATGCCGGGCTTACCTTATATAATCTGATCATTGTTGCTATGACCGGAATCATTATCTTTGTGCCACTCTATAAGAAATTTATCAGGAAATGAGTATACTTAATCAGATTGACAGTCCGGAAGATTTACGGCGCTTGACACCGGAGCAGTTGCCTGAACTGTGTTCTGAAATTAGGGAATTTCTAATCGACAATCTCTCCCATAATCCCGGACACTTCGGTTCGAGCATGGGTGCTGTGGAGATAATTGTGGCACTTCATTATATATTCAGCACCCCGCGCGACAGAATAGTGTGGGACGTGGGTCATCAGGCTTATGCACATAAATTGCTGACGGGAAGGAGGGATAGATTCAGTTCACAGCGCACGGAGGGTGGAATCAGCGGTTTCCCTTTCCCTGCCGAGAGTGAATATGACACGTTTGTTTGCGGACACGCCGGCAATTCCATTTCTTCAGCTCTTGGAATGGCAATAGCGGATATGAATACACCTGGAGAAGAGGATAGAAAAACAATTGCGGTGGTCGGTGATGCTTCAATAAGTGGAGGTCTTGCTTTCGAAGGATTGAACAATGCCTCAAATAATCCCAACAATCTTCTCATTATCCTTAATGATAACGATATGTCGATCGATGATAATGTTGGAGCCCTTCACCATTATCTATCAGATATAACAACCTCAGCACCGTATAACCGCATACGCTTCAAGCTTTATAACTTCCTAAAAAAATTGGGATTGGTTAATGACAAGAAGAAGGGTCTACTTTTGAGATTTAACAACGCAATTAAATCTTTGATTTCTACTCAACAGAATATCTTTGAGGGATTGAATATTCGGTATTTTGGCCCGTTTGACGGTAATGATATTACAAAATTGGTCAAAGTCCTTTCTGATATAAAGGATATGCGAGGTCCGAGGATATTGCATCTACGTACAATCAAAGGGAAAGGGTATAAAGCTGCTGAAGAAAATCCACAAGCATGGCATGCGCCTGGGAATTTCGATCCGGAGACCGGTGAGAAGATAACTCGATCATCCTCAATACCATTATGGCAAGAGGTGTTTGGAGAAAAATTAGTCTCTCTTGCTAAAAGCAATGAGAAGATTGTCGGGATCACAGCAGCTATGTTGTCCGGCACATCTATGATAAAGATGATGAATACCTTTCCTGAAAGGACTTTTGATGTCGGAATCTCTGAAGGTCATGCTGTGACATTTGCCGGTGGTCTTGCCGCAGGTGGTAAAAAGCCCTATGTAGCAATTTATTCCTCTTTTCTTCAGAGAGGATTTGATAACATTATACATGATGTCGCAATTCAAGGTTTGCCTGTCGTTTTTTGTATAGACCGTGCCGGTGTTGTTGGGGAGGATGGTGTAACACACCATGGACTATATGATCTGTCATATCTAAAGATGATTCCTGGGTTGACAATAGGCGCACCAATGGATATTGAAAGTCTGGAAAAGATGCTTGAATTGTCATCTGATTTCCCAACTCCAATGGCAATAAGGTATCCTCGAGGAAAAGCAATACACACACCCTCTGATCTTGCAGTTATAGCAGAACCAGGGAAAAGCAGGGCATTGATTCAGAGTGAAAACGCCCGGATTGCTATATTGACCATTGGACCTGTCGGTCATGATGCGATGGAGGCCGCTCGAATTTTAAAAGATAAGGGAATCGATGTTGACGTCTATGACATGATGTGGATTAAACCTTTGGATGAAGATCTTTTAGCTGAGTTAACAACCAAATATAAAGGAATAGTTACAGTTGAAGATGGTATTCGCGATGGCGGCTTAGGCAGTTCGGTTAATGACTGGTTGTCCAATCAAGATAGTTGCGTGCCCGTGGTAAGGCTTGGCGTACCGGATAAATGGATATATCATGCTTCGGTTTCCAGATTGCATAAGTTATGTGGTTACGATGTTGAGGGAATAGTTAATACTGTAAGCTCTTTGTCTGAATCTATTAAAGATTAGTTATGAAAATTGTCATTGCCGGTGCCGGTGAAGTCGGAACACACTTAGCAAAGATGCTGTCCAATGAGGATCAGGACATCATTCTTCTCGATAATGATCAGACAAGGCTTGATATTATCGATTCAAATTATAATCTCATGACGTGGAATGGCTCCACATCCTCATTCAGTACATTGAGAGATGTGGGGGTTGCCGGAGCAGATCTCTACATTGCCGTCACACCCTATGAGACCCGAAATATAACGAGTTGCGCAATTGCAAAACGTTTAGGCGCTAAAAAAACTGTTGCCAGAATAGATAACAGTGAGTTCATGCTGCCTGACAATAAAAAAATTCTTAAGGAGGTAGGAGTTGATTTCTTGATTTATCCAGAGAATATTGCGGCTCAAGAAATTGCTGTATCTCTTTATCATAATTGGGCAAGATATTGGGGTGAACTGCATAATGGGAAACTAATTCTAATCGGTGTGAAATTACACGGAGATTCCCCTCTTATTGACTGTAAACTGAAAGATCTTCCGGTTAAAGCTCACGATTTTCATGTTGCTGCGATAAAAAGGAATAATGAAACAATTATTCCAAATGGTAATGATGAGATTCGACGCGATGACATTGTCTACTTCATCACCACTCCCCCTTTCATTCAGGAAGTAAGGGATATATGTGGAAAGAAAAAAAGAGTAATCAAGAAGGCTCTGATTATAGGTGGCAGTCCGATCGCCAAACGATTTGCGAGATTATTTGGAGATGAATTTCACGTGAAGATAATTGACAATAATCGTGAGAATTGCGAACGCATGGCCACTATGCTACCCAATTGCGAGATAGTATATGGTGATGCGCTGGATATCGAGGTGCTTCGCGAAAACAATATCTATCAATATGATGCTTTCTTAGCGCTGACTGATTCCTCCGAGACAAATATCCTGTCTTGCCTGACTGCAAAAGAGTTCGGAGTCCCTAAAACTATCGCAGATGTCGAAAATCTCCAGTTTTTGAGTCAAGCCGAGAATCTGAATATCGGAACAACAATTAATAAGAAATTATTTGCCTCAAGTCATATATTTAAAATTTTGTTGGATGCAGATGAAAGCAATTCGAAATTTTTAACTCTTGCCGATGCAGAAGTTGCCGAAATCTATGTCAAACACAATGCAAAGATTACCAAAGCTCCTGTAAAGGATTTAAAATTACCTTTTGGCATGACTTTGGCCGCCCTTGTCAGAGGAGAAGAAATTATGCTTATCGGAGGTAATACTCAGATTATCGAAGGAGATTGTGTTGTTGTGTTCTGTCTTTCAGGCTCAATACATAAAATCGAGAAGTGGTTCAATTAGAATATGATGAGGGCTTATCGTAAACATAAGGCATATATTAACCTGATCATGCTTCTGCGTGTGATCGGCTATCTACTTATGATCGAATCCCTGTTCATGATTTTTCCATGCATCACCGCTTTGATCTATTCAGAAACAGCAGGATGGAAATTCCTCCTTTGTGCAGGAATCACGGGTGTATCCGGGATTGGGATGAAGTTGCTTCGGCCCCGTTCCAAGGAGATGGGAAAACGGGAAGCTATTCTGCTCACAGGGTTGACGTGGGTGATACTCTCTCTATTTGGAATGTTACCATTTCTGTTTTGTGGCACTCATTTGTCGGTCACTGATGCATTCTTTGAAACAATGAGTGGATTCACTACAACTGGAGCCTCTGTTCTCAATACACTTGTAGGTGTGCCAAAATCGATACTTATCTGGCGCTGTGT
Organism: uncultured Sangeribacter sp.; assembly: GCA_964499025.1. Classification (GTDB taxonomy): domain Bacteria; phylum Bacteroidota; class Bacteroidia; order Bacteroidales; family Muribaculaceae; genus Lepagella. The sequence goes on from CAZCJC010000007.1 coordinate 40,573, forward strand.
GGTGCAATGGATTGGAGGTTTGGGAATAATTCTATTCACGCTTGCCGTAGTTCCAATGTTGAATTATTCCGGCGGAATGCAACTCTTTAATGCTGAAGTCACAGGTATCACACATGATAAATTGCGTCCGAGGGTCAGCTACACTGCTAAAGGTTTATGGGGTGTATATATAGTGCTTACTGCACTCCTTGTGATTCTACTCTCCTTTTCTGATATGAGTTTCTTTGATGCCGTGTGTCATGGCTTGTCAACTATGTCTACCGGCGGCTTCTCAACAACAGACGCCAATATTGCAACTTGGAATTCTGTCTACATTAAGATAGTAATGTGCATTTTCATGTTTCTTGGAGGTGTAAACTTCGCTTTGATGTATAATGTAGTCAGCGGAAAGAATGTTCATCCATTAAAAAACACTGCTTTCAAGTGGTATGTATGTATCCTTGCAATTTGTTATCTTGGCTTGGTTATCAATATTCTGATCGAAGGAATAGCCAAAGATTGGAAATTCCTTACTATTGATCCGCTTTTCCAGGCCGTATCAATATTGTCTTCGACCGGAATAACCGAACCCAATTTTAGGGATTGGGGGTCTATATCCGTCGTTCTTCTTTTAATAATGATGGTGATGGGATCCTGTGCCGGAAGCACGTCGGGAGGAGTGAAAATTGACAGGATAGTCATTCTATTTAAATTCCTGAAGAACGAGTTCTATAAAATGATGCACCCTTCAACCGTTACAACAGTGATAATAAATGGTAAGGGTACAAATCCAACAGTTGTTCACAAAACTCTTGCATTCTTGTTCCTATATGTGATGGTGATTGGTGTCGGAGGCCTTGTCCTTAGTCTTATGGGTCTTCCTCTGTCAGATGCTTTCTTTTGCTCTCTATCAGCCATATCAAATACCGGATTAGGCACTGATGTGACGGGAATTTCAGAAAATTATGCTCTTATACCGGACTTGGCTAAATGGTTGCTTGCATTCATCATGCTTGTAGGCCGTCTCGAACTATTCACAATCCTCCTCATATTTACTCCTACCTTCTGGAAAAAATAATTAAGAATGACCGTGGAATAATAAGCCACCAGCAACCTTGCCGGGCAGGAGATTTCCTTGCATCTGACTCATTCTGACACACCTAAGGCCCCGACTCATAAAATATCAGCCTGCTGAGGGCGGCTCGGGGCGAGGGATTTTCGCAAGCTGAAGAGGGAGCCTAGCGGGCTAAGTGACCGATGAAGCTTGGCTAAAATCACCGCACGGAGACGGACATAGGTAACTTCAGTGCCGTATTGGCAGCCCCCGACATTATCTTTTGAGGCAGGAACGTGCAAATAGCGTCCGACATCATTGTGACGGACAAGCCAACGCGGTTAATCTGAGGAGTCAGGCGAAATATCTCATCATGAAAGAAATCATCGCCGGCAAGGTCATTTGCCTGGCCGTACAGAGGTACTGCCCGTAATTTCCCATAAGGCGCCTGTATGTCTGCAGCCACTAGAATGTGCGCTCCACGACCCATCTGCCGGCGACCGGGACAAAACCCTTCTCCCGGTAATCTGACTTCACGCATTCAAGCGTTATGTCCAACTCGTCATGAGTCATCTCCTTGAATGCACCACGGTAGCCCATATCCGCCTTGATCTGATCAGCGTAATCTGCTTGTGATCAGAAAGTACGCGGCACATCATCCGCTCCGCACCCTTCGAGTCATGCACGTTGGCGGTGGTGATGTCGGCTCCGGGCGGATATCCGTTGCTGTCGACGGCGATATGCCGCTTGATGCCCTTGAAACGCTTGCCTCCGTCAATGCCGGATACAGAATGCGGAAGCCCCGTGCGCACGCTCCGGCTGTCTATGACCGTCATGGAAGGGAAAACCGGCTGCAGCAAAGACCGCTGGTTCTCGTTCAGGGTTATATGGTGCAACATTGTCCATCAGTATTTTGTGACACTTGTTAAAATACCGGAATTGCCGGGACCCGCATTCCATAAGTTTTCTGAAAGTATGTTACAAACAGCGTGCCATACCAGACCATTGGGAAAAAGTTACCAGATGTCTCGCATCCATGGGCACTTTTGGGCCTTTGGCTCAGTCACATACCTAGGTATGCTCCTTCGCCAAAAGCCCAAAATAGCTCCAAGGCTGCGACCCTCAGCAGGCTGATATTTTATGAGTCGGGGCCTAAGAGGACTTGGCCAAATTTACATTTTCACACAATCTCTCCTTTGTTTTTACGAAGGATTTACTTATAGAATTTTAATATGGCCTTTGTGAAGGAAGATACTGGCCCTTTTTAGAGGTGATGTTTCCATACTCTACTGCATGCTTAGAGCAAACATGATAACATGCAAGACAAGAAACGCAATTTTTGTCCCACTTTGGTTTCCCTTCTTCAATAGTAATGTTGGACACCGGACAGTTTGCTGCACATTTTCCACAGTGTATACAATCACTATTGCTTCTCCATTTTTTTGGGAAGATTCCCCATCTCTTAAATAACGGAAAAACAATCTTTGTCTTGAGTCCAGGCATGGAACCTAATGTCACATCTTCTTCCCAATCTCCGCTTATGATTTTATCGGAAATCTCATTAATCCTTCCGTGGCAATCATTGATCTTTTTTATTCTAATTTCATCAGAATCTACGTCAAATCCTGGCAGGAGAACATAAGTGTTTGGCATAATCACACTCCATATTCCCTTTACCCCCATCCCTCTTTTACGGAACGCTTCTCGCAGCATTTCAGGAGCATTCCCAGTTTCATCCCCACATGTGCAAACGCTCCAAAGAGGAATATTATATTTCAGAATTCCCTCCACAAAACTATCGGGTATCAAATCTATGAATTTCAAGACAATTGGAGGGACTCCCCATGAATATATCGGAAAAACTATTCCAATCGATGATACGTCAGCAAGTTTTTCCGCTTCTTTTAATAAAAAATTCTCATCAATGTTGGCTATGTTGTGAATTTCGTTTCCTGATTTTTCTGAGATTCCTTCAACAACATATTTTGAATTTCCTGTACCTGAAAAATAAAAAATCATATTCTGTGGTTAAAATAATGTAAGCACCAAAGATAAGCCGAAAAATTAATTCTCTAAAATCATAGGGTGAATAGTTTGAATATCAAGTCTTGAAGAAGAGCATACTCATTTTGATATGATCCAACTCCCTTGGTCTTTACATCAAATTCCCTTATTGCATGAATAGCATTTACAGCCCTATACGGATTATAATTCTTCATCCCCCCTTTTAATTCATTCAAAGCTCCTTGCGTTTTGAGTCCCAATGCCAGACGAAGTGAAGAATCTGATTTATCGGGAAGATAGTGAGCTATAACCAGTTTACTGAAGAAATTAAATAAAGTGGCCGTGGTTACGACAGTAGGATTAGTTTTTGGATTAGCCTTAAAATATTTTACAATTGCAATTGCCCGTGGATAATTCTTTGTGGCTAAGGCGGTGGTCAACTCAAAATTGTTGAAGTCTTTAGAGATGCCGATATGTTTCTCAATATCCTCAGGAACAATTTTTACGCCGTTCCCTCCTTTAATAGATATGAGTTTATTGATTTCTCCAAATAATTTTGTCAATGGGCCCCCTATGTATTCGCACAACATCGCCACAGATCTCTCATCAATACCACATTTCCTCATGGCGCAATAATCCTTTACATGACTCGCAAGCTGATAATCCCTTACTTTCGCACTTTTAAGGACAACTGTGTTGGATTTATTCGCGGCTTTCATCAAGTCGGATGTTGCGTTAAGATTATCTCCCTTGAATGCAACAGCAAATACAGTAGTTGGATTAGCATGACTTACATAAGCAGCTAACTTATCAAGTTGTTGCTTGGCACGTTGCATTGATTGCGCCTCTTTTAAAATTACCAGACGTCTTGGAGCCATCACAGGAAGCTGCTGACAAGCAGCTACAATAGTCTCAATATCAGCATCAACTCCATAATATACATTATAATTAAAATCCTTATCAGCCTCCTCTATGCTCTTATTTTCTAATGCCTCTACTGCCTTGTCAATATAATAATCTTCCTCACCCATAAGGAGGTAAACAGGATAATGTTCTCCTTTGTTGATGGAAGTAAGCAATTCTCGGAACGTGGGTTGTATCATTGCTGCTAAAAAGAATTTGTCAAGTTGGGTGCTGGTATATATGTCGGGAATTATCGGGATTTCTCCCTTAAATCTCTTTTGGGGTAAAAGAAGAATCTGCGGAAACAGAGAAAGAAAAATATAGTCATTACTGCACTGATAATGGCGATCCAAGGAAATCCAGATTCAGAAACTCCCATATTCTCTATGGAATAAATAGAATAGCCGGAAGCAGAAAGCCATGCTTCAATGACTACAACACTATTGTTGATAGCGTGGGCAATAGCCGCAGTCCACAATGAGCATGACCAAAGATAAATATATCCGAATGTTGCTCCTAAAAGAACTCTTGGAATAAATCCAAAAAATTGTAAATGAAGCAAACTAAAGATTACTGCAGCGAGCCAGACGGCTACATGGCGGGATAATTTTTCAGAGAGTATTCTTTGTAATCCAGCTCGAAAAAACATCTCTTCGCCAAGACCGGTGATACATCCCACTACCATCACTCCGGATAATAATCCCATTATAGAATTAGTCTGAAGTATGGTTTCTGCAGTCCCCCTTGCTGAATTTTCCAAACCCCTTAATGTTGCTTCAAGCCCGCTGAATTGTGATGGTAAATGAAGAGAATCGTTCCACAAGATAATCTGATTTAGAGCCGGCAACGCGATTATATACATTATAAGAATCCCTATTACATTCCTCCATGAAGGAGATTTAGTCAGACCGAGTACTTTTGAAGGTGTGGCACTTACCATTCGGGCTACTAAATAGGAGGGCAACATGAATACCAATATCCCCTGTAATGACGAGATAATTAGAATTACATTCCTTTCACCTATTTCATTTTTGAATCCTTGTAAAATATTTCCTCCGAATCCTATTGCAAGAAGCATAATGAAAAATAGAGCTGCCAGAATCCATAACTGTGTGGCAGTACTATATGGGGAATATGCAGGAGTAGAATTTCTCATATAAATATATGAATATAAATTACTCTTATTCAAATTTTTTCTTGGTGAAGATAAAGTCCCTGCCCAGATATTTTTCTCTCACCACAGGATTCATAGCCAATTCCTCACTCGATCCCTGAAATAGAACTTTTCCCTCAAATAGGAGATATGCCCTGTCGGTTATACCAAGTATTGAATCAGCCTTATGGTCGGTGATAAGAATTCCGATGTTTCTCTCTTTAAGATGATATACCACTTCCTGAATATCCTCTACAGCAATCGGATCCACAGCAGCGAAAGGCTCGTCAAGCATAATAAACTTGGGATTTATAGCCAGGCATCTTGCTATTTCCGTCCTACGACGTTCACCTCCCGACAGGTTGTTTCCCAAATTATGCCTGACTTTCTCCAAAGAGAATTCCTTTATCAATGATTCAAGTTTCTCCTTTTGATATTCTTTCGAAGTATTTGTCATCTCAAGAATAGCCCGGATATTATTTTCAACTGATAAAGTTCTGAAAACTGATGCTTCCTGCGGAAGATAACCTATTCCTATTTGTGCACGTTTGTATACCGGGAATTCCGTTATATCTTTGTTATCAAGAAATACTTTGCCTTCATTGGGTTTAATAAGACCCACTGTCATATAGAATGTGGTTGTTTTCCCAGCTCCATTAGGACCCAGTAAACCCACAATTTCACCCTGAGTTACTTCTATCGATACTTTATTGGCAACCGTACGTTTACCATATTTCTTGACGAGGTTTTCAGTGCGTAGAACACCCTTTTCCGGAATTTCAACAGATACTGAAAGGTCATCCTCTCCAACCTCACTACCATCGACAACCTCAGCTGCTTTCTCGGTAGAAGTTATTACAATTTCTTGCATATCTGGCTGATAACCACTCAGCTCCAATTCCTCCTCCGGAGTCAGTTTTCCCGATTGATTCTTATCCTTACCCTTGAATCTATCTTTATTGAAAAAAGCTTTAAAACCCATCACTCTTTTGTAGGATTCTTTAACAGGGAACGTATGTAATCAGTAAGTAATTTGATCGCCACATTATTATGGCCCCCTTGCGGAACTATCAGGTCGGCATATCTTTTTGAAGGTTCGATATAAAGCTCATGCATTGGTTTTAATGTCTCCTCATACCGATCAATAACCATCTGGGGGGTTCTTCCTCTTTCAATACAATCCCTATGGATTACTCGGATAAGGCGCTCATCGGCATCTGCATCAACAAACACCTTAACATCCATCATGTCTCGCAATTCCTTATCTGTCAAGACCAGAATCCCTTCCACCACAACTACATCATTTGGCTTAACAGGCACAGTCTCATTCATTCTCGAACAGGTAAGGAAGTCATAAGTAGGCATATTGATAGTTTGACCCTCCTTCAGTTGCTTAAGATGTTTCACAAGGAGTGACCATTCAATTGATGCCGGCTCGTCATAATTCATCTTAAGTCTTTCTTCCAATGGGATATGCGCATTGTCTTTGTAATAACAATCTTGAGAAATAACAGCCACCTCATCTTTTGGAAGACTATCAATTATTTTTCTTACCACCGTAGTTTTTCCGGAGCCGGTTCCTCCTGCTATGCCTATGATCAACATAAGATAAATATTTCGAGGGTTGTTTATATCTGCTTAAATCCTATATCTCCCTATTTTACAAAATTAGTAAAAAGGTATCTCCCCTCCAAATATTTTTATTAACTTTGCCTACTGAAAATCATCTGAATGAAGTTTCATTTCAGTTGACAATTAAAAGTTGCAACATATGCTTGTTTCATCAATAAAATCCTTCGGTCGATATTGTATATTTATGACTCAGGTTTTTAGGATACCTGAGAAATGGAAGGAATTTCTCAAACAGCTTGTATTCGAGATCAGCAAGCTTGGAGTTGATTCAATACCCCTGGTAATTATAATTTCTATTTTCATAGGGGCAGTGATATGTATTCAGATGACTATCAATATAGTCTCCCCCATGATACCCTCATATTCCACCGGTCTTGCAACTCGTGAGATTCTGATTCTTGAGTTTTCCTGTACAATGATGTCGCTGATTCTTGCCGGAAAAGTTGGTAGTAATATTGCTTCTGAGATCGGTACGATGCGTGTCACTGAGCAGATTGACGCTCTCGAGATCATGGGTTTGAATGCAGCAAATTTCATAGTGCTCCCCAAAATTATCGGTTTTGTCCTTTTTGTGCCGGTCCTTTGTGTCCTATCAATGTTCATGGGATTGTTAGGTGGAGCCTTTATTGCCCAGTTCACCGATATGCTGTCGATGGAAAATTATGTGTATGGAATTCAATCTTTCTTTAATGAGTGGTATGTATGGTATGCGATTATTAAGACTTTGTTCTTTGCTTTCATAATTACTTCAGTCGCCTCTTATTACGGATTCTTTGTTAAAGGTGGTGCCCTTGAAGTTGGTCAGGCAAGTACAAAAGCAGTTGTATCAAGTTCAATCCTCATCCTTCTCGCAGACGTTATTCTAACTAAACTCCTCTTGCAATGATTGAAGCTAAACATATATCAAAATGGTTTGACGGTCAACAGGTACTATATGATGTAAGCGCCACATTCGATACCGGTAAAACCAATCTTATTATTGGTCAGAGCGGGTCTGGAAAAACAGTTTTCATGAAGTGTCTCATTGGTTTGCTGACACCTGAAGAGGGAGAGATACTTTATGACGGAAGAAAATTCAGGGATCTGGATACTTCGCAGAAACGTCAGCTGAGGTCAGAAATTGGTATGTTGTTTCAAGGATCTGCCCTTTTCGATAACCAGACAGTTTTGGGAAACGTTATGTTTCCGCTTAAGATGTTTAGTCCTCTGAATAAAGAGGAACAGCTGGAAAGAGCCCATTTCTGCATTAAGCGTGTAGGTCTTGAGAATGCCGATAACAAATATCCATCTGAAATATCAGGAGGAATGCAGAAAAGGGTTGCCATAGCTCGTGCAATTGCCTTAAATCCACGTTATCTGTTCTGTGACGAACCAAACTCAGGTCTTGATCCCCGCACCTCAATTCTTATTGATGAGCTCTTGAGTGATATTACCCATGAATACAATATCACCACGATTATTAATACGCATGATATGAACTCCGTTCTTGGAATCGGGGAGCATATAGTGTTCATCAATAAAGGGCACTGTGATTGGTCGGGTAACGATAGGAATATTTTCAGGAGCAAGAGTGAATCTCTCAATGACTTTGTTTTTGCCTCAAAACTCTTCCGTGAAGTCAAAACATTCCTTGAAAGAGAATATGAGGCAGAAGAGGATGCTAAAAGAAAAGAGAATTAATCACTTAATATCATATTCAGTTAACAATTTATTGCATAAAGAGGTGAAACGACCGGTGAAAATATCGACAAACCGGTGTTTCACCACTTGCATATCTATGTCTCTACCTAATTCCCTCTGAATCGAAGTCACTCCTTTGTCAACAAAACCGCAAGGATGAATATTGTCAAAGAATGAAAGGTCGGTGTTGACATTCAAAGCTAACCCATGCATGGTGATATAACGGGTGCATTTCACACCCATTGCACATATTTTTCTCTCCTCTTCGCTTCCTTTTCCGATCCATATCCCGATTGCGTTATCTATCTTCTCCCCTTTTATACCATATGAGTGGAGAAGTTCGATAACACAATCTTCAAGCAATTCCATATATCCTTTAATTCCAATTCCCAACGATTCGAGATCTATTATCGGATAGACCACCATTTGTCCCGGACCATGAAAAGTAATGTCCCCTCCTCGTTCAATTCTTATGCATTCCGACCCTTTTGCCTTAAGTCTATCTTCTGAAATGAGCAGATTCTCTTCATTGCCATGAAAGCCCAGGGTGTAAACGGGCATATGCTCCCCTATAAGAAGGTATTGTGTTGTCAACTCTCGCCTGGTCTTCTTGCAATCCACCAACCGAGAAAATAAACTTTTCTGATAATCCCAGATTTCCCGGTAAGTACTTAAGCCAAAATCTTCGATTGACAGATTCATTTTATAGATTCATAATAAGGTTTGAGGTCGGTAAGAACATTGTCAATAAAGGGTTGTAATTTTAATGTTCCACTCCTATGACTGAGATATGAAGTTCGCTGAATTGAATTAAGCTTATCAAGTCTTTCAAACTGTTTCTTGAATTCTTCTAAATCCCCAGATTCATATAATTTAATCAACTGAATAGCGGCTATTCCTCTCTTGCCAAGATTCTCAAATTCAACCAGCCAAGGAGCAATCTCCTTGATTAGAGCAGGATTACCACCTTTATTTACCATCTCATCGGGTGCCTTAGTTATTAATTCAAATTCATTCTCCAGATCACTCAATTGCTTAGGGGTATAATTATCGAATCGGAATGTATCGATATTCCATGATTCATTCCGGCGATAGTTTTTGGGAGGGTCAGCGGAATGAATGGCAAATGTCCCATAAGACTCCGGTGCACCGGGCATAACCTGGCTAAATGATCTTGTCCAATTATCGAGAGCGTTATATCCCTTAGGATTCCAAGCATAATCGGCAACCCCGTAAATTGCACTTTTAGAGGCTTCCCCCTGCTCCATTGGATTTGTTTCGATTCCACACATTGAATTTGAATCCAGAGATGTGTCGAGGCCATAAACCGGCCCTAGCAACAGATTTTTTCTGCAGTAATCTGTAACCGGGAAATTCCACCAGACGAGAGCCGGCCGCTTTATTCGGGAATCTACAAAATCCATTGCCTCCCTTTCTATATCTCCGCAAACTGTCTTACCTGTCCAGAATACCTCAACAGCCGGATCCAATTCCCTGCCATATATTGCGAGCTGACCATCTTCAGATGAATTTGCCCATCCCTGATTGTAATCTGTTGGACATACTATAAGATTTTGCACATCATCTTTCTTATTGATAAAATCTTTAACAATTCTATTCAATAAAGCCGTCTGTTTATGAGAGTCAGTACCTTCACCTTTAATATCATCAAAAAATATTGCGAAACCTCTTACTCCGAGGTCATACATCGACTCGAATTTATTCAGCAGATTATTGTAATCCTCCTCATTCCACTTGATATCGCCTCCGGGATGAATTGCCCAAACAAAATCTATATGATTCTCCTTACTCCTCTGGGCTAATTCAGTAATCTTTCTCCCCTCTTTTTCAGGATAAGGCTTTCGCCAGTCGGGAGTCCTATGGAATGGATCATCTTTGGGACCATATACATAGCTGTTCATTTTATTTTGTCCCATAAAATCTATAAGAGAAAGTCTTGTTTCATGGCTCCATGGATTACCATAAAACCCTTCAACAACACCTCTGTGTCTCAATATTGGATAATCCTCAATTTCCATGGCATCCAACTTAGATAGGCCATTTTTACCTGCACTCTCAAATATTTGCCGAAGGGTTTGCAAACCATAGAATACCCCAGCCTCATCATAGCCGATTATCTTTATCTGATTCGGTTTGATGCTTAGGGAATAAGCTCCCGGGATTGCATGCACTTGAGCTATTTCTGGGTGTTTGACACCAATCGAAACTGAAATTGGAATACCTTTTTCATTTATAGGCAAATTACGTAATAGATTTTTACCCTTATCATCAACTTCTCTAATGTTAATTCCCTTGGAAAGATCAAGCTTATCATCATCAGTATACTTAATAATTACTGGCACAGGATTAATGATTATACCATGATGATCTAATATTTTTCCCGGGATAGTTCGCAAATCCGGACCGGTCTGCGGCTGTGCCCCAAAAACTGAAATTGGTGCTAATGATACTGCTAATGTAATGAATATGGACTTACGTTTCATTGATATAGTTATAATTTCTTAATTTTGTCAACTTTTAATTCATGGAAATACCTTTAAATATGGGTCATAGGCTATTTGCTGTAATTAAATAGCAATATAAACCCATTACTCAACCCCGAATTCCTCAAATTCAAGATCTAAAGACTATCTAATATGCTTCTCGGCATGGTAACTGGAGCGTACCATCGGCGCGCTCTCGATGTGCCGGAATCCCTTTTCTTTACCAATTTTTCCATATTCGGCAAAAATATCGGGATGAATATATTCCTGAATCGGGAAATTATCTTTAGTTGGCTGAAGGTATTGACCTATAGTCATGATCCGGCATCCGACATTCAGGAGATCATCCATAGTCTGCATTATCTCATCTCTGGTTTCTCCTAAACCCAGCATAATTCCTGATTTGGTCTTCATTCCTCTTTCTGCAAGATATTTAAGAACGCTCAGAGAGTTATCATATGTAGCAAAAGTTCTCACATCAGGAGTTAGTCTTCTGACAGTTTCAAGATTATGGGAAATGATATCCGGTTTTTCAGCAATTATAAGGTCAAGCAACTCTCGCTTTCCTTTAAAATCAGGAATAAGAACCTCCATCGTTATACCGGGACATTTTTCTTTTAATGCCCGTATCATTTTTGCCCAGTGATTTGCACCATAATCCTGTAAGTCATCTCTATCAACTGAGGTTATTACAACATGTTTGAGATTAAGTGATTCTACCGACTCAACAATATCATCAATCTCTTTCTCATCAAGAGGAAGTGGTTTTCCGGTGGGAACATTACAGAATCGGCAGTTTCGGGTGCATATATTACCACAAATCATGAAGGTTGCCGTGCCTGCTCCCCAACATTCCCCTCTGTTGGGACACATTCCGCTGGAACAGATAGTATGAAGGCGCTTCTCATTCAACAGACCAAGTACCTGCTTGGTCTTGAATCCTCTTGGTAATTTTATTTTCAACCATTCAGGTTTTCTCCTGAAATCAGCATTCTTAAATGTAGTTTCCTTATCTTGGCTATTTATATCGATCATTATATCTAAGACGGAAGTTTTTAATAAACAATACAAATATAAGCATTAAATATCTTATATGTACCACTAAATATATATTATTTATCATTTGTGTCCACAAAAGATAGGTTATAACGATCTTTTGAAAAGTAAACCTCCCCTATCGGAATATTAGAAAAATTTGATAACATGTAAAAAATATAGTGACAAATGTCATCGACTATTTTGATAACCTTAAATATCTTTGCAATCAAGTAAGGAGTTCGCAGAAATTTAACTGTTCATATTCAATCTGTTTAGTTTGAACCTCTACTTAATTAAATTAATTAAAAACTTATTTAAAATTTCACATATGAAAAAAACCTTTCTGATTCTCATGGCTATATTGTTGGTTGGTGGATCATACGCTAAAAAGAAAAATGAAAATAAGGAAAAGACTCTTCCTGATACTTATTTAGTGAAACTTAAAGATGGCTCAACTCTTGAGGGGACTCTGTCGAAAGACTGGGTTAGATGGCCGTCAAAAACAATAAATGAAGATTTCAACATCGTTGATAACTCAGGCAAAGAGTATACAATCACAGTTAATGAAATAGATACAATTTTCGATATAACGAGTGGGGACGTATTTATTGCTGCATATGTGCCTTCTCCGAAAATAGGCAATTTGAAAAACACTAATAAATGGATAGTAAAATTAGGTCCGAAGACATCTAACGGTGAGATAATATCATATTTTTCACGTTACCAATATAACGTTGGTCAATATTCGAGGTGGGGTGGTGATTATGTTCATTGTATGCGTTTTGACAATGACAGCATCGTTTACCCGTTCCGTTATCCGGATAACAATGGAGGATTTAACCTTTCTATTATGAAGAAATGGCTAAAGAATATGCGACCTGATGCAGTGGAATATATCAACAGCTACTTTAAGAAAAATAAGGAACAAAGGAAACAGTTATACGAAAAACCGGAACTTTTCATCGAGGTTTATGAAGAATATTTAAAGCAGAAATAGAAATTATATATATCTGTCTCTGGGATCGTTTCACGACACTTACAGCTCTTTAATTTTTATGAAACACTTTAATACATTTGAAGAAGTTATTGATTTTTCTTTTTGGAAAGAATTATGTATTCAAAAGGGGGAACTTAAACATTACCGACGCGGAGAGTATTTCGTGCATAGTGGAGAGATCTTGAGAAACGTTGGATGGATAGTTTCCGGTGGATTTAAGCATAGTCTGATTGATAATTTAGGAAATTAAAAAGCAGTCGGTTTTGTATTCGAATCATCGGTTTTGGCTAATTATCTTAGTGCAATGCTCGAAAAGAAAATGCCAACAGATATAATTGCAATTGAGGACTCTGAAGTTTTTGTTATCTCTTCTGAGCTAATGCGAGATCGGCTAATTTGTGATCCTACACTTCATATTAGTTTCACCCAAGCATTGTTTGATCAAGCATATGATCATATTCTCAATACTTATTGTTTCTCACCTGAGCAGCGTTATCGTCAACTTGTTCAAAGATATCCGCGAATTTTTGATCTTGTCTCTCTTGGTGAAATCGCATCCTATCTAAATATTTCAAGTCGCCAATTGCATAGAATTAGGAAATCAATCGCATTATCATAAACATCAAATTCATGTTAAGTAGCTTGCAGAAATTAATGAATAGATAAAACGCCGTGATTTTGAGTTAATTTTGGTTTCGGCTGAAGGAGCATAGCGGGCTATGTGACTGAAGGCAAAACCGAAAGTCACACAAAAGAACCAGTTTTAGCATTCATTAATATGATTTTATTACATTAATTAATTTTTGTGAGCAACTTATAGCTCTTAATTAAAATAATAAAGAAACTCTGTAGAAGCTGAATTCTCACATTGTTCTTTCCAAATCATGCAGACATCAAATGTTCAAAGAATCTTCTATTGTTTAAACTTATTTATTTTCTATCCAGATCTTAATTATTGTTAATTTGGATATGTCAACTTGTAAAGGTGTAACTAAAAAATTAATTTTACTCCCATCTTAACATAAATAACAAGGTTGGCTTTCCCAAAAGCTTCGTTTATGAAGAGAGTGTCAATATTATCTTTGTTCTCATAATTTCCATTGCAGTCAAGGCTTAAAAGTGAGTAAGGGATACCGAACCGGCTAATAAACCATCGAAGGTTGTGAACAGAGACAAAGAGAAAACATATAATCCCCACGATTTATGAGAACGTTGATCTACATTGTTGCAATATCTGTTTTTAATTCGCTATTAATTGTAGCAGAAGAAAGGCCTACTGCATACCTTAAGGCCCAATACACAGAATGGCATAAGTCAAGGGATAATAAAGGTGATGCAGAGAGGGAGCAGAAAGTAAAGGAACATAAGTTTATTCTCCAAATAGGTAATGGAGAATCTTATTATTATGACCCGCAAACCTTCTACATCGATTCCTTAGAGAATGATCCAACTGGGAAAGCGATTCATGCCCAAGCTATGGATAATGCATTGCATGAATTTATGAAAACAGGCGCAGATGCATTCGCCATAATGCGAGAGAAAGGTCTTATGCCTGAAAGTAGATATAAAAATCAAAAGGATTTTCAGAAACAGATCATTACAGTATGGAATTCCAACGGAGGTGACAGATATCAATATGATGTTGATATGAACGAACTTCAATGGGAATTATGCGATTCCACAGCTACTGTCCTTGATTATGAATGTAATCTCGCAACAGCTGACTATCATGGAAGAAAATGGAATGCATGGTTTGCTCCAGAAATTCCTGTGCAAGATGGTCCATGGCAACTTTGCGGATTACCCGGCTTGATCATGAAAGCAACCACTGAAGATGGTGAGTACGGATTTATGATAACAGGTTTGCAGGAATGCAATGAACCTTTCAAACCGATTCTTATCGATGAGAATAAGCTTTACAAGACTAAAAGAAAATCTTATCTCAAAATGATGGATTATGGCAGACGTAGCCGATCTGCACAAATAAGTGCCATGACAGGAGGAAAAGTCAATGTTAATGCCGACTATAAAGGAACTGATGATTTCATAGAAACCGATTATCACGAATAAGTATGAAAAGACTAGTGACATTTATGATTTTAGCGTCAGTTATTTTTGTGACAAATGCTGACAACTGGGTAAGGGACACCGAGCCGGCTATACTTGAGGTATTCTACACACGTACGGAGGTCACAGATACTACTAAACGAGAATCCCATTATTTTAATGAGGAGACAATGTTGCGCATTGGAAAAGGGAAGTCGCTCTATTGTTCAGTTCAGAGATTAAATAGAGATAGTCTTATGTACTGTGCTCCGGATTTGTATTGGCAAATGGAAGCGGCATCATTTGAAAAAGATCCGAGAGAACATGATAGAACCTCACTTGAACGTAGCGGGCGATATGGCAGATTCACATATAAGAATTATCCGGATGGTAAAGTGACTGAAACAGATTATTTTGATATGCAGGCGTGGCAATATGAAGAAGATTGGGAGAAACCGGAGTGGGAGATTTTAGATGAAACAAAATATATAATTGGATATGAGTGCATCAAAGCTGTCTCTGATTATCGTGGACGAAGATGGACGGCATGGTTTACTTCAGAGATTCCAATTCAGGAAGGTCCATGGAAACTTTGTGGATTACCGGGGTTAATTCTGGAAGCAGAAGATAACCATAATGAGTATCACTACCTTGCCAATGGATTGAGGCAAAACGGACTCGCGGATGTCGGATTCCTATGCTATAGGGAGAAAAGTGGAGTAAGGAAAGTATCGCGAGATAAATTCTTCAATAATTGGTGGAAATATGCTAATTCCAATTTTGCCTCTAAAATGGCAGCAATGTACGGCGGAAAAGATGCTCAGATAACAGACACTGATGATAAGGTGCAACACAGAGACAAAGAAGAAACCAATTATTCACATGACTTATGAACCGACTGATATCCATATTGCTGCTATTTGCACTGGCTTCGCTTACTGGTGCAGCTCAGGTTAACGTGTCAGGCGTTGTCGTGGAGGAAGGCTCGAATGCACCATTGACCGGGGCTTCTCTAATTCTGCGTAATGCAGAGGGAAAGATAAAAAAGTTTGTAACTTCCGCTGCCAACGGTAAGTTCTCACTCTCTACACCCGAAACCAAAGGTTTCACTCTCGATGTGTCTATGATGGGGTTTGCGAAGCAGACTGTGAATCTCGATAGCGTTAAATCACCTTTGACAATTATCATGAAAGAAGCAGCTACTATTTTGAAGGAAGTAGCTGTGAAAGCCGACCGTATACGAGAGCAAGGTGATACGATTACTTATAATGTAGGTAGTTTTGCACAAGCTCAAGACCGTTCAATTGGAGATGTGCTTAAGCGGATGCCTGGTATAAGTGTCGAGAATTCCGGAAAGATTCAATATCAAGGGGAGGATATCAATAAATTCTATATTGAGGGATCCGATCTTTTAGGTGGGAAATATGGTATTGCAACCAACGGAATTAACCATGAAGATGTCGGCGCGGTCGAGGTTATGGAAAATCATCAGCCAATGCAAGTATTATCCGGAATCTCTTTTTCCGACAAAGCAGCAATAAATCTGAAACTTAAGAACAAAGCCAAAGCGACGTGGACATTTCATGGAGATGCCGGAGGTGGATATTCTTGGCAACCGGCCGGCACTATATGGGATGGCGAGTTTTTTGCCATGGCTGTTATGCCAAGTTTCCAAAATATTACTACTTTTAAAACAAATAATATCGGTGAAGAGCTATCTTCTCAAGCCACCGACTTTTTTGCTTCAAGACGTGGTACAGATCTAAGCCCTTACTTGAGCATTTCCCTTCCGGGGGTTCCGAATCTAAACAGGAAAAGGACTCTTTTCAATCGGTCTGCCCTTGTCTCTACCAACAGTCTTTGGAAGTTTGGTCGAGGTGAATTCAAAACACAGATTGATTATTCCTTCAATCGTGTAGCCGCGGATGCTGCTAATATCACCACCTATTTCCTCAACGATGGAAACCGAATTGTGACAGAGAACAGAAGTGGCATTGATCGTTCGCATTCGCTTTCTGCTAAGTTGATCTATGAGCTGAATAAAAAAACTGCTTTCATCAATAACACTCTGAAAGCGAACATGGATTGGGATGATGTAAGACTGGGAATCACCGGTTCTTTGTCAAATAATCAGACTGCATCACAACCCGATTATTATGTTGCCAATGATTTTAAACTTATCAAACGCTTTAAGGGAAAACATCTCGTTACCTTCAAAAGCATGATTGAATGGGAATCACTGCCCCAGACTTTATCCGTCAATATGCCTGGAAACTTATTTTGTCAACATGTAAAAGATCATGCTTTCTATACCAATGAGAGTGCAGCATATGCATTCTCAGTCAAAGGCATCACAATAAGTGTCGAAGGAGGAATCAAAGGCTATTTACGTTCTCTCAATACAGAACTTCCAGAGATGCCGGAGGTAATTCCCGGTACAACAGACAATGTTCTTAATGCAAATTATTTTACCGTATATGCCACGCCCAAATTCGAGTATTGGGTTAAGCGGGTAAGTGTCACGCTCAATGCCCCACTCAGTTTTGCCCATTATTCATTCGATAAAGCTCTTGCTAACCGCAGTGAGGTGTACTTCTCCCCTTCTTTAAGTATAAATTGGAAACCGAATAATCGAATATCGATTGGAGTACGAGGCGGTACGGGACGCTCACCAATGGATCTGAGCCTAATTCAGCCCGGGTATGTGATGACTGATTATCGATCGTTCCGGCGAGGAGTTGATGATTTCTATAACTCAACATCTCAGAATGTATCGGCAAGATTTTCCTACAAGCATACCCGGTATGGAATGTTTGCTAATGCATTTGTGTTGCAAACCTGGTCACACAATCCCTATACTTTGGCTCAACAACTATATGGTGATTATGTGGTTTATTCATATTCCTCCGCAAAGAGTGACGGACAGATGTTAATGGCAAACGGTACCATTGGCAAGACACTCGATTTCATGAGAGGAAGTATGAATGTCAGAGGCTCATTTAGCCGATCTGCCTCAAGACTCATATCGGAAAATAGCGTAATTAACTCTGTAGGCACTTCCTGGTCGGTAGGAACTAAAATAAATGGCACCCCACTCCGTTGGTTAAGTTTTGATTATCGAATTGATTTTTCATCTAATCATCTGTCAATGAATAAAACAGCTGCATCCTGGCTTAAGCAAATCGAGAATAACCTGCTTCTAAATATCATGCCACATAGAAAATGGGAATGGCACATTATCGGCGAACACTACCGGAATGAAATAACGGCAGATAACTACAAGAATGTTTTACTCCTTGACACCAAATTAAAATTCAAGATTAATAAACGGCTTGAATTCTCAGCTGTTTTGAGCAACATATTTAATCAGCGGACCTATAACTATACTATTTATAACCAGCTTAATTCCTTTGAGAGCCAACGTTGGCTCCGTGGAAGGGAATTGCTTTTCTCAATATCTCTAAAAAAATGAAAAAAATCATCACATTTATTATTTTGTGTCTCCCATTAATTGAAGCACTAGGACAAGAAAAGGCTGATATTTTAATAAGCTATGATTGGAATCGACCCGACAAGAATGGCAATGAGACAACTTCTAAGATGTCGCTCTTAGCTTCGACTCATGAATCTAAGTTTTTCAACGACTTGAGCCTGTGGGTTGACTCCTTGAAATCGACTCCCGAAGGTAAGGCTCAATACATGGAGATAATTAAAAAGACATGCTTGACAAAAACGCCTGATGGCACTATGTCCTGGGATCTACGAAAAGGGCCGGTTAAGAAAGTGCATATGTATGTTTTTATTAAGCCTTCAGACGAGAAATTGACCGTGTTCAACAAATTCGGTGAAGACCTCGGTTATTATACGGAACCTATTGATGAGATTAATTGGACTTTGGTTGAAGACTCGACTTCGAATATACTGGGCTATGATTGTCTGCTTGCTGAGACTGATTATCACGGAAGGCATTGGAAAGCATGGTTCACTCCCGAGCTTCCCCTCCCCTTCGGACCTTGGAAATTACGTGGACTCCCCGGTCTTATTCTTAAGGCGGAAGCTGCTTGCGGTTTCTCCTTTAATGCGACTGGTCTTAGTGAAACAGACAGAATCATATCTCCAATGTATATGCTCGAAGATTATACAAAAGTTGATCGTAAGAAGGCTCTTGAAAATGCTGAATATTATATCAACAATGCCGAAAGTATAATGAATGCTCAAGGGCAGAGTGTTAAAATATATTCATTAGATGATAATGGAAACAAAATTGAGATACCCAAATTTGACGGATTGAAACACGCTATTGAACCTGATTATAAATTTAAATAATATGAAAAAACTTTTATATCTAACATTTTTTCTCTTCTCTATTTCAGTCGCGGCGCAAAATAAAGCTTATATAGAAGTCAGCTATACAGCATATTCGCCCAGCCTTAAAGATGGTAAGTCCGTGATGAAAAATCAGTACATTCTTCTGGCAAATAACAATGTGTCAAAATTCTATTCTCCCAATACTGAATATATAGACTCATTGAATTCAACTCCTGAGGGGACAGCCAAATATCAAGAAATGACCCGTTCGGCATATTTGGGCGGTAAAATCAAAGAGCTTCCAAGAAGAGATGGATCATATTATATCACCAAATCTTTTGATGATAAATCGCTGCATTGTTATGATGCAAATGGCCTTGATAAATTCTATTACATGGAAACTCCTGAGGAATGGAATTGGGATATTAAAGAAACGACAAAAGAGATATTTGGATATGAATGTATCGAAGCCACAACTGACTTTCACGGGCGTAGGTGGACCGTATGGTTCACACCTGAGATACCAATTCTTAACGGACCATGGAAATTTGACGGACTGCCGGGTCTTATCTTGGAAGCGGTAGCTGAGGGAGATCAATATAAATTCATTGCGAGCGGTATCCAACAGACAGAGAAATTAATATTGCCGATTTATCTTGAAAACGAATACGAAAAAACGACCCGTTTGAATTTTCTGAAAGATAAGCGTTCATTTCTTGACAACACACTCAGCCGGTTGAATGCACAATTGGGTGACATCTCACTCGTAAAGGTTGAAGACGAAAATGGGAATGATATTTCCAACTCGTTATTTGTCTCCTCCGATGTGGTAGACTTCATTGAAACAGACTACCATTGATTGTAAGGTTTTAAACAACTAAGTAGCTGTTCAAATTTAACGCATACATATTAAGTAAGTTTTCAAAATTAGTTTATATTATCACCATAGTAAGTTTAACATTGAAGCTAATGTTATTTTTGTTTTTGAACGTTGTCTTTGTTCCTTTCGCTCAGTTGCATAGCCCGCTATGCTCCTTCGCTCATGAAACAAATCCAATCGCTCAAATTCCAAAAATAACTATTAGCTAATTTTTCAAACTTACTTATTGTAAATAATTTGAACAGCTACTTACTTATTTAAATTGATCAGCAGAGCAGGAGTAATTCACTTTTTTTATTAATTTTGTAAAAGAAACGTGAGGTTTTGAAAACAAATTTATAATAAATGAATAGCAAGAAACTTCTTTGCGGACTTTTGATGGCTTGTATGGCTAACATGGCCTTCCCCTGGGGGCAGAAGGGACATGATACTGTTTGTTTCATAGCAGAAAATCATCTCAGTCCGACTACCAAAAATGCTGTCGAATCTCTGTTAGATGGGAAATCAATCGTATATTATGCCAATTGGCTTGACAATGCCTCCAATACCCCGGAATATGCATATTCAAAGACATGGCATTACAAGAATATTGATGCCGACGAGACATATGAGACGGCAGCTTTATTGGATAAGGGAGATATTGTCAGAGCTATTCGAGAGCAAGTGAAGGTCCTTACTGATCCGGAAACTTCAAAAGAGAAAAAGTCTCTGGCTCTTAAAATGGTTATTCACTTTCTCGGAGATATTCATCAACCTATGCACATGGGACACAGATCAGATCTCGGAGGAAACCGCTGGATGGTAAAATATTTCAACTCCCCTACTAATTTACATTCCACATGGGATAGCAAACTTCCGGAATCAGCTCATAAATGGAGTTACACCGAGTGGCAGCAGCAGATCGACAGGACAACTCCGGAACAGGAAATGGAGATAATTTATGAGGGGACACCTGAAAAATGGGGAAAAGAATGCTATGAGATCGCTTCCGAGATCTATGATTCTACCCCTCAGGATTCTAATCTGTCATACGACTATATCGCAAAATGGACGCCTGTCATAGAAAGTCAATTTCTTAAAGGTGGCCTCCGGTTGGCTGATCTTCTGAATTCAATTTATGATCCTGATTATAAAGGGGCTAATCTTCTCGTTAAATAGAATATTATAGTGAATCTAAATAAGTTAAATATTCCCGTCTCTCCAATGAAGATTGAAGAGGCGGATGGTGTTATTAGGGTATTCGATCCTTTGCGATCAAAATATGTTGCTTTAACTCCGGAAGAGCATGTCCGCCAGCAATTCACAGCATGGCTACGATCGGATTTCCATTACCCGGCAAGTCTCATGGCAAATGAAATAGGTGTTGATGTTAATGGGATGAAGAAACGTTGTGACACTGTTGTCTTTAATCCGGACGGGACTCCCCTTGTCATTATTGAATATAAAGCTCCGGAAGTCAAGATTACTCAAGATACTTTCGACCAGATTGCAAGGTACAACATGGTTTTGAAAGCTCGTTATCTAATTGTTTCCAATGGGTTGAACCACTATTGCTGCGTGATTGACTACGACCACCAGACTTATCATTTTATTCCCTCTATTCCAGATTATAGGGAGATGAATCGGGCTTTCAGTGATAACTGATGCACTAAATGAAAATCGGAGTCAAGAAGTAGCTCGCAGAAATTAATGAATAGATAAAAGCAGTGATTTTGAATTAATTTCGGTTTCGACCGAAGGAGCATAGCGGACTATGTGACTGAAAGCGTGGCCGAAAATAATACGAAAGAACTGGTTTTCGCATTCATTTATCTCTTTCACATTACATTTATTAATTTTGTGAGCTACTTACATTGTTGAATACATCCCTGTTTTTTTGAAAATGCCAGAAGTTAATTATAATTATCTCGATCTGTTGAATCCACAGCAGAAAGCTGCTGTAACATATAAAGATGGGCCTGCACTTGTGATAGCCGGAGCAGGTTCAGGTAAAACAAGAGTCCTCACCTATAAGATTGTCGATCTTCTGAATCATGGCTATAAGCCTTACCACATTATGGCACTGACTTTTACCAATAAGGCTGCTCGGGAGATGAAGGAAAGGATCTCCAATGTGGTTGGAGCAAAAGTAGCAGCAAGATTATGGATGGGAACATTCCACTCTATTTTCCTTCGATTGTTAAGATCGCATGCTGAATCTATCGGCTTTAAACCAGGATTTACAATTTATGATACCGCAGACTCTCGCTCCCTGATAAAAATGATCATCAAGGAGCTTGCGTTGGATGAAAAAGATTATAAACCGGCTTCCGTAGCAGCAGCCATATCAAATGCAAAAAATGCTATGGTGGATGCTGATCAATATCAGGAAAATAAGGACTTTTATGAGATTGATAAGAAAGCCAGGCGGCCGCTAACAGGAAAAATATACAAGATTTATACCGAAAGATGTCACAGGGCCAATGCTATGGATTTTGATGACATACTTTTCTATATGAATATTCTTCTCAGGGAGCATCCGGAGGTGAAAAGACACTATCAGGAATTTTTCAAATACATTCTTGTTGATGAGTATCAGGATACAAACTTTGCTCAGCATCTTGTCATTTCTCAGCTCACCGGAGAAGCAATGAAACTCTGTGTTGTGGGAGATGATGCTCAGAGCATATATTCCTTCAGGGGTGCCAATATCGGAAACATAATCCATCTTGAGAGACGATATCCGGGGTTAAAGATTTTTAAACTTGAACGAAACTACCGGTCGACACAAAATATTGTTAATGCGGCGGGAAGCCTAATATCCAAAAATACGCAGCAACTTAAAAAAAATGTGTATAGTGAGAATGAGGTCGGCCAACCGGTGGAAGTCATTCGGACATATTCCGATCTCGAAGAGGCGTACATGGTGGCTAACCTTATTTCAGCTTCGAAGCTAAGTAATCATGATTCATATGACGATTACGCTATTCTGTATCGGACAAATGCGCAGAGTCGTGTACTGGAAGAAGCTTTGAGAAAAAGAAATATCAACTATAGGATTTATGGCGGCCTCTCCTTTTATCAACGTAAGGAGATAAAGGATGTAATTGCTTATTTCAGGCTGACAATTAATCCGGATGATGACGAAGCTTTAAAAAGGGTAATTAATTATCCAGCCCGAGGAATTGGTGAGACTACAATGAAAAAGGTGCAGGTATGTGCTTCTGCCAATAATAAAAGTCTGTGGGAAATTATATCCAATATTTCTAAATATGATGTAGGCATTAATAATGGCACAGCAAAGAAACTGGAAGGTTTTGCAAATTTGATCAACCTTTTCATTGAAGACAACAATAAATCGGATGCTTACAAAGTGGGTCAGCTGATTTATAACCGTACAGGAATCTTGAGTTCACTTGCTCACGACAATACACCGGAAAGCATTAGTAAGCAGGAGAACTTATCGGAATTGCTGTCAGGCCTCAAAGACTTTGTGGAAACGAAACAGGAAGAGGAAACTGATGCTGACGTATCGATGCGTGCATTCTTGTCTGAAGTGATGCTCGCAACAGATCAGGATCGGGAGGATGATACAGATGAGCCAAAAGTGACACTTATGACTGCTCATGCAGCCAAAGGTCTTGAGTTCAAACATATTTATATTGTCGGAGTTGAAGAGGAGCTATTCCCTTCATCAATGAGCATGGATTCTCTGGCGCAGATTGAGGAGGAACGCAGGTTGCTGTATGTAGCCATAACCAGAGCTAAAGAAACATGCACGATAACATTTGCAGGTTCAAGATTTCGTAACGGACAGACAATGCTTACCCGCCCGTCACGTTTCCTGTCGGAAATTGATCCTCAATATCTAAAACTGGTTTCATCTGTAAATATTAAGGATGATGAAGATGAGAAATTCATAAATCCAGTCGCATCATACTCCGGATACGATTCTCACAAGCGAAATCCTTCAGTATCGTTCCGTAAAGGTTATTTCTCTGATTCCGCTGGGTCTGCAAAAACAAGACCCGATTATGGCAAAGCAGTATTGAATAAGATCAACAAGAAGGAATTGTCAGGAGTCGGGAGCGGAATCAAGCCAATGCATACCCCTGACGAACTTGCCATTGGAATGAAAATAGAACATCCTAAACTTGGGGTTGGTAAAATCGCGGCAATGGGAAATGTTCAGGGTGAGCCAAGCATCACCGTGGATTTTGGCGTGACAGGCATCAAGAAGCTGCTTCTTAAGTTTGCCAAATTTACTATTGTCGAATAGGTCGGCCAACATTTGACCGGTCGAATTGAGTTTTTTGTACGTTGCGAATAAGTTTAAATCACTACTTTTAATAATCGGAGTTTACACTCCTTTGTAAGTAAGTTGTCGTTGGTAAAAATTAATGAACATATAAACGATGTTATTTCGGGGTAGGTTTTGCTGTGGAGAGAGGGAGTATACTCCGACAGGTGACTGATTGACAAGACAAAAGATGACTGCAAGAACCTGCTTTATTGTTCAAGATTATCAACTACAATCTATCGATTAATTTTTATAATTACTTCCAAGATGAAAACACCCTACTATATAGTCTATGAAGAGAAGCTTCGCAAAAATATGGAGAAGCTTGCAAAAGTGTCGAAAGAGGGAGACGTGAAAATCATAATGGCTTTTAAGGCCAATGCGCTCTGGAAGACATTCCCCATTATATCGGAATACTTCAAGGCATCCACGGCAAGTTCTCTCAATGAGATGAAATTATCTCTTGAATTTCTTGGGGATGAGGTTCATACCTATTGTCCGGTATATACTGAAACTTCCTTTCCGGAATTTTTAAAAGGAAGTTCTCATATCACCTTCAACTCTCTAAATCAGTTCAACAAATTCTATCCGGCAATCAGGGAATATAATCTTTTACATCCTGATAAACCGGTTTCAGCAGGTCTAAGGGTAAATCCTCATTGCAGCGTAATCGAGACGGATATATATAATCCTTGTTTACCTGGTTCTCGATTCGGAGAAAATTCAGAGTCCTTGAAGGAGGGACTGCCCGACGGAATTGAGGGACTTCACTTTCATGCTCTATGTGAATCCTCAAGTTATGATCTTGAAAAGGTTCTTGAGGCTTTTAAGAATGAATACGGCCATTTGCTCCCCTCGCTGAAGTGGCTGAATATGGGTGGTGGACACCTGATCACACGGAAAGACTATGATGTAGAGCATCTTATAAGAATCCTTAAGAGATTGCATCAGGAGTATCCAAATCTTCAGATTATCATGGAGCCCGGAAGTGCTTTCACATGGCAGACCGGCGATCTAATCACAGAAGTACTCGATGTAGTGGAAGATGCAGGAATAAAAACCGCAATTATAGATGCTTCATTTGCATGCCATATGCCTGATTGCCTGGAGATGCCATACAAGCCTGTAATTCTTGAGGCATTGCCCGATTCTGCCTCCGAAGGTCACACCTATCGTCTTGGAGGAAATTCCTGTTTGAGCGGAGATTATACAGGAGACTGGGTGTTTGAGAAGGAATTGAAGGCCGGAGATAGGCTAACCCTTCTTGATATGAATCATTACACTACGGTAAAGACCAATATGTTCAACGGTATTCAGCACCCATCGATATGGTTGCAACCGATTAACGGTGAACCACAATTGTTGAGAGAATTCACCTACGAAGATTATAAAACCAGAATGGATTGAATTTTTTATGTTGGGCTGATGGGATTATGGAAATTTTTCCTTAATTTTGCAACCTTATTCTACAAAGGTAAAAATCATGATGGAGTGGCTGATATCACATATGTCGACTTCATTAATAATATTTTAAATTACTTCATTTTATGGATTGGTTGATAGATCTCATCAGACCATTTAACAATTCTCTGGCAAGCACTATCCTACTCTATTCTTTCGTAATTTTTACCGGTATCTTCCTCGGGAAAATAAAGATACTCGGTGTATCCTTAGGAGTGACTTTTGTATTGTTTGTTGGAATAATAGTAGGTCATTTCGGATATCAAGCTGATGCTGATGTGCTGCATTTTTTAAGGGAATTTGGTCTTATTCTGTTTATCTTTTCGATTGGTATGCAGGTTGGTCCCGGTTTCTTCTCTTCATTCAAGGAGGGAGGAGTTAAAATGAATGGATTAGCCGTTACAGGAATCGCCCTCAATGTGGCCATCATGTTGGCTATTTATTTTATACAAGGTGGTTCGGAAGGTAATACTTCCATCTCCCAACTTGTCGGAATAATGAGTGGAGCCGTAACAAATACTCCCGGACTTGGAGCAGCTCAGCAGACATATCTACAAGTCAACGCTGAAGGATATGATGTGAGCCAACAGATGTCGATGGGATATGCTGCTGCCTATCCGTTGGGGGTTGTAGGAATTATCCTTACCATGATTCTTATCAAGAAATTCTTTAAGATAGATCTTACCAAAGAGGCTCAGGAGATCGAGAACGATGAAAAGAGTTCTCAGCTTGCTCCTCATATCGTTTCTTTGAAAGTCACCAATAAGATGATTGACGGGCTCTCGATGATTAAACTACATACTCTTATTTCATGTGATTATGTTGTATCGAGAATCGAAAAACCGGATGGAACTGTCATAATCCCCACATCCCAGGACACTATAGAATATGGCGACATATGTCTTATTGTTTGTTCACAGCAGGATGAGGAGCTGTTCACTCGTTTCATAGGTCCGATAATTGAAAAGACTTGGGAAATGGATAAGGGGCCCGTTGTTTCACGTAGGATTTTGGTAACGAAGACTGAATACAATGGTATCAAATTAGGATCGATGAGGTTGCATTCTGCATACAAACTTAACGTTACACGCGTGAATCGTGCTGGCGTTGATCTTGTGGCCGGTCCGAATCTACGCCTTCAGATGGGCGACCGACTGACGGTTGTTGGCAAACTGGATGATATCAATAATCTCGCCAATAAACTCGGAAACTCAATGAAGAGACTTAACGAGCCTAATCTGATCACGATGTTCATCGGTATATTTTTCGGAATACTTGTCGGAAGTATTCCATTGCAGTTTCCTGGAATGTCTGTCCCCATGAAACTTGGTCTTGCCGGAGGCCCTCTTGTGGTGGCAATCCTCATAGGTGCGTATGGACATAAATTCCATCTCGTAACCTACACTAACTCTTCTGCTAATCTCCTTTTGCGTGAAATGGGTATCTGTCTATTCCTTGCATCCGTCGGATTAGCGGCCGGAAAGAACTTTTTCGCCACTGTTTTCAATTCCCAAGGTGCTATTTGGGTGGGATATGGTTTTCTGATAACTGTCATTCCATTGATAATTATTGGAATAATAGCAAGAGCAAAATATAAGCTCAATTACTTCTCTATATTGGGTATGATGAGTGGAAGCTATACTGACCCTCCGGCTCTGGCTTATGCTAATAAGACTGCAAATAATGATGCGCCTGCGGTTGCTTATTCCACTGTTTATCCATTGACTATGTTTATGCGAGTGATTGCCGCACAGATAGTGATACTCCTATTTGTATAGTTACTTAGATCTTATTAACAGATTCGCATGGAGATTCATTTATTGAAATCTCCATGCCGTTCTGTTATATGTATTATGTGAATCTATGTAGTTGTTAAAAATTAATAGATATATGGTAGTTGACTATTTTGAACAACTATTTTCTTCTGCTCAAAGCTTTTAAAATTCCCTCAAGTTGATTGCGTGTATCGGTAAGCGTTTCTAAAATTTTTGCCCGGTTAGAAACATTCTTACGGTTAGTCCTTATCTGTTCCTTAGCCGCTTCAATTTTCAGACCCTTAATTTTAAGAAGATAGTAAATGATTTTCAGGAGTTCAATATCTTCAGCTTTATAATATCTTATATTGGAAGTGCTTCTTCGAGGTTTACACTCCGGGAATTCCTGCTCCCAATAGCGTAGAGTTGAGGGGGACACTCCCAATAGGATTGCCACATCCTTTATTTTATAGAATTTCTTTTCAAGCTCATCCATAGCAAAAATACGCTAATCAGTCCATAACATGTCCGGCATTCTCAGCTAACTGAACCATCTCTGCATATTCTTCCGGAGTAAGGTCCATGAAATAATAATTCACTGGATTCTGGGGTTCACCTTTGAAAAGCACCTCATAATGCAAGTGTGGTCCGGTGGATTTTCCGGTAGACCCAACCCTTCCGATAAGTTCTCCACGTTTAACTTCCTGTCCCTGTTTAACGAGAACTTCACTCAAATGAGCATATCGGGTTACGTAATTATATCCATGATCAACATCAATACAATTACCATAGCCACTCTTTCGGTCAGCCTCAAGAATTACTCCATCCGCCGTAGCGAATACATCCGTACCGGTTTTAGCTGCAAAATCGAGCCCTGCATGAAATTTTGTTGCTCCATATATAGGGTCGCGTCTAATTCCGTATCCCGATGACATCGTAAAATCTCTTATATTGATAGGTATTACGGATGGTATATGGGCCAATTTATCCTTTTGGGTCGCAACTGCCTCTTTAAGTTGATCGAAAGATAGGGATTGCGCGTAAAGCTGACGGTCAAATAAGTCAAGCCGTTGATTTAACAATTTTACCAAACCCGCATCCTGAATATTACCAAGTTCACGATATCGCTTCTCATTATCGAGCCCTGCAAGTCTTTGCCCCTGCCCTACCGGATCCATCTGCATCATTACCCGATAGAAATTATCGTCTCGGTTCTGAATATTCTGCATCACCTTCAATGAATTATCGAGACGGCGATTGAGAATGCTGAGTTGTTTCTTGAGTGTTGCATTCTCTTTACGCAGGTTTTCTTCGGTCGGAGCATCGAATGCGTAGAAAATTATAAAGAAAATCACAATTCCAAGTATCAATGCCATTCCGGTGAACCTCAGAAACTTGATAAGATTTCCTTTGAACGATGGGAAAACCCGTTCAAAGTTATCAGTCTCAGGATTATATATGTAATAAATCTGTCGCTTCATTCAAGGTTAAGATCTTTACGGCCTAATCGCATCTTTTCCGTTTGCTCACTCATATACCAGACATATCCTTTCGCTCAAACGAGGAAAATCGGCCCAACCAAGCTACTCAAGGGATCCTTAAATTATAAGTAGCTCACAAAAATTAATTAGTGTAAATAAAATGAGATTAATGAATGCTAAAACTTGTTCTTTTGTATTACTTTTGGCCTCGACTCAGTCACATAGCCCGCCATGCTCCTTCAGCCGAAACCAAAATTAATTCAAAATCATTGCATTTTATCTATTCATTAATTTCTGCGACCTGCTTATTAGATATGTCTAAACTAATTAATCATTGCAAAAATACTAAATTATAGCTAAATTTGCAATTGGTAAAATAGGTTAAGGCCGATTTGAGGAAATTGATATGCTGTTAAGGCTTGATATTCCGTTAACTATCGGCTTTTGTAATATAAAACATTAGATAAAATGCTGACGTCTAAGGAAATCAGAGAATCCTTCAAAAACTTCTTTCAGGAAAAGGGACACAAAATCGTTCCATCTGCCCCAATGGTTATCAAAGATGATCCTACACTGATGTTTACCAATGCCGGTATGAATCAGTTTAAGGATATAATCCTCGGAAACCGTCCGGCGGAAGCCAAGCGTGTTACGGATTCCCAGAAATGTTTGAGAGTTTCCGGAAAACATAATGACCTTGAAGAGGTTGGTCACGATACATACCATCATACTATGTTTGAGATGCTCGGAAACTGGAGTTTCGGAGATTATTTCAAAAAGGAAGCGATCGACTGGGCATGGGAATATCTCACTGAGGTTGTTAAACTTGACCCCAATAGATTATATGCCACTGTATTTGAGGGATATGCCCCTGAAAATCTTGAACGGGATAACGAAGCCGCCGGCTATTGGGAGAAACATTTGCCTAAGTCTCATATAATCAACGGCAACAGACATGACAACTTTTGGGAAATGGGTGAAACCGGTCCCTGCGGTCCCTGTTCTGAAATCCATATAGATCTCCGTTCAGATGAAGAAAGGGAGGCTATTGATGGAGCAACTTTGGTAAACAAGGATAATCCTCAGGTGATTGAAATATGGAACCTCGTGTTCATGCAATACAATCGCAAGGCTGACGGTCACCTTGAACCACTTCCGGCAAAAGTTATAGATACAGGAATGGGATTCGAACGACTGTGCATGGCTTTGCAGGGAAAGAAATCCAATTATGACACAGATGTATTTACACCCTTAATAAAGGAGATTTCAAGATTATCGGGTAAAAAGTATGGTGAGGATGCCAAAGTTGACGTAGCCATGCGCGTTGCTGCGGATCATGTGCGCACAATTGCATTCTCTATTGCTGATTCTCAGCTCCCATCAAATGCCAAGGCGGGGTATGTGATCAGAAGGATTCTTCGCCGTGCCGTAAGATATGTGTATACTTTCCTTGATCAGAAAGAGGCATTCCTTTATAAACTCATTCCTACTCTTGTTGATCAGATGGGTGAAGCATATCCCGAACTTCCCGCGCAGAAAGACCTTATCTCTAAGGTTATCAAGGAAGAGGAAGAATCATTCTTACGGACTCTTGACAACGGAATAAAGCTCCTGGATTCATTTATCAAGAAATCGAAAGAGACAGGAAACAATACCCTATCCGGAGAAGATGCCTTCATTCTTTATGACACTTATGGTTTCCCTCTTGATCTTACAGAACTGATTCTTCGTGAGCAGAAGATGGATCTCGATCGTGAGGGCTTTGATAAGGAAATGAAGAAGCAGAAAGATCGTGCGAGGAATGCTGCGGCCACTGAAGCCGGAGATTGGGTGGAAATAAATTCAGGAGAGGAGGAGTTTGTAGGTTATGATAATTATGAGACACCCACAAGGATTCTCCGTTATCGTAAAGTTAAACAAAAAGGTAAGGAATATTACCAGATAATGCTCTCTAAAACTCCATTCTATGCGGAGATGGGTGGTCAGGTTGGAGATAAGGGAACTCTTACTTCCCCTGATGGAAAAAGCATCACTATTTTTGATACAAAGAAGGAGAATAATGTTGGAGTACACCTCTCATATGAAATTCCGGAGAATCCCGAAGCAGAATTCATTGCAAAGATTGATGTAGAGGCAAGAGAAGCGACTTCCGCAAATCATTCGGCCACCCATCTTTTGCATGAAGCACTCAGAGAGATACTTGGAACACATGTCGAGCAGAAAGGATCTTATGTATCTCCCGACCTTCTTCGCTTTGATTTCTCACATTTCCAGAAACTAACTCCGGAGGAGATCAGAAAGGTGGAACACCTTGTAAATTCTCACATACGTAAAGCTATGAATCTTGAAGAGCATAGGGAGATTCCTATTGCTGAAGCTCGCGAAATGGGTGCAATGGCCCTCTTCGGAGAAAAATATGGCGATAAGGTGAGAGTAGTCAAATATGGAGATTCCATTGAGCTATGTGGTGGAACACATGTAGGGAATACCGGAAACATCGGCATGATCCGAATTCTCTCCGAGAGCTCGATTGCTGCAGGAATTCGCCGTATTGAAGCAGTGACTGCCGCTGGTGTAGAAAATCTCTTGGATGGACTTCAGGATATAACCAAAGATGTGGCTCAGTTGCTCGGTGGTTCCTCAGATATAAAGACG
Organism: uncultured Sangeribacter sp.; assembly: GCA_964499025.1. Classification (GTDB taxonomy): domain Bacteria; phylum Bacteroidota; class Bacteroidia; order Bacteroidales; family Muribaculaceae; genus Lepagella. Next base: position 72,381 of record CAZCJC010000007.1, read on the forward strand.
GCAGTGAAGAAAGCCATTGCAGAGAATTCAGAACTCAAACATCAGGTAGATGAATTTATTTCTGAAAGAATCCAGTTGATGACTAAAGAAGCAATTGTAGCTGCCAAGGAGGTTAACGGTATCAAGGTTGTTAAATTACTTGGGCCCCGTATTCCTGATGTAGTTAAGAATGTTGCTTTCAATGTTCGTAAAGAATGTCCGGAAGCTGCGGTTTTCATTGGAGCAACGATAAATGAAGGAAAACCATTATTGACTGTTGCACTCTCCGATGATCTCGTTAAACAAGGTTTTAACGCATCGCAGATTGTCAGGGAGGCTGCCAAATTAATAAAAGGTGGCGGCGGTGGACAGCCATTCTTTGCTCAGGCCGGTGGTAAAGATGCCGATGGTTTGAGTGCTGCTGAGAATAAGATTAGTGAGCTTTTACATTTAAATTAATGGATGTATGAAAAAAATTATTGCCTCTGCTCTTATCCTTGCTTCGGGATCTACTCTCATGGCGCAGGACTTTGTTGTGATAGGGAAAGACACAAAGGTGTTCGAACAGCCGGTAGCAAAAGATGAATTTGCTGCGTTAAACCAAAAGGATGAGGCTGTAATGCTTCTCTCCGGCATGGCATATAAAGTTGAAGAGCAGAAAGGTGGATGGTATATTATAGAATATTCCCCGGGACTTCGCGGCATGGTTATGCAGAACGTTTTGGCAGATCCAGCTACTCTGTCTTTACCTTCTGCCGGTAGTTATAAAGTGGCAAACAATCCGGCTGAAACAGTTACAATAACTATTACCGGTGATGATTGGAACTTAAAATCAGGTGATACGAACTTGAAGGGGATTAAGAATGGGAATGTTGTTTATTTCAATTCTCCCGGCAACCCCAATATTTACACTCTGGTTAAAATCAATAATCAGCCTAAAGTATTTAACTACTCAAACTCAGTAACAAAGTTCTTTTGACGACGGTTTGTCATAATAGGCCATCTGCTGCGTTGCTATCGGAATTCGACTTTGGTCACATACTTCAGTATGCTCCCTCAGCCTCATCCTCAGTGCCTTGCATCTGACTAATTCTGACGCACAGCCGTTCTTGATAATAATAAAAATAAGATTAATTGTAAAATGGTAGGATAAAAAAGACCATTCATTTCCTAATTGTA
>CAZCJC010000008.1:0-73124 GCA_964499025.1 uncultured Sangeribacter sp.
AACCTCATCACGCCGATGGTACTGCGAAAGCGGGAGAGTAGGTAATCGCCGCCTTTAAGGGGCCGGTCTCAGGACCGGCCCCTTTTTTGTGTCCGCACGTCTGCGCGTGCATGCCCGTCTACGCGCGTAAATGCTGTGTCTCCGGTCACAGCTGCCGTCGGATTTCATCCGGCTTGAGTGGCCGGCGTGACGGGACAAGGACGGAATCTGTAGGAGCAGACCAGATTTGAGATGGTTTTTTAGTGGGAAATTGTGGAATTATCAGATAAAATGGCTAATTTTGCATGTTGGATAGGTGGTTACTAACGCTTTAGCAGTTTTTTTCAATATATGTTGACAAAAAGATATAAGCTTATCAATAATATTACGGGCTGGGTTGTCTTCGTGATTGCCTTGGTTACGTATTGGCTTACTCTTGAGCCAACCGCATCCTATTGGGATTGCGGCGAGTTTATTATCCAGGCTGACAAGCTGGAAGTGGGACACCCGCCGGGCAACCCCATTTTCATGCTGACGGCTCGTTTCTTTGCTAATTTCGCTCCCAATTCACAGATGATCTCTGTGATGGTGAATGCTATGAGCGGACTGCTTTCGGCTCTTACGATCCTTCTGCTTTTTTGGACCATAACACATCTGGTAAGAAGGCTCGTGGTGTCGGACAAGCGTAAGAGCGAGCTTTCCCTTTCTCGTTATCTTATCATAATGGGTAGTGGGGTTGTTGGTGCATTAGCCTACTGCTGGAGTGACACTTTTTGGTTTTCAGCTGTCGAGGGTGAGGTATATGCATTCTCTTCGTTCTGTACGGCTCTTGTTTTCTGGTTGATTCTCAAATGGGAGAATAGAGCGGACGAACCTCATTCTGACAAGTATCTTATTTTGATCGCTTATGTGATTGGAATAAGTGTGGCTGTCCATCTATTGAATCTTCTTTGTATTCCTGCAATTGTCCTCATATTCGCTTATCGCAAATATAAGAATATGGATCTTGTCAAGTCTTTGATAGCCCTTGTGATATCATTTGTGATAATTGCCCTTGTGCTATTCGGGCTTGTTCCCGGATTTATAAAGATGGCACAAAGATTCGAGCTTCTGTTTGTTAACGGATTCCATATGTCGTTTAACAGCGGCGCTCTATTCTATGCAATACTTACGGCCTGTGTTTTCATCTGGGCTCTTTTCGAGTTGTGGCGTCAGAAATCGGCTACCCTTATCAAAGTCTCTTTTCTTGTTGCTGTAACATTGTCAGGAATGCTTTTCTTTGGCAACGGATGGTGGTTCGGATGGCTTCTGACCGCAGCCCTTGCAGCGTGGCTCTTTATCCGAGCCGGGCGGCCATTGCCGGTGAGGGCCCTCAGCCTTGTGATGTGGAGCATAGCCGTGATTTTTGTCGGCTATTCCAGCTATGCGCTGATACTCATACGGTCGAGTGCGGACACTCCGATGAATCAGAATTCACCGGATAATGTTTTCGATCTTGCCGCTTATCTTAATCGCGAACAGTATGGGGAGAATCCTCTGATCTATGGGGAGACTCTATATTCATCTCCACAAAAGAAACTGGTAGGGGTGACAACAGATACGGTGACCTACCGGGAGGATGGAAGCCCGGTGATTGTGAATTATCCATATTACCAGCAGGTGGTAGAGAAGGGTAAGCCTCTTTATGCGAAAGGGGTTAAGGATGCCGAGCCGAAGTCGGAATATGGTTTTCTCTCCACGGCAGAGCAAGCCTCAAATGCTGCTAATGCAATGCGCGGCGGTGATTATTATGTGAAAAGGGATTATAAGTCGGAGATTAAGATGAATCCTGAACTCAACATGCTCTTCCCCCGTATTTATAGCCGTATGCACCGTGACGCTTACAAGCAGTGGGTGAATCTTGACACGACATCCTCCAACCTGAAGGAGATTTATGCTGTTGATGCCACCACCGGGGAGAAGATTCCTGAGACAGATCTGCAGGGTGAGCCTTTCATCAATCAGATGACAGGAACGGTGAATTATCCTCAGAAGTATGGATATCGGCCCACATTCTGGCAGAATTTCTCTTATTTCTATAATTACCAGCTTGTCCACATGTATATGCGTTATTTCATGTGGAATTTTGCCGGGCGTCAGAATGATGTGCTGAATCAGAAGGGTGAGCTTGACGCCGGAAACTGGATATCGGGAATTCCTTTCATTGATAATGCACGTCTCGGAGATCAATCGCTCCTTCCGGATGACTTGGGTAAAAATAACCAGGGGCACAATGTGTATTTTATGCTTCCTTTGATATTGGGTCTTCTAGGTTTGATATGGCAGGCGTTCAAGGGGAAACGTGGAATAGAACAGTTCTGGGTAGTGTTCTTCCTCTTCTTCATGACCGGAATAGCTATTGTGCTTTATCTGAACCAACCGCCAAACCAGCCTCGTGAGCGTGACTACGCCTTTGCCGGCTCATTCTATGCTTATGCAATCTGGATCGGTATGGGAGTTGCCGGACTCTGGAGCGTGATTCGTTTCTTCATTGGAAGCCGGAAACGCGCTTCGGCATCGGTGTATTGTGCTGCCACTGCTTGCGTAGTAGGCCTTGCAGTGCCTATTCAGATGGTTAGCCAGACATGGGATGATCATGATCGCAGCGGCAGATATGCTGCACGCGACTTCGCAATAAACTATCTAAATAGCCTTGAACCCAACGCGATTGTATTCTGTAATGGAGACAACGATACTTTCCCCTTATGGTATGCCCAGGAGGTAGAAGGAGTCCGTCCGGATGTGAAGATAATAAATCTTAGCTATCTTGCCTCCGATTGGTATGCCAATCAGATGCGTCGCCAGAGTTATGATGCTCCGGCTGTTAATTTCACGGCCACGCCTGCCGACATAGCTTATGGCAGAATGGATGTGACTGTGCTTGGCAGGGAGACGGCACCGGCCGATCTTCTGTCGTCGCTGAAGCTTCTTTATGCCGGCAAGACGATGAATCCGGATTACGGATATCCATCACTGCCTTCGAGTGTGGTGACGATACCTGTCGACAAGAAGAAGGTAATAGAGCGTGGGCTTGTGGCACCCCAGGATACTGCCGATATAGTGGATGAGATAGTTATAGATCTTCGTTCGGCTCCGGCGGTTGCTGGTAAGGGATATTTAGGCCTCGGAGAGCTTCTCATGCTTGATATCATAGCTACAAATGCAGCCGAAGGGTGGCCACGACCAATTTATTGGTGCTCTACGGTAGGGGGTGAATATCATCTGGGTCTCAGTGACTATATGCGCTCTACAGGTATGACTCACCAGATCGTGCCCACACGTCAGTCGGGGCTTCCAGCGAGAGTTGACAGGGCTTATGATGTAGTGATGAATTATAAGTGGGGTGGTGCTGACAAGGCTACCGCCGACAGCCGTCCCTATTTCGATGAGACCGTGAGAAGAATGCTTGTCACTACACGAAACTCGATGGTGGATGTTGCAACCGAATTGATTTATCAGGGTGATCTCAAGAAGGCGGCCGGCGATGAAAAGGGTGCTCGCGAGGATTATACGAAGGCATTGAATACTGCCAGGGCACTCGAAAAGAATCTTTCGGAGAATGTTTCGCGCTACGGGCTTACCGTATCACTCAGCTTGCCGGAGGTGTATGGAGAGCTGGGAGAGAAACTTGGAGACAAGAAACTTACAGAAAAGGCGACTACCCTGCTATGGAATCAGATGGAACGATGGATTCAGTATGTGGTATATCAGCAGAATATGGCTATCAGTTTTGGAAGTGTTCCTTTAACTTTGGAGTCGCAGCTGCTCCCATATCAGTATTGGAGATTCATCGAGCTTTATGAGCGCTATGGAGGCGATGCGAAGAAGACTGATGCATTGCTTAAGAAATATGGGTTTAAGCGTGCTGATCTTCAGAGTGCCTACAACCGGGCATATGGCTCCGGGGGTGAAGATGCTTTGGACGGAGACTATGTCGGAGGTTATTCGGAGGCTGATTATGTGAAGGAGTTAGCTTCAGTGGCCAAGATTATCAATAAACTTGCCGGCCTTTCCCCTGCAGAATATGCAGCAAGTTCAGCAGATGACCGATATCTGGATTCGATGTATTACGAAGCATATCAGCAGTATCTTAAAGCCGGAATCTCTCAGGAGGCTCTTGATGCTGATGCGGCTATCAAGAGTGTGGATATGAGTCGCAGTAAGAGACTGAATGATGAGTATAACCGAAATAATCCTCATTAAGCAGATTTATCATGCTGATAGAGCAACCACCTGAGTGGCTCAGGAAGCTGGCGCCGGAGGCTTTGTTCCGTAATGTAGGAGAAGGGCCAAAGAGGGTGTTTCTCACTTTTGATGACGGCCCCATTCCGGAAGTAACTCCCAGACTTCTTGACATGCTTGATGAGCTCGGAGTAAAGGGTACTTTCTTCATGGTTGGGGACAACGTGAGAAAATATCCGGAACTATACAGGGAGGTGTTGCGGAGAGGGCATAGCGTAGGAAATCATACGATGCATCATCTTCAAGGGGTGAGAAAGAGCACGCAGGAGTATGTAAATGATGTTGAGGAGGCTTCAAGATATATTGAGAGTGACATGTTCCGCCCCCCTCACGGGTGGATGAGACGTGGACAGAGGAAGAGACTTTCCGAGAAATACCGGTTAGTTATGTATGATGTCGTGACCAGGGATTACAGCAAGCGTCTCAGAGCGGATGATGTGGTGAGAAATGTTAAGCGTTACACACGGGATGGCTCAATAATTGTTTTTCATGATTCTCTCAAGAGCGAGGCCCGAATGTTTGATGCGTTGCCACGAGCTGTAGAATGGCTCAGAAATGAGGGATATAGTTTCGGGACGCTTTAATAATTTGTGTGGAATGGCAGGAAAAAGAGTACTGGTAGTCGGTGCCGGAGGATTTACCGGAGGATTTATCGTGGCAGAGGGTTTGCGCCGAGGCTACGAGGTATGGGCAGGTGTGAGGGAAACGACCTCTCGCAAATGGCTCACCGATGAACGTATACATTTTTTAGAATTTGATTTCTCAAGAGCCGACAGTATAGCCAAGACACTTTCCGGAGCCCTTCCGGAGGGTGAGAAGTGGGATTTCATAGTTTATAATCTTGGCGCGACAAAGGTGATGCGCTATTCTGATTTTTCTCAGATCAATTACGAGTATCTTCGCTATTTCACTACTGCTCTTGAACAGACATCGATGGTGCCCTGGAAGTTCTTGTACATGAGTTCGCTTTCCACCATGGGGCCGGGTGATGAGAAGGGTTATACTCCTTTCAATGAGGAGCTGATTCCAACCCCCAATACCAAGTATGGTGCGTCGAAACTTAAGGCCGAAATTTGGTTGCAAAGTGTAGGGATACCCTATATCATTTTCCGGCCGACAGGTATCTACGGTCCGCGGGACCGAGATTATTTCCTGATGTTCAAATCTATCGGCACGGGATTTGATTTTTCTGTGGGCTATCGTAAGCAATTGCTCACCTTCATATATGTGGAGGATTTGGCGTCGGCCGTATATGACGCGCTTGAGAAGGCGCCTGTCAATGAGATTTATGATATCTCCGAACCGCGTGCTTATACTCAAGGAGAGTTCAGGAAACTTGTTGCTAAGGCGATAGGGAAAAAACTTGTGATTCCGGTGAGAATGCCGTTGTGGGGGGTTAAGCTGGTTTCTGCGGTTGCGGAATGGTGGGGAGTTGCCCGTCTTAAACCATCGACGCTTAACAGAGACAAGTACAAAATAATGAAGCAACGCAACTGGTGTGTTGATGTGTCAAAAGCGGAGAGGGATTTCGGTTTTTCCCCTTCGACTTCACTTGCGTCAGGAATAGAGAAAAGTCTGGCCTGGTATAAGGATGAGGGCTGGATGTGATCTGGTGTAGCCAATGATTCTGATTAACTGATGAGTATGCAGGATTCTATAAATAACAGCGGGTGGCAAACTGTCGATGAGATAGTTGTTCCTGCACATGCACAAGAACCTCTGTTGCCTAAAGGGATGACGCTCCAGAAGACAACAAATGTCGCTGGGTGGCAATCGGGACAGGTTTTCAAGCGGGATTCGTTGGCACGGGTTCGTGAGGATTCGGTTGTCAGGGTTATGAATGACTCTTTAGCTCGTGAGCAGAGCAGTTACGGGATAGTGCTCGAAGCTCCTTATTCTCAGAAAATTGCGAATCAATCACCCGTTAAGGATATCACCGGGGGGTATGGCCTCTCCTGGGTATTCGTAATCCTTGCAGTGCTGTTTTGCGCTGTGTGTATGAAATTTAAGAACAATCCCAAATATATAAAGGCACTCATATCTGATATCAAGGATATAAGGATAAGGCACAATATGTTTGACAATACGGTTAAGGAGACAACTTTCCTAATGTTGCTCAACCTTACCTGGATATTTTGTGTCGGAATCCTTCTATGGAAAACCCTGAGGTTGACCGCCGCGGGAAGTCCTTTCGGCTCGTTCGGTATACCGGATCGTCCATTGGAGGGGATTGGTCTTTGCAGCGGTATTGCCCTGGTATATCTGGTGTTTATGTATGTATCCTACTGGATAGTGGGGAATGTGTTTTCAGATTCCACCAATACTCGTCTCTGGGTAAAGGGGGCGTGGGCATCAATCGGGATGCAATCCTTCCTTCTTTTCCCGATTTCGCTCCTTGCGCTCTGTTATGAAGGAGATGCCCGCATATTGCTTATAATCGCAGCCGGAGTGTTCGTATTAGGTAAAATATTGTTCATTTATAAGGGATTTAGGATTTTTTTCAATCAAATTCCCTCTTGGTTGCTTTTTTTGTACTACCTTTGCAGTTTAGAAATAGTTCCATTAATAATATCCTATCTTGCAGCGATAATAGTGTGCGCTGACTGGCTGTAAGAAGATATGTTGAGAAACCATTTTTAGAATGAAAGTAAAGAAGATATTAGTATCCCAACCTCAGCCCACATCGGAGAAGTCTCCTTATTTCGATATCTGTTCCAAGTATGGGGTAGAGATGGTGTTTCGCCCCTTTATCAAGGTTGAGGGACTTACGGCAAAAGAATTTCGCCAGTCAAAGGTGAATATTGCTGATTACACCGGAGTGATCTTTACCTCCCGCACGGCGGTAGATCATTTTTTCCGTCTCTGTGAAGAGATGCGCGTCAAGGTTCCCGATACGATGAAGTATTTCTGCACCACGGAATCGATAGCGTTGTATCTACAGAAATATATCGTTTATCGTAAGCGCAAGATATCGTTCGGCAAGACAGGCAAACTTAACGATGAGCAGCTTCTGGCCGCATTCGATAAGAACAATAAGGAGAAATTCCTTTTCCCTATCTCGGATGTGCATAAGGATGATGTGGCAACCTTGAGTTCCCGGGGGCTTGATGTGTCAAAGGTTGTAATGTATCGCACCGTAAGCAATGATTTCCAGCCTGATGAAGATCTGGATTACGATATGCTTGTGTTCTTTTCACCGGCAGGAATATCTTCGTTAAAGAAGAATTTCCCTGATTTCAATCAGAGTGAGCGACCGACTTATATCGCCACATTTGGCTCTACCACAGCGAAAGCTGTAGAAGATGCCGGATTGAAACTGGATGTTTCTGCACCTTCGCCGATAGCCCGCTCGATGCCTGAGGCTATAGATAAATTCCTGGCAAAGCTTAAATAGCGACTTTTCCCAAGAGCCTTCGCTAAAGCTCAAGGCCGGAGACAAAAATATTATGACATGCCTTTGGGGCTGAGCCAAAATTTACATATTGACACAGCCCCTTAAAGTTATTCATATTTGACAGAGCTAATGTCTAACTCTGGGGTTTACGAACGATTCCTTTCGATTTGCGGCCGTTGATGGCAATGGTAAGGGGGTCGTTGAAACGGATTATTCTTACCCGGTCGGTTTCGTATTCAGCGGGGAGGGAGTTTAGATAATCAATGTCGATGAATCCGTTACCTCCCCGAGGATCAATTGTGAAGTAACCTACCCCGAATGATGTAAGATTCTGGAAGAAGTGGGTGCCCTGTGAGGGCTCTATGCGGTAGCCCGGAAGAGCTGATTCGGCAATGAGGCGTGCTCCGGCAATCTGTGGCCATTTTACAGGGATTCCGAGGGCCGGATCTGAGGACCCCCAACGTCCGGGACCAATGAGGATGTAGGGTTCCTCTTTCTCCACAAAGTTGGCGTTGATTTTTTCAATCTCGATTGCCAAATCACGATTCTTGGCTGAATCGAAACTCTCAGGGCGTACGTAAACGAGATATTTAATATTGTCCATCATTCCGTGGCCGAGTGCAGTTTCGCTGCGGAGAATAAGTTCGCTGTCGTCGCCTTCCATAATTTTATCGTCAAGCATCTCCTTGGTGTCGACTATAGGCCGGATCTGCAACCAGTAGACAGTGCCTTTGTCACCCTTCCCTTTTGGGGATGGTTTGATATTCCCTGCAAATTCAATCTCTACCGGTCGGCCCATCTCATACTGGCCTGTCTCAAGCATGAAGTCTGCAATTTTGGCCAAGGGGAAGGCATCATGTTTAAGTATATTGGCAAATGTGACAACTTTCCGGCCTTTCCCGAATTCAGTGTCACGGATTATTCGGTCGTCAATATCGAATGTGGAGACAAGATACCTGAGGGCTCCTGTCTTGAAAGCGTCCGATACACTTAGCTTGGCGATGTTGAAACTGTCATCTACCTTGAATTCATCCTCATGCCCGGTATGCTGAGGAAGAGCGTAGAGAGTGGTTTGGGTATCTCGGAGAGCCAATTCGAGGGTCGAGGTCTGTAGGACTTTGTCGGGATGTCTGGGGGAGAATCGTAGCGCTCTACCACCGTCAACTATATATTTGCCAAGGCCTGCAGCCACTTCAACAACTCCTTCTTCCGTACGTTCCTCTCCGACGGGGTAATAATTTAGCGAGCGGCCTACACCCGAAAAGCTGGGATAGTAAAATCCGTCATGATCTTCGCCTGCTACTTCCTGTAGGATGACGGCCATTTTTTCCTGATCGATAACGTTACTTGTGGCGTTCATATAAGCCTTTGAATCGGCAAAGAATACCGAAGCATATACGGCTTTAACGGCATCGGCGAGCATCCGCAGTCGGAGGTCGGTGTCTTCTGTATAGGGAATCATATATGTGGAATAGATCCCGGCGAAGGGTTGGTAATGAGAATCTTCAAGCAGCGAGCTTGACCGGACAGCGAGTGGCCGGCGGACCACATCGAAGAAGGCCATGAAGTCCTGCAGAAGATCGCTCGGCAGAGAGGCTGAAAGGAATGCTTTTAGAATCTCCTCATCCGGGGCATCTGACAGGGCTATCTTATATAGCCCATTCGAATCCATGAATTCATCGAATATGTCTGTGCAAACCACAACTGTGTGTGGGATAGTGATTTGCACTCCGTCGAAGTCGTCGCATATGGGATGGCGTTTGATTATCTGGTCGATGAAAGCCAGACCGCGTCCTTTACCCCCCATGGATCCCTCGCCGATGCGTGCGAAGTTGCTCCATTTGTCGTATGAATCCCTGTTGAAAACCGCCACGACGCCACGATTCTTCATCCGGCGGTATTTGACTATCAATTCCGATATGAGTCGCCTTACACGTGGGGTGTCCTCCAAATTTCGATGATTGAAACGTTTGAGGGTTTCTGCCAAAGGAAAAAGGGCTCTTGAATAAAGCCACCGGGAGATGAAATTTGTGGATGAATAGTAATATAGAACCTCATCCGGAATGCCATCGATATTCTTCTGCAGATCCTTAAGGTTTCGTATACGCATTATTTCAGCGCCTGTCGTTGGATTTTTGACAATGAAATCGCCGAATCCGAATTTCTTTGTAGCTGCCTCCCTGAGATCGAGTGGCAGAGTCTTTGAGTTCTTGTCGAGGAAAATATAGCCCGCTTTCTCCGCACGATTCCTGTTGGAGCTTTCCTGACTCTCCATTATTATTGGCATGTGTGGATATTTTTCGCGTACTTTTGCCGCGAATTTCATTCCGGCCTCCGGATCCTTCACGCCATTGCGGGGGAAACGCGCATCCGTAATGATGCCGAGCATGTTATCCCCAAATTTCTCCATAAGAGCTTCAGCCTCCTCATAATCTCGTGCGAGAAGCACTTTAGGGCGCCCTCTCATGCGGAGCATCCGTTCATGCTCATTGAGGGCCTCTGTGGAGTTTCTCAATGATTGCTTTAGTAAATATTTGAAGAGAGGGGGAAGCAGTGAAGAATAGAATCTTATGGAGTCTTCGATGAGGAGGATACCTTGAATGCCAACTTCTCCGATATCGGTGTCGGCGTTCATTTTGTCTTCTATCAGTTTTATGATAGCCAATATCAGATCAACGTTTCCGAGCCAGGAGAATACATAGTCAACTCCGCGGAGATCCTCATTCGCTATCCGGCGCCTCACCTCTTTTGAGAAGGGTGTCAACACCACGAGCGGGATGTTGGGGTAAAGCCTGTCGATTTCCACAGCTTCACGGAATGTTTCGGAGATGTCCACCCCGGGCATGGCTATGATTAGGTCGAAGTTCTTTTCAGCCAGGGCCTGATATGCCTCTCGATAGTTGGCTACTTTCGTGAAGCGTGGAGGGGAGGAGAGGTTGAGACGCACGTATTCCATGTAAATTTGTTCCTCAACGCGCCCATCCTCTTCGAGCATGAATGCATCATAAGGTGTGGCTATGAGAAGCACGTTGAAGATACGCTTCTGCATGAGATTGCGGAAGGCGGTATCCTTTAGATACAGTTGACTCAAGCTGGCTTCATCGAAGTTTTCCATTTATTTCAGGACTTTAGGATTTATAGGAGAAGGCTTTTTAGCAGAGATAGCTTAAGTAGCTTTTTTTTAGCCTGATTAAGGGAAGTGCCCCTAAATATTAATTATCAATAACTTCCGCGCGGAGAGTGGCTGATGATGCGGATAGGACACGAACCCGCACAAAGTCGCCCGGACGAGCTCCGGCAGCCGGAAAGACGGCCACTTTGTTCTGAGATGTGCGGCCGAACAGTTCTCCGGCATCACGTTTGGAGGTTCCTTCCACCAGTACTTCAAATTCCTTACCCACATCTCGGAGATTGCTTTCGAGTGAGAGTTCGTTCTGGAGAGCAATCATGCGGTTAAGGCGCTCTATCTTTACCTCTTCCGGTATGTTATCGGGCATTTCACGGCTTGCGAGGGTGCCGGGCCGTTCCGAATATTTGAACATGAAAGCAGAGTCAAAACCTGCTTCTTGCATGAGTGATAAGGTTTGCTGGAAATCCTCCTCCGACTCATCATGGAAACCAGTGAACATATCGGTTGAGAGTCCTGCATCGGGCAAGATACGGCGAATTGCGGCGACACGGTCAAGATACCATTCACGCGTGTATTTGCGGTTCATCGCTTTCAGCACCGAATTGCTCCCGCTTTGCACCGGGAGATGTATGTGACGTGCAATGTTTGGATACTCTGCCATGACTTCGAGTGTTCTGTCGCTCATATCCTTCGGATGAGAGGTGGTGAAACGTATTCTCATGTCAGGAGCTGCTTTTGCTACCATCGCAAGGAGGCTGGGGAAATCCACTGCTTCCTCTCCCTCGGGTGCGAAGTTATAACTGTTCACATTCTGCCCGAGGAGTGTCACTTCCTTAAACCCACGCGCACGGAGGTCGGAGAGTTCGCGGAGGATACTCTGCGGTTCGCGAGAGCGTTCCCGTCCACGAGTATAAGGCACAATGCAGTAAGAGCAGAAGTTATTACACCCACGCATGATCGAGATGAATCCCGACACTCCGTTGGAGCCAATGCGTCGGGGTGTGATGTCACGATAAGTCTCGGAAGTGGATAGATCAATGTTGATTGCGGGAGCGCCGGCTTCAGCTGCCGCCACGAGATTAGGCAGATCGAGGTAAGCATCGGGCCCGGCAACCAGGTCCACTCCATGTTTCTCGATCAATTCCTGTTTCAGGCGTTCCGCCATACATCCGATCACTCCGATTATAATGTTTCTTCCGAGTTTGCGTCGCATGGAATTCCAGTATGCGAGGCGAGAGAATATCTTCTGTTCGGCATTGTCGCGGATCGAGCAGGTGTTCAGCAGGACAGCTGCCGCGTCAGTGTCGGAATCGGTAGTTTCGTATCCGGCCATACCCATCATGGCTGCTACCACCTCAGAGTCAGCCACATTCATCTGGCAACCGTAAGTTTCGATGCGCACTTTTTTAGAAACCGTGCAATTTTTATCGTTTTCGGGAATAAAAAATCGGTTCTTTATAGTGTTTTCTTGCATAAATTTATTACTTTTGTGCAAAATTACATAAAAAGCTAATAACTGCAAAGCAACTTAAATCTAATAACCGACATTACATCATGAGTATCCCATTCATCACGGCAGAAGAGGCCGCCAGTTATATTAAGAACGGTGATAACGTAGCGTTTTCGGGCTTCACGGCATCAGGTACTCCGAAAGTAGTGACAGTAGCTCTTGCGGAGCGTGCCAGGAAACTCCATGAGGAGGGTAAACCATTTAAGATCAATGTATTCACAGGCGCGTCTACCAATGACCACGTAGATGGTGAACTCGCACGTGCTAACGCTGTCGCAATCCGTACACCCTACCAGAGCCATGGCGATATGCGCAAATCGCTCAATGGTGGCGACATGAATTATTTCGACCTTCACCTCAGTCATCTTTCTCAGGATCTCCGTTATGGTTTCTATGGAGACATTGATGTCGCTATCATAGAGGCAACCGAGATGAGTCCTAACGGGGAAGTAATACTTGGTGCCGGCTTGGGAATGACTCCTACAATCGCCAAGCTTGCCAAGAAGGTGATTATTGAATATTCCTCATATTACCGCAATTCTTTCCGTGGATTCCACGACAATTATATTCCATTGGATCCTCCTCACCGTCGTGAGATTCCGATTTACAAGCCGTCTGACCGTATAGGTTCTACGGTGCTTAAAATAGATCCGAACAAGATCATCGGCGTTGTTCCCTCAAATGCGTCGGAGAGTATCAAGCCCTTTACAGCTCCTGATGAGGTGAGCCAGAAGATCAGCGAGAATATTTGTCACTTCCTGGCCCAGCAGTTGCGGGAGGGTAGAATTCCGAAGGAGTTCCTGCCAATCCAGAGCGGTGTAGGCAATGTTGCCAACGCGGTGCTCTATGGACTCGGCGAGAATCCTGAGATTCCTCAGTTCGAAATGTATACAGAGGTAATCCAAGATGCTGTGATGCATCTCATGGAGGAGGGTAAATGTCGTTTCGCTTCTACTTGCGCTCTTACCTTCTCGGATGACGCGATGCTCCATTTTATGGATAATATAGATTTCTTCCGCGACAAAGTTCTCATGCGTCCCGGGGAGATCTCCAATAGTCCGGAGATTGTTCGCCGACTCGGTCTGATTGCAATGAACACAGCACTGGAGGCTGATATCTTCGGAAATGTTAACTCTACTCATGTTTTGGGCACGAAGATGATGAACGGTATCGGTGGCTCTGCAGACTTCTGCCGTAATGCCTACCTGTCGATCTTCTCTTGTCCGTCAATTCAGAAGGGTGGTAAGATCTCCACAATAGTTCCGATGGTTTCACATGTTGATCATAGTGAGCATTCAGTCAAGATTCTTGCTACGGAGCAGGGTGTTGCAGATCTACGTGGTAAGGATCCCCGCCAGCGTGCAGAGACAATCATAGAGAATTGTGTTCATCCGCTTTACAAAGAATTGATGTGGGATTACCTTAAACTTTCCAAGGGTGGTCACACTCCTCACACACTCAATGCTGCTTTTGCATTGCATCAGGCCTTCCAGGAGAAGGGAGATATGTTGCAGGCAGATTATGCCAAGTTTATCTAATAAAACAATCGCTTATAAAACCATTAAACGCCCGGGGGAGATTCCTTCTGGCGTTTTCTGTTTTAACAGGCTTTTGGGAATTTTTCTGCATAAGGAGGCAGGGTTATGGCTTGAGGGAGGGGAGGGGCAGCGCGCTGCCTTCACGCAACCTATCAGCTTCGGCAGAATATAACAATTATCGAATGGATTTGATAGGAAAGGGAATAGAGAGAACGAAGGGAATTCCGGGAGTGTTCTCCGGGGGATGTAAGGGTGATGACGGAGGAATTCCGGGAGTGCTCTCCGGGGGATGTAAGGGTGATGACGGAGGAATTCCGGGAGTGCTCTCCGGGGGATGTAAGGGGTGATTAGCGGGGAGTGATGGTGAAGGTGATTGTGCCTCGGGTTTCGGAGGCTCCTTTCTTAGCTGACCAGCGTGCTGAACGTGCTGCCTGTTCGCATGCTTTTCGTATCTCTGCAGATGTGCCTCCGGATGCTGATGCAGAAATTACTTTCCCTTCGGCATCTATCACTACTGCTACTTTGATTGTGGTCTTATTGCGCAATTCGACTTGCGGACCGGGACATCCGAGGAAGGAGCGACCGTTGGCATTTCCTGATATTCCGATACCCACACCTCCGGCACCGGATGTGCCGTTCTTACCTTCGGTGGCACCATTGCGACCGGAGAAACTATTGGCTACCTTTGATGTGACTTTCTGTTTCTCCTCATCAGTGACTGTCGGTTCGGTGGTCTTAACGTCGTTCTCTTTTTTTGTGCTGACAAGTTTCTCTACAGGGGGAGCCGGTTTGGGATTTTTACCGGGCACAACGAGTTTGTTGTTGTCAGTTTCGGCTTTCTCCGGTTCTCCTTTGAAGGCGGGTGCCGGAGAGTCGTGGTTAACGGCGTCTTTCTCCCCGAGGTCGCGTAGAATCTCGGGCTCAAGGAACTGTTCTTCCTCCTCGGGAAGCATGAGTTCGGGAGTTGATTGCTTTGCGAGTTCCTGGCGTTCGTAACCGATGCTACCTACAAATAGTACGAGCAATATGATCAGAACCACGACAGTTGTTATCGCGGCGGCTATTGATCTGTCTTTTTTCTCCCGTTGGGTCATTTGGATGAGGCTTTAGGTTTTGGGCTATACAGGCTTTTTCACTGAAGCTCAGTGCCAGAGGCAAAAATTGAGAGTCTGGTTTTAGATTTTATGGATTGGAAGCTTCCGGAGATCGAGCTTTTGTGGCGAGCACCATCTTCAGGTTCTGCCGGGCGGCCATGTCAAGGATACCTACAACTTTGCCATAATTGACCATGCTGTCGGCATAGAGAGCAACAGAGCGCAAGGAGTCCATCTGCTGAATGGCTATCAGAGTGGAGACGAGTTCGTCGGGAGTAACTTCACGAGGGGTGGAGAGTGTGTTGGTGGAGTCGTTGCGGTCTTCTACTATGAAGAAGTTCTCTTCTGCATCGATGTAGACCTCCGTTACCGGTTTTAGAGATGTCTGTTCGGAACTCTGCGGGAGATTCACGTCAATGGCGGCTGGAAATATTATAGTGGATGTCACCATGAAGAAGATGAGAAGGAGAAAGATTACATCTGTCATGGATGACATTGAGAATGTTTCGAGTGACTGGAAGTTTCTTTTTAGAGACACGTTGGGAGATTCTAATGGTAATTAATAATTGATAATTAATAATTAATAGTGGATCAGGAAGCGGGTTCGTTTAGGAGATCCATGAATTCCATTGTCTTGCTTTCGAGGGAGTTCATGACGCGGTTTACCCGAGCAACAAGATAGTTATACGCGAAAAGGGCTATGATGCCGACAACAAGACCGGCAACGGTAGTGACAAGGGCCTGGTAGATACCACTTGACAGGACGGTGATGTTTGCGGATGTCCCTGCTGATGCAAGGGAGAAAAAAGCCTGAATCATGCCGACGACCGTACCGAGGAACCCAAGCATGGGAGCTCCGGCGGCTGTGGTGGATAACCAGGGGAAGCCTTTACCGAGATTTGCGACTTCGATGTTGCCTGTGTTTTCTATTGCGACGAGGACATCATTCATTGGGCGTCCTATGCGTGTGAGTCCTTTCTGGATCAGACGGGCGTATGGGGTGTCAGTTCGCTTGCAGAGTTTGTAAGCGGAGTCTATGTCTCCTTCATGCACGTAGTCGCGGATACGATCCATGAATGTCTTATCCTCTTTTGAGGCGCGGTTTATCACAATTGAACGCTCTACGAATACATAGATTGCTACAATTAAAAGAATTGCGAGGGGAATCATGATATAGCCGCCGTCGATGATGAGCGACCAAAATGAGAGTGATTGCATATTTATGAGGCTTTAGGTTTTGGGCTTTAGTCTTTAGAACTCAGCGGAGCTGGGCACGGTATTCACGGATGGTTTTCTCGATGCCGAGGTATAGGGCGTCGGAGATAAGGGCATGGCCGATACTTACTTCATCGAGCAGCGGGAGGGCTTTCTTGAAGTATGCGAGGTTATCGAGGTTGAGATCATGGCCAGCGTTGAGACCAATTCCCCGGCGGAGTGCTTCAGCGGAGGCTGCCACAAATGGCGCTACAGCTTCTGCGGGGTCTTCGGAATAGTTGTCTGCGTATGGCTTGGTATATAACTCCACACGGTCGGCTCCAATCCTTGCCGCTTCCTTGACCTGAGCCGGGTCAGCATCAACGAATATGGAACTCCTGATTCCGGCCTGGCGCAGTCTGTTGAGAATCGGGGATAGGAATTCCGCATTGGCCATCACATCCCATCCTGCGCTTGATGTAAGGGCACCGGGCGCATCAGGGACAAGTGTAACCTGCTCCGGGCGCACTTCGACAACGAGTTTCATGAAATCGTCGGAAGGGTATCCTTCGATGTTGAATTCAGTATTGACGACTTTCCTCAGATCGCGCACGTCGCGCCTGGTGATGTGCCTCTCATCCGGGCGCGGATGGACGGTGATGCCCTGGGCGCCATATTTCTCGCAGTCGATGGCAAATTTCACTACGTCAGGGTTGTTTTCCCCCCTGGCGTTACGGAGTGTCGCGACTTTGTTGATGTTAACGCTTAGTCGAGTCATTATTAGATTCAAATTTTGAAAGGATTGCCGAATTTGGCATATTATTTGTAACTTTGCATTCAGTAAAGGGAGTATTCTTTTCTGAATTGTTACAATTATATAGATTGGAATGCAAATTTAGGAAATTTTTTCTAAAAAAGATTTCCGATTGTGGAATTAAATTGAATAGATATGACAGCTAAGGATATAATGGCGCCATCGAGCAGAACCACGGGATTGATTCCGACCGTCAATGTCGGAGCGGATATGCCTGTGGTGGATGTTCTTCCGCGCCTGCTTGATTCTCCCGGCCGCATGGTCGGCGTGATCAGAGGGGAATCCTTCCCTGCCATATCGGACGGGGATGGCCTATTGGGTATCATTGATTCGGATTCGATGCTTGAGGGACTTGGGAGGATGATCGCTCCTCGCGATGACAGCAGCGTTATCCGGATAGAGTGCGCGCCTTCTGATTATAGTGCGTCGGTGATTGCACGTGCGGTAGAGGATACAGATGCGCATCTTGTGGATCTCTGGAGTGTGCCCGCGCCGGAGGGACGACTTTCTGTGACGCTTCGTGTAAGGAGGTCGGATCCATCTGCTACGATACAGAGTCTTGAACGTTATGGCTATAAGGTTGTGGAGGCTTCGGGCGAAAGCTATCGTGATTATGAGATAGCGGCTTCGCGACTGCTGGAACTTCAGGCTATTTTGAATGTTTGATAATGAAACGGATAGCAATTTACGGCAATAGACACCAGGAAGGTCACCTTGAGGATCTCAAGCGTTTTTTTGATTTGTTGAGTGCCAGAGGATTCTCTGTATGGGTGATTGAACGTTTTGCCGTTTACCTGAAGGGAGAGGGTGTTGTGTTGCCTTCTGAAGTTCAGGTTGTGACGGATTTTCCGGAGGAATGTCAATGTGTCGTTAGCATTGGTGGTGACGGAACTTTCCTTAAAGCCGCCCAATGGGTGGGCCATAGGGAGAAACCGATTCTTGGAATCAATACCGGGCATCTCGGTTATCTCGCGAGTTATGCACTTGATGAGATGGATGAACTTCTTCTGGTGATGGAGAATGATATGGGTCTTGAGGAGCGGCGTGCTCTTCTCGAGGTTAAGAGTAAAGCCCTTCCTCCGGATTTTTGGCCTTATGCTTTGAATGAGGTTGCTATTCAGAAGGCAGAGACAGCTTCGATGGTTACAGTGCATGCCGAGATTGATGGCCAATTCCTTGCCGACTATGTGTCGGATGGTCTGGTGGTTGCTACTCCTACCGGATCGACGGCTTATAATCTATCTGTGGGTGGGCCTATTATCCAGCCGACCTTGGGGTGTCTTGTCCTGTCACCGATAGCTCCACACTCCCTGACGATGTGTCCGTTGGTGATTTCGGGCAGTTCTGAGCTGCGTCTCAAGACTTTATCTCGCAGCGCACATTCGAGGGTGAGTCTTGACGGGCGGTCTTTTCTGATTAGGTGTGAGGAGGATGAACTTCTTTTAACACGTGCACCATTCTCGATCATTGTGTTGCGTCGTCCGAATGCCAACTTTCCGAGACTTCTCCGGAATAAACTTATGTGGGGAAAGAGAAAATGAATTAAGTATCTACAATACAGAAACGAGCCAAAATGAAAATTTTGGCTCGTTTCTGTATTGTAGAGTGGTTATTATTATAAGGTATGGTAAGATTTAGTTTGCAGCAGGGGTTTCTGCGGCGGGAGCTGCGGCAGGGGCCTGAGCAGCAGGAGCTGCTTTCTGAGCTGCCGGAGCGTTAACGGGCGCGGGAGCAGCAGAGTTGGGCGCGGGGGCAGCATTCTGAATGCTTGAAACGTTAACAGGAGTTTTCACCGCAAAAGATGCGCAGATGCTAACCAGACAGATGAATATTGCGAGTGTCCAGGTGGCTTTTTCTATAAAGTCTGTGGTCTTGCGATATCCGAGATACTGGTTTCCGCTTGAGTAATCAGAAGCGAGTCCGCCTCCTTTAGATTTCTGAATCAGCACCGCACCTATGAGAAGGAGTGATGCGATAACGATAAGGATACAAAGAAAAATATACATTTCTGTTGATTTAATTGATTATTCGGGTTGTATTAATGAGTTTTCTGCTGAATTGCAATCAATTTCTTTAGAAAACGCATTTGGTCTGCAAAGTAAATACTTTTTTTCGGATTATTCAAACTTAATTCCGTAATAATTTCTAAAGCTTTCTGATAGTTACCGTTTTTTATCATCACTTTAGCGAGAGATTGAGATAATGCGGGGCGTTTGGGCGGGTTTGCGGCGAGGAATGCATCGAGCATGGAGGAGGTCTGGTTTGCCGGATCGGCTTCAGGATCAATATCTGGAATCTGCTCGCTTTCTGCCTCGGGGAGAGCCTCAAGCATGGAAAGGTCGTAGGGGGATGCGGCTACCGGGGGAAGAATCTCATCTACTTCCTTAGGTTGGTGTTTTGTTTTGTCTCCAAATTTGTCGATGAATGTGTCGATAGTGTCGTCGGTGGAAAGTTCCGGCATTTTCATGTCGGGATAAAATGAGAGAAATTCCTCCGGCACAATGCCGAGGATTGCGCGTAGTGCGACTGGGTCGCCGATTGCCGCAGCGATCTTGCGTGCAAGACGTGTCCTTTCTTCGCCCGAAGATTCCGGATAGGCTAAAACGGCAGGGATAATGTAATATGGAGGCATGTTTTTTAGCTTTATGAGTTAGGCTTTAGAGCTTTGAGGGGAATTGCTTCGCTGAAGCTCAGCGCCGGAGACAAAAATTAGAGGATGGGGGTTGGGTTTTAGGCTTTAGGCTTTAGATTTTAGTTTTTGGGTTTTAGGGGTTTGGGTTGAGGGTGGAGGAGTTATGCTTGGATTGGCTATTGGGAGAGGGATTACCAGTTGCCGAGAGTGGCATTGAAGATGAGGTTGACGAGTTCCTCAGATATTTGCTCACAAAGGTCGTCCTGGATATCGGTTAGCATGATCGAGGATGTGAACTGTCGGTAGGCCGAGAAGGATTGGTCGAGGTTATTGGCAGGGTTCTTGTTGTCGATATATTTTACGCGAACGGTGATTGTCAATCTGGTTTCGGTAGCGTATGCATCTGTGCCGACCGCCTGTGGCGAGAGGGAGTATCCGGTGATCTCACCACTGAGCTCGATGTCAGCAGGCCCATCGATTTCATTCAACTTTGTATTGCGGGATATATAATCGAGGAGCTTGTTTTCAAATGTCTGTTGGAGAGGGGGGTATACAAGGGCTGCCCGAATCGGGAAGTCTGAAACATCGATTGTCTTATATATCTGATAGTTTATGGCCGAGCCGTTCATGCTGAAACTGACTTTGCATCCTCCTGTGAGTATTGTCAACAGGATTATCAGAGTGGCTGGTAATATCTTTATGGGGCGCATTGATGTCTGGTTGGCTATGCGTTTTATTGTCACAGTGGTTAAATATATCAGAGGAATCAGTTGCGTGGCGTTTCGATGCCGAGATCCTGGATCTTACGGTATAAGGTGCGGAGGGATATGTCGAGATCCTGAGCAGCGAGCTTGCGATTTCCGTCGTGGCGGAGGAGCGCCTGGATAATTGCCTCTTTCTCGGATTCCTGAAGCGTCTGAGGTTCTGAGTCATCGGACACCACGGGTGAGAGAAGATCTTCTGTGGGATATTTTATCAGTGATGTTACCGATGGAGCCGGGGTTAGGGGGGAGGGTTTAGGGATTAGAGGAGATGGTGAAATCATAGCTCTCAAATCAGCTATTTCCGACCGCATTGATAGTATCAATTGCCAAAGCATCTCTCGCTCTGTTTCGTAATCATGATTTTTTTTGGAAGTTGCGGGTGTCGCTGAGCCGGATCGGTCGAGAGGCAGAGCCTCAATTACCATGCTTCGGGAGATTTCGTTTCCTGCCTCAAATAGTGCAAATTGCTCGACGAAGTTTTTTAGCTGTCGGACATTACCGGGCCAACGGTATACCATCATCGCGCGAAAGGCTTCTTCGGAGAAAGAGATGGGTGCAGTCATGTATTTCTCTGCGAAGTCTGCGGAAAACTTTCGGGCCAGGAGCTTGATGTCGTCGCCTCTATCATGCAGGTTTGGGACATCGATGCGAATTGTTGAGAGCCTGTAATAAAGGTCTTCTCGGAATTTACCCTTCTCGACTGCTTTTAAAAGGTCGACATTTGTAGCGGCCACGATGCGTATGTCGGTCTTCTGCACAACGGATGAACCGACCTTCAGGAATTCCCCGGTTTCAAGGACGCGTAGAAGTCGCGCTTGTGTGGTCAGTGGCAATTCCGCAACTTCATCAAGAAATATTGTTCCCCCGTCAGCCTCCTCGAAATATCCCTTGCGGGCGGATATCGCACCGGTAAAGGATCCCTTTTCATGACCGAAAAGTTCGCTGTCGATCGTTCCTTCCGGAATCGCACCGCAGTTTACGGCAATGTATTTCTTGTGCTTTCGTGCTCCGAACTGGTGAATAATCTTGGGAAAAAACTCTTTGCCGGAACCGCTTTCTCCGGTTACGAGAACTGAGAGGTCGATGGGCGCGACCTTAATGGCGCGCGCAATTGCCCTGAGCAGGGATGGCGCGTTGCCGATTATTGAGAATCGTTGTTTGGCTCGGGTTATTTCTGCGCTGTCCGGACTGGAGTTCATGATTTCAATGGTTTGTGATGGAGGAACTAAATTTTTGATAATTCGTAGGTTTTTTCGCGAAGGAATTTCCCAAGAGCATCGGGGTCGGAATATTTCTCCTGTTGCTCAACGGAGATTGGGTCTCCAACAGACACATGCACCTCTTTCCCTCTCATCTTGAAAAGTTCGCGTGGCAGCCGCATGCTCCTGAGTCGCCAGTCGATAAGGCCGAGAATATTGAAGAATGCAGAGTTGTGACCATGGAAATATATCGGAATTACGGGTACTTTCAATTGCTTTATGAGGCGAGTTATTGTTGGCTGCCATTGACGGTCGCGTATGTGGAGAGTACGGTCGATCTTTGAGACAGCTCCAGCCGGGAAGAATCCGAGTGGATGACCCTCACGCACATGGGCTATGGCCCTGCGGATACCTTGCATGGTCACGGCTTTTTTCTCGGGATCATCTGTCTTTATGGGATCAACTGCAATGAACGAGGGTTGCATGGCGCTGATATGGTTAAGGAACATATTGACCATTACCTGATAATCCTGACGGTATTTGCCTACAATGTGAAGGAGAAGAATGCCGTCCATCCCACCGAAAGGATGGTTGCTGACGGTGATGAAAGGCCCCTCTTTCATTTTTGCAAGCACCTCTTCGTTGTCAATCCTGAGTTTAAATTTGAATTCATCGTCAACGAGATGATGAGAGAAAGGTATACCGGTAGTGTGGCAATATCTCCCATGGACCGCATTCACTTCATCGAGCATTAGGAAATGCATCACGCCTTCAACCAGTTTGCGGTGTCCGGCCAGTTGTGGGGCCATTGAGACTATGTCCTGGTAGCTGAGCACATCAGGCTTGACCCCGGGTGCGCATGTGAGTTTCTTTGAAGCCGTATCGCTATCTATGCTGATATTTTCCTTGTTCATTTCAGATTGAATCATTTCAACTTACAAATTTAATAAAATATTCAATACATATAACAACCGGTGGAATTCTGAGGTGTAAATTCGTCTGTAAATTTAAGTAATATTAATAGGCCAATGTATAAGAATGAGGAATTATTGAGGGAGGCAATGCGCTGCTGGCATAGCCTTGATGTTTTCCGCAGGGACCGTGAGCGTAACAAGCGTTTCACATATGGCGACCAGTGGGGCGATATGGTGCCGGTGGATGGCGAGATGATGAGGGAGGAGGATTATATCCGGAGCCAGGGGAATCTGCCTCTTAAGAATAATCTGATCCGTCGCCTGGTGAGAAATGTGTTAGGGGTTTTCAGGGACAGATGGTGTTTGCCTCAGTATAGGGCCCGGCAGGGGGAAAGTGTTGCGGAGTCTACCAGAATTCAGAATTTTCTGGAACAAAGTGCCGAGGATAATCGGCTTGAGGAGTTGTATGCCCGAACGATGGAGGAATTCCTGATCAGCGGAATGGCTATCCATAGGAAATGGTATGGGAAAAGGGGTGGAAAGACAGGTTGCTGGACAGAATTTGTTCAACCTGATAACTTCTTTGTAGATACCCATTCGCGTGATTTCAGGGGATGGGATACATCTCTGGTGGGAGAGATTCATGAGTTGAGTTTTCAGATGCTCTGTTCTGAGTTTGCTGCAAGTGCCGGGGACATAACGGTGTTAAGAGGATGTTATCCGGGGATGGATGGCGTAGGTGGCGGTGAGTCGGCCCGGTGTAAGGTGATAGAGATATGGAATAGAAGATACGTGGGTCGATACCGGTGTCATGATATTGAGACTGGAAGATGTTATGTTTTGCCCGAGGGGGTGGCACCCGAGGATGAGAATGTGAGGCGACGCTGGGTCAGTGAGGAGGTTTGGGAATATTGGTTTCTTACTCCGGAGGGGGCTGTTTTGCGTCATGGAAAATCACCTTATCTACACGGGCGTCATCCTTATGTATTTAAATTTTATCCATTTATTGATGGCGAGATCCATTCTTTCGTGAGTGATATAATAGATCAGCAGAAATTCACCAATCGCCTCATTTCCATGTATGACTGGATATTGAGAGCCTCAGCGAAAGGGGTTTTGCTTTTCCCGGAAGGTTGTTTGCCTCAGGGAAGTGATATAAATGACGTGGCGGAAGAGTGGGGAAGATTCAACGGGGTGATTGTGTATCGTCCGAAGGCTGGGGTGCCGTTACCTCAGCAGTTGACTTCCAATTCCGCGCAGCATGGCATCACAGAGCTGCTGAATATCCAGATGAAGATGATGGAGGATATATCAGGTGTAAATGGAGCGCTTCAAGGAAGGCTTGACAGCAATTCCATGAGCGGAACGCTATATGATCAGCAGACTAAAAATTCGATGACAGCTCTTGCGGATCTTCTTAAAAGTTTCGACGGCTTCATAAAGGATGGCACTGAGATGGATATGGATAATATCAGGGCTTTTTTGTTAGGCTTTAGGTGTTAGGCTTTAGGTGTTAGGCTTTAGGTGTTAGGCTTTAGGTGTTAGGTTTTAGGGCTTATTAGGCCATATTGCTTCGCTGAAGCTCAGCGCCGGAGACAAAAATTCGAGGTGAGAAAGGAGAGGGCCAATTGTGGGTTTCAAAGAGGAGGGAATTGTTAATAAAAAATAAGATTGGTGGGCATATGTATTAAAAAGCAAATCATGTTGAACTATGATTTGCTTTTTTTAATTCTTATAAGTAAATTTGTAAGGTAGAGAGAATGGATTTAGGGAATTAAAATTACGTTAACCCGAAATGAGGAAATTATTTTTATTGCCAATGTTGGCTATTGCTGCGGCTCTTCCTGCGCAGCGAACAAGCACTACTTTGAAACAATGGGACTTTTCCCGCGATTCGACTGAGTGGAAATCTGTTGCTATCCCGCATGATTGGGCTATCTATGGGCCATTTGACCGATCGAATGATTTGCAGAAAGTAACTGTGGAACAGAACGGCGAGAAGGAGGCTACCTGGAAAACGGGTAGAACCGGTGGTTTGCCGTATGTTGGAAAAGGTTACTATAAGACTACATTCGAAGTCGGAGATACAACCGGGCGTTCGCTCGCCCTGCTTTTTGATGGAGCTATGAGCCATGCCAAGGTTAAAGTGAATGGCGAGGATGTGATTTACTGGCCTTATGGCTATAATAGCTTTTCCGTAGATCTTGACGGAGTGGTGAAACCCGGAACAAATATAGTGGAGGTCAGTCTTGAGAATCCTCCTCAGTCTTCGCGTTGGTATCCCGGTGCAGGTCTTTACAGGAATGTGCATCTTATCGAGAGGGATAAGATCCATGTTCCGGTGTGGGGTACTTATATTACCACTCCCCATGTTGAGAAAGATTATGCCACGGTGCATCTTGCCACTGAAGTGCAGGGTGCGAAGAAGGGTGAGATGATAGGTCTTACCACCGTTATCAAAGATGCGTCCGGGAAAGAGGTCGCGACAGACAGCCATGCGTATAAAATCTATCCGGGTCAGACTCTTAAACAGAATTTTATCGTGAGGAATCCGGAGCTGTGGAGCCCTGAGAATCCGGCTCTCTATACAGCTGAGACGACTGTTACATCTGAGGGGAAGGTTCTTGACCGTTACAGCACCCGGTTCGGCATCCGTACGGTGGAGGTAAGAAACGGTGTAGGCTTCTTTCTGAATGGTGAGAAACGTCAGTTCAAGGGTGTATGTCTGCATCATGATCTTGGTCCTCTGGGCGCGGCTGTTAACCGCTCCGCAATTCGTCATCAGCTCGAGATGATGAAGGAAATGGGGGCAGATGCCGTCAGGACCTCCCATAATATGCCGACTCCGGAGTTGGTGGAGTTGTGTGATGAGCTTGGGTTGATGCTTATGGTGGAGCCTTTCGATGACTGGGGTTTCCGCCCGAAAAGCAAGAATGGCTATGGCACCCTATTCAATGATTGGGCAGAGAAGGATGTTGTGAATATGGTTAAGAACTACAGAAACAATCCTTCAGTGGTGATGTGGTCGATTGGAAATGAGGTTCCCAGTCAATGGGGTCCGGATGGAATTTCGGAACTGACCTTCCTTCAGGATATTGTGCACAGGGAGGATCCGACACGACCGGTGACATGCGGAATGGACCAGTTTAATGCTGTTGTTAACAATGGATTTGCTGCAGCCCTTGATGTTCCCGGATTCAATTATAAGGTTAACCGTTACGGAGAGGCAATCGGAAAACTTCCCCAGAATACACTTCTCGGCACAGAGAATGCTTCGACTGTTTCTTCTCGTGGTAAATATTTCTTCCCGGTGATAAAGGGTCATGACAAACAGCATCCGGGTAACCAGAGTAACAGTTATGATGTTGAGTATTGTTCGTGGAGTAATATCCCGGATGATGACTTTGCTGCGGATGATGACCTTGATTATAATATGGGTCAGTTCGTATGGACTGGTTTTGATTACCTTGGCGAGCCCTCCCCTTACGATACGGATGCGTGGCCTTCACACAGCAGTTATTTCGGAATCGTGGACCTTGCCTCCCTTCCGAAGGACAGATATTATCTATATCGCTCGAAATGGAATAAAAATGACCAGACGCTCCATATCCTTCCTCACTGGAACTGGGAGGGAAGAGAGGGTGAGATCACCCCGGTGTTTGTCTATACCGATTCCCCGAAAGCGGAACTATTCATCAATGGGAAAAGTCAAGGGATGAGAGAGAAGAATGATTCCACTAATATGAACCGTTACAGGCTTATGTGGAATGAGACTGTCTATGAACCGGGCGAAGTGAAGGTTGTGGCTTATAATGCGGACGGAAGCGTGGCCGGAGAGGAGACAATCCGTACGGCAGGAAAGGCCGACCATCTGGTGTTGACCCCTAACCGGAGTGAATTGTCGGCCGATGGAGAGGATCTGGTTTACATCACTGTCCAGGTGGCAGACAAGAACGGAAATATCGTTCCGACGGATGAGAGGGCTGTAAAATTCAGCACCAAGGGTGCGGGTAAGTTCCGCGCTACCGCCAATGGTGATCCCACGAGCTTGCGACTGTTCCATCTCCCCGAGATGGATCTTTTTAGCGGAGCAGCCACAGCTATTGTCCAAGCCGGAGAAAAGCCTGGAGTGATCATTTTCGAAGCAAAAGCACCCGGCGTGAAAGGGGCAAAACTGGAGATTCCGGTGAAATGATAAGAACAAAACAAACTATATATTAATAACCTAAATAAATCAGAACGACATGGAATCCATGAAGGCTAAAATTCAGAAAGTATTTAAAGAGAGATTTGGCGAGAGCGGTACACTTTATGCTTCAGCCGGACGTATTAACCTTATCGGTGAGCATACCGACTATAATGGAGGATTTGTATTCCCCGGTGCAATCGACAAGGTTATCATGGCGGAGATCAAGCCGAACGGTATGGAGAAGGTTCGCGTATTCTCGATTGATATAGATGAGTATGTAGAGTTCGGTCTCAAAGAGGAGGATGCTCCGAAGGAGAGCTGGGCACGTTATATCTTTGGAATCTGCCGTGAGATTCAGAAACGTGGCGGCACTGTGAAGGGTTTTGATGCGGTGTTTGCCGGCAATGTTCCCTTAGGCGCAGGCCTCTCATCATCGGCAGCTCTCGAGTCTTGTTTCGCTTTTGCCCTCAATGATCTTTTCAACAACAACAGCATTGACAAATTCGAGCTTGCCAAGATAGGACAGAGCACTGAGCATAACTATTGTGGCGTGAATTGCGGTATAATGGATCAGTTTGCGTCTGTTTTTGGTCGCAAGGGTAACCTTATGCGTCTTGACTGCCGCTCAATGGAGTATGAATATTTCCCCTTCAATCCTCAGGATTACAAGCTTGTGCTTGTTGATTCGCGTGTTAAACATGAGCTTAAGGATTCTCCTTATAATAAACGTCGCGAAAGTTGCGAGCGCGTTGCAAAACGTCTCGGTATAGACACACTCCGTGATGCAACTATGGAGCAGCTTGAGTCGATCAAGGGTGATATCAGTGCTGAAGATTATTTCCGAGCTAAATTCGTGATTGAAGAGAAACAGCGTGTGCTTGATGTTTGCGATGCATTAAATGCAGGCGACTATGAGACAGTTGGAAAGAAGATGTATGAGACTCATGCAGGTCTTTCAAAAGATTATGAAGTGAGTTGCGAGGAGCTTGATTTCCTTAATGATGTTGCAAAAGAGCTTGGCGTGACAGGTTCGCGAATCATGGGCGGAGGTTTCGGAGGTTGCACCATCAACCTCGTTAAGAATGATCTTCATGACGACTTCATTGATGTGGTATGCCGCAAATTTAATGAGAAGTATGGTCATGAGCCCAAGATTTATGATGTAGTCATCTCTGACGGCGCTCGTAAAATTGAAGAGTAATCATTAAGCGTGACACAAACTTTTCTGGAATTTGCAGGGAGTTTGTGTCACCTTTTATTTTTTTGAATTCGTTTCAGATATATTAAATGAAAATTACAAGTAATAAATATCCTTCATCCAAGGGTGATATCACAGTATTCAAGGTTGAGAATTCCAAGGGAGCATCTGTGGAACTCTCGACAATGGGAGCGGGAATCGTAAGTGTCTCTGTCCCGGATAAAGAGGGTAAGATCGAGAATGTGGCTCTTTCCTATGCGAATCCGGCCGATTATATAGCTGACGGCCCTTGTCTTGGAAAGTGTCCCGGGCGTTTTGCCAATCGTATTGCCAAGGGTCATCTGGAAGTTGAAGGTGAGACTTATCAGCTCGCTATCAACAATGGCGAGAATGCACTTCATGGCGGCCCTGAGGGTTTCCAGAATCAAAACTGGGATGCCGAGGAAATAGAAGATGGAGTGCGATTCACTTATGTTGCCAAGGATGGTGAGGAGAATTATCCCGGTAACCTTAAGGTGACTGCAACATATCATTGGAGTGAAGATGATGTTCTGACTCTTGAATTCCATGCAGAGACTGATAAGGCTACTGTTGTGAATCTCACAAATCATGCTTACTGGAATCTTGATGGCGCAGATGCCGGAAGTATTGCCGACCATAAATTGAAAATCAAGGCTTCCAAATGGCTTCCGATAGATCCAACCCAGATTCCTACGGGTGCATATGCCGGTGTCGGTGGAGGCCCGATGGATTTTCGTGTTGCCAAGCGTATCGGAGAGGATATCAAACGTGATTTCAAGGCGTTGAATATTGGAAAGGGTTACGATCATTGTTGGGTAATCGATGGTTGGGCTCCAGGGGTTGTGATTGAAGGAGCTGTGGAACTTGAGGCAGCTAAGAGCGGTCGCAAACTCAGAGTCTCATCGGATCAACCGGGTGTGCAGATATACACAGGAAACTGGCTCGCCGGCTCACCACTTAACCGGTCAGGAAAGGCGTATGAGGATTATGAGGGCGTGGCAATTGAGATGCAGGGTTTCCCGGACGCTCCTAATAAACCGATGTTCCCGACACAGTTGCTGAAGCCGGGTGAGAGCTATGACCGTATAATCCGTTTTGAATTCGGAGTTTGATATAATACTTGAGGAAAAATATTGATCCGGTTGAATTGATTAATTCTGCCGGATTATTTTTTGCAAGAAAGAATTTGGATATAGGGGCAGCGCGCTGCCATCACGCAACCTGTTTGCTTCTGGATAGTTAGGATAGGGAGGGGGATTTGAATGCAGGGGCTATGTTGCCTGGTTGGAATTGGGACGGTAGTGGGGGTGATGATTAAGGAGTTCTGATCTAAGTCGTGAACGGTCGAGGTGGATGTAGATCTCGGTGGTTGATATGGATTCATGGCCCAGCATCTCCTGAATTGCACGAAGGTTAGCCCCTCCCTCAAGGAGATGGGTGGCAAATGAGTGTCGGAGTGTGTGGGGAGATACCTTTTTTACTATTTCTGCGGCTTGGGCTGCGTCACGGATAATGTAAAATACCATTACGCGTGTCATTTTCGCTCCGCGCCGATTCAGAAACAGTATGTCGGTGCTGTCGGGCTTGATATTGAGGGTTTGACGAATGGGCAGATATTCTTCAATCAGCCGGATCGATTCGGGGGAGAGTGGAACGAGCCGTTGCTTATTCCCTTTCCCTGTTACAAGCAGGTAACCCTCTTTAAGATTTAGATGGGAAATGCGGAGATCGACTAATTCAGAAACACGTAGGCCACTACCGTAGAGTGTCTCTATTATGGCATGGTTACGGGGCGTTTCCTCTTTGTCGGGGTCAAGAGTTAGTATCATTCTGTCGATCTCTTCCACTGAGAGTACATCGGGGAGTGTGCGCCCGAATCTTGGTGATTCCAGAAGTTCACAAGGATCATGGTCTATATAATTCTCGAGTCGGAGGAATTTATAGAAAGCCCGGATTCCTGATATTATGCGTGCTTGTGAACGGGGATGTATTCCAAGGTCATGGAGGGTGCATAGAAACTCATGGAGAAGGGGAGTGTCGGTTTCATCTGCTGTGATTGCTTTCCCTTCGAGGAATTCCAGAAGATGACACACGTCTGTCTGGTAGCTGCTGAGTGTAAGGGGGGAGAGGCCGCGTTCCAGGATGAGGAATGAGGCGAAATCTGAGAGAAGCCCGGAGGTCGGTTTCAGCGGACGGAGCGGCATGTTCTTGATTCCAGCGTTAATTTTAAATATCCATCAAATAGGAGATTTTCTGCATCTCCGGGCGATGGATGACTATAACGTTCTTTTTACCTTTAATCATCACCCCTTCCGGCAATGCATGGAAGAGGAGAGAACTGAGGTCTTCGGTTACATCGGAAATGAGAAGAATCCTTCCAGGATGTAGAATTAAATTGAGCCATTCATCGTTGGAAAATATTTTGGCCCGGGCTGCTATAATACGGGCTTGGGCAGCATCTCTTTTTTTTGAGATTATTGATATTCGGCTATCGGCACTCTTTATAGCTGCAAAAAATGCGGGGTGAGATTTTGGATTTATGAATATAGAGGTTGCAATGGGAGAACAGTATGAAACAGGGTCCGGTTTATGCGCGATCTTTTGAATATCCCGGGATTTTTTTGACTCATCACTAACCGGATTGCCTTCAGGTGTGATTGGATCCCTGAGAATATGGGAGAGAAACCGGAGGAGTGTCCGGGCTGCAGCACGGATAGCTACGGGTGTTTCTGGATTAGATACGCGGTCGATTTCCTTGTATCCATAGTATGTGTATCCCCCGGCCGGTTTGACCACAAGTCTGGCCAGTAGATATGCATATGGTGAATGGACTCCGAATCCGCGTGTATTGCGGATTCGGGTCAATTTTTCCGATAAACTCATTTCAAGGTTATAGCCTTTCTACAGATACAGGTTCCGGCAGAGGCTACCGTAATTTTTTTGCATGTCATTTTTTATCAGAAGCCTCATCTTTTTTCATCTGCATTCCGTATTTTCTAAATGCGATGAAAAGCGCCAGAAGAATAAGAATGTAAATAATACATACTGCAGCCACTGATATATTGTTGGTTATCTTAAGCGATTGCGGATCGAATGAGAAAACAATGTCATGAGAGCCTGCCGGAATTCTCAGGGCACGTAGCACGTAGTTTGCTCTTCCTATCTCCGCCGGTTTGCCGTCGATGGTGGCCGTCCATCCCCAAGGGAAGAATATCTCACTGAAAATTGCAACACCGCCATGTGCTGATTTAGCTTTATATGTCAGCTTATTCGGGGCATAGGATGTTTCGTAGATAGTATCACCCGGGGCCGGAATTGTAGCTTTACCGAGAATTTTTGAGAATTTACGGTCGGCGACTGCCGCGTTTGATGTGTCGAGGGAATCAAGTGCAGCCATCTCTTTATCGGCATCTGCAACATAATCAAGTCTTGACACAAACCAAGCATTGCCAAGTGCGTCAGGGTTTTCCTGATATTGGTCACCACTTAGGAAATATTTGGCATTCAGCATATTTATGACCCTCATGTTTCCTTTTGTGATCTGACGGTCGAGAAGATCATTGTAACGTGTCAGTTTGGCAGCATGGTATCCTCCGATAGTTTTGTGGAAGTAGGACGAGCGGGCTGAAAATAGTCCTAGCACATCATATACCCTGTAGTTTGATTTATCACGCAAAATAGCATCGTCAGCTGCAGTTTTGTTGAAAGTTGCATCCTCTACTGCAGGTCGGGTAAAGTTTTCCGAATTCACGTAGCGTTTTCCAACTGAGAAGAGGTCGATGAGCATCACTGTTGTCAGCATACATACGAATACCGGACGACACGGGACCACACCTTTGAGATATAGCATTATAACTCCGAATCCGAGTATTATGAATATCAGCGATCGGAGGGAGTCGGCAGCAACCAACGACATACGTGTTTCACGAATGGCTGCAAGGATATTATAATATGCCGGATTGGAGAATGCTCCGACTTCGGAAAGTTGTTGTGTTTCCGTTACGCTGAACGGCTCTCCGAAGATCGAAGGAGATACCCATCCAAGGAAGCATATAAGGATTCCAAGACCGAAGACTGTGTATAGAATCCAGCTGTATCGTGTCATGTAATCGGGAGTATCAATGATTTTCCGGATCGCCATGATTGCAAGGAACGGGATAGTGAATTCCACTACCACAAGAATGCTTGACACGGCCCGGAATTTGTTATATCCCGGGAAATAATCAATGAATAAATCCGTGAAGGCTGAGAAATTATGCCCCCACGATAATAGGATAGCGAGAATAGACACCGCGAACAGAGCCCATTTCATGGGAGTCTGGACCGTGAAGAGAGCGAGGATAGCGAGAAGGAGGACGAACGCACCTACATATACAGGGCCATTGGTCATCGGCTGATCTCCGAAATATTGGGGGAACTGGGCCAGGAATTGCATTTCCTCAGGGGAGAGGTTCAATTCATCGGCTTTGTCGGTGTCGGCGAGCGACAATAGTTGGGTCTCTCCGGCAACCGGTTTGATAGTGGCTCCCCCCTTCACATTCGGGATCAGTAGGGTCAAGGTCTCATCCAGGCCATAGCTCCACTGAGTAATTGCTGCACGGCTCATTCCTCCGGTTTCTGAACCCGGAGGGGGTGTTAGGTCGGTGGCACGGCCCCTTACAGTCTCTTTGGAGTATTCATAGGAATTGTAAAGGCTCGCAGAATTTGCCCCGACAGCAAGTATGCCGGCGAAGATAGTACAGATGGTGGCTATTGTCCAACGCTTCATCTCCTTTTTCCTGATTGCAGAGCATAACCATGCAATCATCATTGCGGCAATGACAAAAAGGAAATAATATGACATCTGGGGATGATTGCTCTGGAGCTGCAGGGCTCCGAATAACGCGGCAAGTGCGGTGCCCCCGATATATTTGCGTCTGTAACACAGGGCAATTCCTCCAATAGTGGGGGGGATGTAGGCAAGAGTGACAAATTTCCAGATGTGCCCGGCTCCGATTATGATTATAAAATATGAAGATAATCCCCATGCCACTGCGCCGAACAGAGCATTATACCACCGAATCCGGAAGCAGAGACACATAATGAAGAACCCCAGCATCATCGCAAAGAGAAGGTTTGCCGGAGAGGGCAACCATAGGGTATATACATTCCATATCCATCCTATGGCTTTCCCTGCAGGATATGAAGGGGCGATCTGGAAATTAGGCATTCCTCCGAAAAGGGAATTTGTCCATCTTGTTGTCTCACCTGTTGCTTCGGTGAAGGCTTTTCCTTCCTGGCCGTTTGCTATTCCTTGCTGAATATCGTGTTGCTGGAGCACGTTGCCCTCAATATCGTCGGGACAGAAAAAAAGAAAGGCCGTAAGGAGGAGGACAACCACGGCCAATATAGAATATCCTGTTTTTTTTGAAAAATTTATCTTCATATGAGATATAGGTTAGTCAGTGAAATGACCTGTCAATCTTCGAGGGGTTCGACGTGAATCTGACGGTTCATGCTCTGCTCAAGAGATATGAGGGTCTCGGTCTCGGTGACTCCACTTATGTGCTGGATGCGATCGTTAAGGAGTTCCATAAGATGCTGGTTATCTTGGGCGTAGACCTTTATAAGCATAGAGTACGGACCGGTGGTGAAATGGCATTCGACAACTTCGGGAATCTTCTCCAGTTCTTGCACCACGCCACGATACATGGAGCCTTTTTCAAGTTTCACGCCCACGTATGTACATGTGTTGAATCCGAGCATCTTTGGATTCACGATATATCCTGATCCGGTGACTACTTTCATGTCGATCAGTCTCTGGATTCTCTGATGGATCGCTGCTCTGGATACCCCGCACTGAATGGCCACATCCTTAGAGGGGATTCTGGCATTCTGCATGATGATGTTTAAGATTTTTCTGTCGAGTGAATCAATTTTATCGGATGACATTTCGATTAGATTTTAATATCCGTTCCCGGTGTCGGAAGCAGTAGCAATAAAGTTTTGTGACTTCAACTTCCAATCAGCCTGAAAGAGGGATTCAATTTGTTTAATAATGGATAATCTTTGTGCCAAAATGGCATTTCAAAATAAAATTCCTATGCAAAATTAGGAGGATTCGTTGATATTTGCAAGTGGAGTGGATTAAAATTGTGGCAAAATGCTTTAAAAATATCAAATTGCCCAATATTTCTGCATAAAAAGAGAATATTTAGTGAAAGAAGCTATCTCGCATCTGTCCTTGAGCGTGCGAAAGCTGCAGTAATCACTGCGGAAATGATTCCGATGGCCACAACCGGAAGGAGGGTCATCAGGATGTCGGACAGATGGAGAATTACCGGATAGGCTATCACTGCTAGCGACTCGGGATCACCCTTAATTTTAATCAGTCCGAAGTGTTGCTGCAGAAGCGAGAGGATAATTCCGACTATCAACCCTATTCCGCCGCCAATGAGCGAGACGTAGATACTTTCCCAAAAAAATATCCTTCCGACTGCTTTGCGGCTGAATCCCAGAGAGACGAGGGTGGAGAGCGACTTGAGTTTCTCAAGCACGAGCATGGAGAGGGATGAGATGATGTTGAAGGACGCAATCACCAGAATGAAGAATAGGAGAAGATATGTAACCCACTTTTCAATGGATATCATCCGGAAATTCATCTCCTGCTGCCGGAGTCGATCCTTGACTATAAATTTAGAGCCAAGGTGATCTGTGAGTTCCTTATATATCTTTTGCGGGTCAGCGCCGGGAGCAAGTTTGATTTCAATTGAGGAGGCTTCCGTGTCGTATTGCAGGAGATCGCGGGCAAGCTCAAGATCAACGATAACCATAGATTCGTCAAAATCAGATTGATTCGAACGAAATACCCCCGCGGTCTCCACAGAATCTGTCAGAAAAGAGGCGGCAGGGTTTGAAAGATTAACTCGCCCAACACGTCTTGGCGTAAAAAGGAGTAGTTCCTGTCCGGGCACCGCCGCCATACTTGCAGCAACCCCAACGGATAGGAGAGCCCGACTGAGTAGGGAGTCGGTGGCGTCGGCGGGAAGTTTGTCGATGAGTAGGGAGTCGATAGATGTAATCTCCTTATACCGGGCAAGATCAACTCCTTTAAGGAGTATTGGCATCTCGCGAGAATCGCACACGGCGAGGGCATTATCGGTCAATGTAGGTATTGCTGCGGCTATTCCCTCTTTTGTCGACAATATTGCTGCTAAGGAATCTGCGTTTTCGAAAACTTTTCCTGAAGCAGGAGATATCAACAGATCGGGAGTGAGGGTGTCGAGCCGGTCTGCAATCACTCCCTTAAAACCGTTAAAAACCGACAAGACACAGATTATTGCAGCGGTAGCCACGGCCATTCCACAGATTGAAACGGCTGATATGGCTCCCACTGCACTATGAGATTTTTTTGATATCAGATAGCGCCACGCAATGCGGGCGGGGAGAAGTCGGCTCATCAGTCGGCTGCAAGAAGACGGTCGATGTTGTCGATATAATCGAGAGAATCGTCGAGGTAGAACTGCAGGTCGGGACATTTGCGCAGGGTCTGTTTCACGGCCTGCGCGAGTTCGTAGCGAACGGTTTTCGTCTGTTGTTTGATATTAGCGAGGATATCCTGAGATTTTTCCGGGGGAAAGATACTAAGATATGCCTTTGCGATGCTGAGATCAGGCGAAACTCTCACCGCGCTTACTGATACCAAAACGTTTCCCATTGCCGCTGTCTGGCGACGGAATATCTCGCTAAGTTCTTTCTGAATCAATCGTGATATTTTTGCTTGACGTTTACCTTCCATAGTCTTTTAATTTTTTAAGTAGTTGTTAAAAATTAATCGAAATATTGTAGTTGAAAATCTTGAACAATGAAACTGGTTCTTTTTGGCATCTTTTGCCTTGTCATTCAGTTGCATGCTAAAGTATGCTCCCTCTTTGAGCAGCAAAATCTGCTCAAAAATAACTTCGTTTTATATGTTCATTAATTTTTACCAACTACTTAGCGTATATGTTTACGCAGAGATTTCTATGTAAAAAACGCGTGAATGTGTTGAATCGTTTAAAATGATTCAAGGATTTTTGCGGATCAGTGTGAGTCCGTCGCGGATGGGCAGGATAACTTTTTCCACTCCGGAATCCTCCTTTACCAGGTCGTTGAACTCCCGGATCCCCTTTGTCTGTGGATCGCGGAATTTTTCGGGTTCCACCACATGCCCGTCCCAAAGGGTGTTGTCTGCAATCAGATATCCTCCCGGACGAAGAAGAGAGAGGCACCGGCGGTAATATATAGAATAACTTCTTTTGTCAGCGTCTATAAAAATAAGATCGAAAGTGGCAGGTCTCCATCCCTCCATTATTTTTATAGCATCTCCGATGTGGAGAGTGACGCATTCTCCATGAGGGGATAGGGAAAGGTTAAAACGGATAAAATCCTCCAGCTCATCATCCACCTCTATTGTATCGAGTGTCGCCCCCGGCTTAAGACCTTCGGCAATGCAGAGAGCCGAATAACCGGAGAATGTGCCGAGTTCAAGCACCCTTTCGGGATTGATCATCTGTGTAAGCATCTTCAGAATGCGTCCCTGGAGATGTCCGGAACACATCCTTCCGTTGATGAGCCGTAGATTTGTGAGCCGTTCGATTCGGGCGAGGTAATCCGGCTGGGGATCTATGTGTTGCTCGATATATTCGTTAAGTTCGGTTTTCATATTCAGCTTTCGGCAGAGAGGAGGTAATCGATGGCCAGCTTATATCCTTTACGGCCACAACCGGCTATTATGGCTTCAGCTGAACGGGCCGTGACAGATTTTGCACGGAATTCCTCGCGTGCGTGAATGTTTGATATGTGAACCTCTACCACAGGGACTCGTGAGTCGGCTACGGCATCTGCTATTGCGTAGGAGTAGTGGGAGTATGCCCCAGGATTCAATATGATTCCAGATGAGCGGGAGGAGAGGTTGACTTCCTGAATCTTATCGATGATATCCCCTTCTGAGTTTGACTGGAAGTATTCCAGCTCAATCCCGGGGAACTGCTCGCGCAATTTCTCCAGGGTTTCTTCAAAAGTTGCTGCCCCGTATGTTTGGGGATCTCGTTTACCGAGATTGTTGAGATTGGGGCCGTTGATGATTGATATTGTCATAGGGAGATTTGGGTGAATTGAGTTTGGTTCGGGTTATTGTGGGTATGGGCAAGCCCGTTATGCGGAGGATGAATATCATGAAATGCGAAAAAGAGTAGCAGGAAACAAAAGTTTACGCTGCTACTCTTCCTCTCTCCTCAGCGGTGCGGACGGGACTCGAACCCGCGACCCCATGCGTGACAGGCATGTATTCTAACCAGCTGAACTACCGCACCAATTGAGTATTTTGTTTTGCTCCCGGGGTTTGTTTCCCGATTGCGAGTGCAAAGTTACAATCATTTTTTGATTCTACCAAATATTTTTATAAAAATTTTTGTAATTTTTTTATCACTTGCAGTTTCATCCGGCTAATTCAAGAGATAAGATTCAGATTATAGGGCTATTAATTTAATTTGTAAAGAAATCACTATTACCGCTAAAAATGATAAAATCTATGAATGAGCAGAAATTGAATGTACAGTTATGGGTCGCCGTGGGTCTGGTGGCCATCGGTTGCGGGTTGTTGATTGCAGCCTTTATCGTACCTCCGCAGGGTGAGGTGCATTCTTCGGTGCTGGTAGCGTTTGGGGAGATTCTTACTTTCGCGGGGGCGCTTTTGGGAATTATGTATAGGGAGAGGAGGTGAGCACTATGGAAAGAAGAAAAATAACGGATGCGATTGTGGTGCATTGTTCAGCCACGCCCGAAGGAAGGGATCATGGAGCTGCGGATATAAGGAAATGGCATCTTGCCCGTGGATTCTCGGATATCGGATATCACTATGTAATTAGACTTGACGGGCGAGTTGAAGTCGGCAGGGCGGAGTGGGCTGTAGGCGCCCATTGCAAGGAGGGCGGTATGAACCGCAGGTCGATAGGGGTGTGTTATGTCGGAGGGATGGATAAGGAGATGAAGAGAGCTAAGGATACCCGCACTCCGGAGCAGAAGAAAGCGTTGGTTGATCTTGTCCGCTCTCTTCAGGAAAGATATTCCATTCCCGGTAGCCGTGTATTCGGACATAGGGACTTTGCAGCGAAGGCGTGTCCTTCGTTTGATGTTAAGGATTTGCTGAAGATTGCCGGGGTGGTGTTGGCGTTGCTTGTGTGCGGAGGGTGCGCCCGAAAGATATATCTCCCTGTAGAGAATGTGACCGCGACCCATGATACGGTGTTTGTGGTGAAGTGGAGTGAGCGTGCTGCTTATGATCGGGATACGGTGATGATAACAGTGAGGGGAGACACGCTGGTGAAGGATGTGGTTCGCTGGAGGGAACGGGTATCCCTCAGGAGGGATACGGTCTATTGCGCTTCACGGGATACGGTGAAGGTTAAGGAGTCGGTGGCGATAGAAGCGGGGACGGTCGTAAAGAATAAATGGAGTAGGAGGGTCGGAATAATATTGGCGGTAGCGGCAGTTGTACTGGTTGCGTTTGTGTGGAAAAGGTTTCGGAGTAAATAAAAAAAAGAGAGCCGGTTTTGATTTCCGGCTCTCATTTTTTCTCAGTCGGGGTGACAAGATTCGAACTTGCGACCTCACGCCCCCCAGACGCGTACTCTAAACCTACTGAGCTACACCCCGTGAGATGCTTGCGGAGCAGATAGGATGCTCTTTCGCTAAGCGAGTGCAAAGTTACAATCAATTTTTGATTCTACCAAATATTTCAGTAAAATTTTCAGAAATTAATTGATGGGCAGCTTGCAAAAAGGCTGGAGGCAGGTGTTTGCCCGGAGCTTCGAGATAATCAGTAGGACTCCGCAGGGGAAGGGAAATCCCCGCTTTTTACATCGGCGATATAGTTTTGCACTGCATCGGTCATCACGCTCGCCACATCCGCATAGCGGCGCAGGAAGCGAGGCGAGAATCCCTGATTGATTCCGAGCATGTCGTGCATCACGAGGACTTGTCCGTCGACGCCACCTCCGGCACCGATTCCTATGATCGGCACTGATACCTCTTTTGCCACACGAGCTGCGAGTTCGGCAGGGACTTTTTCGATCACGATTCCGAAACAGCCTATTTCATCGAGCATCTTGGCATCTTCAATCAGTTTCTTGGCCTCTTCCTCCTCACGGGCGCGGACGCTATAAGTGCCAAATTTGTTGATACTCTGAGGCGTAAGGCCGAGGTGACCCATCACCGGAATTCCTGCACAAAGTATTCTTTCGATCGACTCCCTTATCTCCGAACCTCCTTCAATCTTTACGGCCTCGGCATGGCTCTCTTTCATAATTCGTATGGCGGAGGCGAGGGCTTCCTTAGAGTTTCCTTGATATGTTCCGAACGGCAGGTCAACCACCACCAAGGCGCGGTTGGTGCCTTTCATCACGGATTTTGCATGATAGATCATCTGGTCGAGGGTGATCGGAAGAGTCGTGACATTTCCGGCCATGACGTTGGATGCGGAATCTCCAACAAGGATCACGTCAATGCCAGCGGCAT
Source organism: uncultured Sangeribacter sp. (assembly GCA_964499025.1). GTDB lineage: Bacteria > Bacteroidota > Bacteroidia > Bacteroidales > Muribaculaceae > Lepagella. The sequence goes on from CAZCJC010000008.1 coordinate 39,387, forward strand.
CAAGTATCTTTGCCGATGAATAATCATAGGCGGTGAGCATGGATATCTTCTCACCCCTCTGTTTCATCTCGCTAAGGCGTCTTGTTGTGACTTTTCTTGCGTTGTCTACTGTATTTGTCGACATATTGAATTCTTTTTTACGTTTCCGAAAAAATCCGAAATAGGGTAATTAAAAAATGTGTGGCAAAATTAACAAAAAAAATTATGATAGGGAGCAGCGTGAGGTGAAATTTGCGGTATTGGATAAATTTTAGTAAATTTGCCAATTGAGGAAACGTGTCGAAGTTTTTTGGAAGGCCCATATAACCTCAAGCTAATACCTCTCAGGATAAAACACGGATTAAACAACACGCGATGACTTATTGGATAGAAAACTATATATTTGTGCTGGCAGTGGCTGTATTGCTGGCGGGCTTGATCATTCCCAAAATATTGCTTATAGCGTTCAGAAAGAAGCTGTTTGATTCGGTGGATGAGAGAAAGATCCATAGGGGCGTTGTGCCTCGTCTGGGAGGAATCTCATTCCTTCCGGCGATAGCATTTTCTATCTGTCTTGTGGCTGGTTTCAACCTTCGGTTCTGCGGGAATCTTATCTCTCCGGCGTTGGCCTCGGCGGCGATTCCAATCTGTTTCTGGGTGTGTGCACAGATGCTGATATATCTGGTAGGTCTGGCAGATGACCTCATCGGTGTGCGCTATCGTGCTAAATTTATTATCCAGATCATCGCGGCTATCCTTATTATTGCGTCCGGGATGTATGTCAGTAACTTACACGGATTCCTATGGATAGAGGAATGGCCATCGTGGATAGGATGGATTGTTACAACGGTGTGTATAATATATGTGGTAAATGCCGTTAATTTAATAGATGGTATAGACGGCTTGGCGTCAGGATTGAGTGCTGTGGCATTGATATGGTACTCATACGTATTCTACATAGCGGATGAGTTTGTTTACATGTTGCTCGCCGGCGCAACGCTTGGCACGTTGATTCCATTCTTCTATTATAACGTGTTTGGGAATGCTTCCAATCAGAAGAAGATCTTTATGGGAGACACCGGGTCATTGACGATCGGCCTTATACTTGCTTTTCTGGCGATCAAGGTGTTCAATACAAATCCTGATGACTTTCCCAGACCCGATAATATCTTTATAGTAGCTGTAGTGCCACTTATCATACCATGTTTCGACGTGGTAAGGGTATTTTTCCACAGGGTAAGACGCGGCAAGAACCCGTTTTTACCAGACAAAAGCCATATCCATCACAAGTTGCTGGCCCTTGGTTTCGTTCAATGGCAGGCGCTCATTGCAATTTTGCTGACCGATATAGTTTTTGTGCTGGTAAATGTCGCTCTGTCACCCCATATCGCTCCTCTATGGATATTCCTGGGAGATGTGGTGCTCTGGATAGCGCTTAACTATCTTCTGACAACCCTGATTCGCAAGCGGGAGCGGAGAAACGGGGAAGTATTGTATGAATAACAGTCATGGGAAACCATGTTAAAACAAGATTTTTAGAAAAATGAATAAACTACGCTTTAGGATCTGGAATCTGATTTTAGGAGTGCTCCTGGTCGGGGTAACCAGTTGTTCTGTGCCAAAGAATGTGGCCTATTTTCAGGATGCGGATACAGCGACTATCATCGAGGCATCCCGGTTGACTCCCATGAAGATAAAACCGGGTGAAAAACTATCGATAGTAGTGAAGGCACAGGATCCTCAGGTTTCGGCATTGCTGAATCTTCCTGTATATTCAACGCGAATAGGTCAGGGTAGTTCGGTTAATGGGTCGGGAGCATCAATGCGCTCGTATTCAGCACAATCTGAAAGCGTGGCCTCATATACGGTCAGCCCCGAAGGGGATATAGATTTTCCTGTTTTAGGTAAATTGCATGTGTCAGGAATGAGCCGATCGGAGCTTTCCGGTTATATTAAAGGAGAGCTCATGGGGAGAGGAATTGCTAAGGATCCTACTGTAATTGTGGAATTCCTGAGTGCTGGAGTTAACATAATTGGTGAAGTCAATCGTCCCGGGCGCTATGATATGAACAAGGACAACCTCACGATCATTGATGCTTTGGCCCTGGCAGGGGATCTGTCGATAAATGGGCAACGGAAAAATATAAAGGTTCTTAGGATGGAGAATGGAGAGATCAAAACCTATGTGCTTGATATAACAGATACGAAATCGATTGTAAATTCCCCCGGGTATTTGCTCGAGCAGAATGATGTTGTGTATGTTGAGCCGGATAACATTAAAAAGCGTTCTACGACCCTTAATGCCAACAATGCCTTAAGTGTGGGATTCTGGATGTCGGTGGCTTCTGTCCTGACCTCTGTTGTCACGACGGTTGCGGTGCTTGTGTCAAGATAGGGAGTTGGATCGGGAGAACGGCCTCAAGATTAAAATGGATTTAAATTAAGTAGTGACAACTGCTTTTAAAGAAAAGAATCAAACATTGATGGAAGAGAAGTCTGGAACCTCGCGCGTAGCATCAACGCAGGATGGATTTTCATTCAGAGAATTTTTTACCCAGTGTGCGGCACAATGGAAATGGTTTGTGATATCCGCCGTATTTTTCAGTTGCGTAGGAGTATATTATGCATTAAGCAGGGAACCTATTTATTCCCGAAGCATGGAGATTCTCATAAAGAATCAGAAACGAGGTTCGACGGGATCTGACATAACTTCGGCCTTTTCTTCAATGGGTCTTGTTGCATCTAACACTAATGTCAACAATGAATTAATTTCCCTAAAATCACCAGCAGTGATGTTTGAGGTGGTCAAGAGGTTAGATCTCGATATGAACTACTCGACCCCCGGTCGTTTTTATCAGCGTACTTTATATGGGAATACTCTGCCGTTGACCGTTAAGTTCCTTGATCTGGAAGCGCAGCAGGGTGGTAGCTTTCGAATTAAGCTTGGGGATGGAGGCGCGTTTACTCTTACTGATTTCCGGAATAATGATGAAAATGGGATAGTTAAATATCCCGGTGAGGTAAAGGGTAATCTGAAGGATACGCTTTTCAATACTCCATTAGGAAAGGTTGTAGTGCTTGTTAATCCATCGTACCAACCAGGTAAGGGGAAAAAGCATAAACCTATCAAAGAGATAAAGGTTTGGCGTTCCGGACTTCAGAGCACAGTAGAGAAATATAGTGCCAGGCTTCGAGGTGGGCTTGTGGATAAAGATGCCGACGTGCTTGAACTGAGTATGAAGGATGCCGTGGCCCAGAGGGCTTCGGATATTCTGAACGAGGTGGTAAAGGTAAATAACCAGAATTGGGCTGATGACAAGAATATTCTTGCAATTTCCACATCAAAATTTATAAGTGAGCGCCTTTCAATCATAGAAAAAGAACTTGGAGGAGTCGATACTGATATTTCTGAATTCAAATCAAAACATCATGTTCCTGATCTGGTAGAGGCAGCTAAACTGAACATCAAGCAGAGTTCGGAATTGAGCAACAGTATGCTGGATCTTACCAACAAGATGACGATGGCGGTTTATCTAAGGGATTACGTTAAAGATCCGGAGAATGCAACTAATGTAATTCCGGTCAATACCGGTATTGGTTCGCAGCAGCTTGAAAGTCAGATTGCGAATTATAACAATCTCCTTCTTTCGAGAAATACTCTTGCCTCCAACTCTTCTGATAGGAATCCAATTGTGATGGATTATGACGAACAGCTTGCGGGTTTGAGAACTTCAATTGAGGCTGCCCTAACAGGGCAGGTGGCAGCCTTTAACAAGTCTCTTAAAAATCTTGAGGGAGCTAAGGGATTGGCTGATTCCAATCTTGCATCGGGCCCTACACAAGCTAATTCGCTTTTAGGGATGGAACGTCGTCAGGCTGTGCTTCACGCGTTGTATCTGTTCTTGCTTCAGAAACGTGAAGAGAATGAGCTGACGCAAACATTCTCGGCCGACAATACCCGTATAATAACTCCTCCGACTGGGAAACTAATGCCTATTGCACCCAAGAAGAAGATGATTGTTATGATCGCATTCCTATTAGGTGTGGCTATCCCGGGAGTGGCTCTTTATATAGTGGAAGCAACAAATACGAAGGTAAGGAGCCGTAAGGATTTGGAAACAATGACTACTCCGTTTGTCGGAGAGATCCCGTATGTCGGGAGCCGGAACCGAATTAAGGCCGTGATCCGTAAATTCTCCGGAGCGAGAAGGAATAAATCGAGAAAACTTGAAACTGTCGTTTCTGCGGTGAAGGCCGGCAGCCGTGATATCCTATCTGAGTCATTCAGGATCATTAGGGGGAATATCGACTTCATGCTCCAGAAGGATAAGGGGTGTAACGTGATAATGTTGACATCTTTTAATCCAGGTTCAGGAAAATCGTTCATAACTTATAACCTTTCTGCTTCCTTCGCTCTAAAAGGGAAAAGGGTGCTTGTAATCGATGGAGACCTCAGGCACGGATCCACATCACAGTTCGTTGGAATGCCGTCGAAGGGAATAAGCAACTATTTGACGGGCAATACAGATGAATGGAAGAATCTGGTTGTGCCGGTGAAGGATCACGAGGGAATGTTTGTGCTTCCAATAGGCCATAGGCCCCCGAACCCATCGGAGCTACTCGATAACGAAAGGCTTGCCACTCTATTGAATCAAGCGCGGGAGGATTATGATTATGTGTTTATCGATTGCCCGCCGGTTGATGTAGTTGTAGATACCCAGATTGTTGAGAAGTATGTTGACCGAACTATATTTATCGTTAGAGCCGGTTTACTCGATCGCCGTGCAGTTGCAGAGATTGATGAACTCTATCATAACGGCAGGTTCAAACAGATGAGCATTGTGCTCAATGCTACCGACAGCCGTCATAGCCGCGTGCATACCTATGGTGGATATGGCTATTATGGTAATTAAAGACTAAGTTGAAATCATTTCTCACCGAATCTATAGACTAATTTGAATGTGGCCGTTTAAAAAGATTGAGAAATTAGGCGGGACGGGGTTGCTTTCGGGATTCACCGACTGGCATTCCCATATCCTTCCCGGTGTTGACGACGGAATACAGAGTATGTCGGATTCCCTTGCTGTGTTAGAGCGTTACGAGAAAGAGGGAGTCAAGAAAGTATGGCTCACTCCGCATGTGATGGAAGACTTTCCAAATACTCCTTCAAAGTTGCGGGATAGATTCGAAGAGCTTAAAAGTTCCTATGGCGGTTCCATAGAGTTGAGATTGGCCTCAGAGAATATGCTGGATTCCCTTTTTGAAGAGAGATTGGAAAGTGGGGAATTCCTGCCGATCGGCGATGATGGGAAGCATTTACTTGTGGAGACAAGTTATATCAATCCGCCCTATGGGATGGAGGAGATGATAGAGGGGGTTTTTACGGCCGGATATACACCCATCCTTGCCCATCCCGAGCGATACAGATATATGGATGAGGATGACTATTACAAATGGAAGGAGCGGGGGATGCTTTTTCAGATGAACTTCATGTCGCTTGTCGGAGGCTACGGCGAACAGGCGAGAAAGAAGGGAGAATGGCTTCTGAAGGAGAAGATGATAAATATCTTGGGGAGTGATCTCCACAGATTGAGTTTTCTTGACCATTGTCTTTCCCAGTCCCCAAAAAGTTCGCAAGCATTACGCGATCTTTTGGATGTTGCAGCTCTCAAAGGAGTGGAAATGGCTTAGTTTTAACATGTCGGGAATATATTGTTGATGATGATGAGGGCCTCGGATACTGTAACCGGTTCATCTCAGGAAGATAACCGGACGGCAAAAGTTAAGAAAAATATCTTGGCCTCAATTATACTCAAAGGATTGGATGTGACAGTCTATCTTTTGATTGTTCCCGCTACCTTAGGATATCTGAATGAATATGAGTATGGAATTTGGCTTACCCTGAATTCAATTCTGATGTGGATAAACTCGTTTGATATCGGGTTGGGCAATGGGCTGCGTAACCGGCTTGCAGAGGCACTCGCTTCCGGGAATCTGGAATTGGGGCGGATATACGTCAGCACTACGTTCGGACTTCTCCTCATCCTTACATCCATATTTATAATTGTTGGGAGCATGGCAAACCCTTTTATAGATTGGTATGCCATTTTAAATGCAAGTCCGGATTTTGTGACAAGACTGGACAAGATAGTGTATATATCATTTGTTATTTTTGCTATAAACTTCACATTCAGATTTATAGGAAACGTATATCTGGCATTGCAGTTGCCGGCTGTAAACAACCTGCTGATCTTATCCGGAAATCTCTTTGCCCTAATTGGTATATATTTAATAACGTCATTTAAGGGTGGAGGTCTGATGGCCGTTGCTTTGATTTATTCCGCGGCTCCCCTGATAGTCTATCTTCTGGCGTATCCAGTCACGTTCTGTCGTCTCTATCCTTATCTTCGACCGTCGCTGAAATTTTTCAGAAGACAGTACCTGAGAGATTTATTTAACATTGGAATAAAATTCTTTTTCCTTCAACTGTCAGCGATCCTGCTTTTCGCTTTTGCAAATCTACTGATTTCCCGTTTATTCGGCCCTGAAAATGTGACTCCATATAATATATCCTACCGATATTTCAGCTTACTTCCTATGGCAATGAATCTTCTCCTCGCCCCGTTATGGTCGGCTACTACGGATGCTTATGCCAGAGGAGAAATGAATTGGATAAAAAGGACCAAGCGCAGGACGGAATTCATTCTCCTTGGCGCACTCGGGCTGATAATCGTGCAACTATTTCTTTCCAGACCCTTTTATAAAATATGGGTTGGCTCGGAAGTTTCGATAGATTGGTCCATCTCCATCTGGATGGCAATATACACCGGTATTCTAATTGCGAGTCTCACTTACTCCAGTTTCCTGAACGGGTTGGGTAAACTGCATATTCAGGTGATAAACACTGTGGCGATGGCTATACTTTTTTATCCTGTTTGTTTCCTGTTAGGTAGAAGCTTTGGAATTCCGGGTGTTCTTGCCGGGATGTGCCTGCTTAACTTATCAGGATTGTTATTAAATGCCGTCCAGTTTCATAAAATAATAACAGGTAATGCCAAAGGAATATGGAACAGATAGAGCGAAGCCCACGAATATTAGTTGTGACGGTGCTTTATAATCAAGCCCTAAAGGATACTAATGTCTATAAGACCTTGCTGAAGTATTGTCCGGACGTGTATATACAGGATAATTCTCCGTCTTCTGCAGCCAGTCAGGAATTAAAGGATGTTCCGGAGAATTGGATATATGTTAAAAGCCCTGATAATCCAGGGTTGAGCAAAGCTTATAACTCGGCTGCCCGTTATGCAGCTTCCCGGGGAATTAAATGGGTGATAATAACTGATCAGGACACTGTTTTTCCATGTGACTATCTTGAAAAAATAAGGGATGACATCGCTTTGTCAGAAGAATACAAGGTAGTGGTTCCAATTGTGAAGCTTGAAGATGGCCGTGTGCTGTCTCCGGCATGGAGGATTGGATATTTTCCCAGAATGAGTTGGAAAATACCTGCAGGGAAGATAAAACTCAGGGATTATGCCGTGATAAATAGCGGTATGGCTGTGAAGAACGAACTTTTTGAAGAGACTGGAGGATACAATGAAAGAGTTTTTTTAGATATGTCGGATATGCAGTTTCTTGAGAGGGTGAGTGAACGCTATCCATATGCTAAGATTGTGGATACGACATGTTTACAGAATTTCAGTGCCACAACTGACAAAGGAGAGAACCAGTTGAGACGTTTCAGCCTATTCTGCCGTAGTGTGAAAAATTATGAAAGTTCGCGCCGGGGTGGTAAAATGATGATAGGTCTCATGGCTTTTAAGAGGATGATTCACCTAATGATAACGACAAAGGGTCTTTCTCCTCTAAAAATATTCATCCGTGATTATCTTTGATGAGGATGAATATCAAGTAGAATATCTCAATATGAATACTAACAGAGATTGAGCAGATGAACAATTCAAAAGCAAATTTCAATACGCTATTGGCAAATCCGTTTTTCCTTAATGGAGCGGCATGGCTGATAGTGATGTTGCTTTATCCGTTGAACTGGAGTAAACTGTGTCAGCCACTGACTGAGGAGATGCAGTGGTTTATGTGGGTAAATATCATAGTAACATTAAGTCTGGGATTGCTGACTAATCACAGGGGCTGGATAAAGTTCACACCTGTGGAAAATTACTCATTGAAAAGTATTTATTTCTGGCTCTCTTTATGCTGGTTATTGTTCCTTGTTGAGGTAGCAGCAGCAGGTGGTACGCCCTTCCTCAGTTACATGCGAGGCTCCACGGCTTTGTCATATAAGGAATTTGGTCTTCCTATCATTCATGTGATAATTGTAAACGGTCTCTCTATCTTGGTTTTCTATCTTTATTATATAAAGAGGTCGTTGCCAAGAAAGGATGTGCGTCAAAGGAAATTGACCATCCTGATCCTGCTTTGTTTCATCCCATTTGTCCTGATGTTCAATAGAGGAGGAATTCTGTCGAATCTTATAGGAATGTTCGTAATTATGGCACTTTCCACAAAAAGATTGTGGAGGAATCTTCTGATAACGTTCTTTACGGGCATTGTGATACTTTTCGGATTTGGAATTGCCGGGAACATGCGTTTTGGCCCTAAACTTAAGAATGCTATTCTGACTATCGGCGGCGCTACCAATGAATTTAAAAATTCTTCTATCCCTGATGAATTTTTCTGGGCATATATCTACATGTGCACACCGCTTGCCAATGCCCAGAATACGGTGACGCGAGGAGGTGAGATGGAAATAGATTCAGAAGATTTACAGAACCTTATCGTGTATGAATTTACTCCGGAGTTGATAAGTAAGCGTATGCTGGGAGTTGAAGAGGAAACTAAAAAGCAGCATTCATCGATTCTGATCACCCAGAGTCTCAATGCCACCTCTGTTTATGGCAGTGTTTATCGCCAGATGGGGTGGACCGGTATGTGGCTGATGTTTCTTTTTATCCTTTTCTTTATCTTTGTCAATCTCAGGATAGTGAATAAATCGTCAAAATGGTTTGTTCCGACCGTTGCAGTTGTCGATGTCATTATAATAATGAATGTTTTCGACAACATGTTTGTGTTTATGGGAGCGATTCCGCAGCTCTTCATTTTGCTGGTGATCTATTTCACGCAGAGGAGCATGGGACGGCGCATACGTTAAGTATAGGGCTCACATTAGATTTCAGATATTATATCCTCAAGCCTGTCGACGCAATCTGAGAACCTAAAATGGTGGTTGGAATATTCGAGACCGTTTATCCCTTTCTTAGCGAGGTCTTCTCCATTCGTGCGGTATAACTTAAGAATTGTATTCACAAGAGCATCCGTATCTTCCGCATCAACTGTCCAGCCGCAGTCGGCATCTTTAATCAAGTTGGCCCCTTCTCCACTGATCATGGCAAGAATAGGTTTTCCTGCCGCCATATAAGACTGAATCTTAGCAGGAACAGTCAGACGGAATATCGGAGAGTCCTTCAGGGCCATGAATAAGAGATCGGCCTGTTCATAAAAACGGGGCATCATGTCGATAGGGAATCTACCCGGAAGGAATACATTGTGCAGGTTGTTGTCAGCAATAAATTTCTCTATCCACTCTCTTTTCCTTCCATCTCCGACAAGAATGAAATGGATATCCTTATATTCCCGGAGGCGGTTTGCCGCTTCGAGCACATGTGGGAAATCCTGTGCCTCACCCATGTTGCCCGTAAACATTATGTTGAATCCTCCAGCCGGCAAATCAGGAAGCTCCGATTCCGAAGGAGTCACCTCATCTCTCCAGTAGGGGAAATATATAATTTTTTCTGGATCGATACCTTTGTCGACGATAGATGTTTCGAATCCTTTCGAACCGATCAGGATTTTTTTTGAGTTGTTGTAAATGTTTTTAGTGATTTTCTCGAAGGCACCAAGAATGGTATTGTTGTGAATTCCGCCGGCGGCCGACAGACTTTCCGGCCAAAGGTCAAGTACCCAGAATAATATAGGAGTTTTTGATAATTTCTTGATTATTACTGCGGGAATACCCACCATTACAGGGGAAGTCTCGTGAACGAGGATGATATCATATTTCTTTTTGATACCGTGCAGGAATGCTTTTGCACCTGCAAAGAAAGTATAGCTTAAATAGTTAAGTGCGAGTCTGACCGGAGATCCGTTTCCACGTGGAATTATCATCGAACGTCTTATGGTGACTCCGTTTACTGTTTCTTTCCGCTTCCTAAATACCCCATATCCTTCCCTGAATTTTCCTTCCGGATAATCAGGAATGGCTGTCATAACCTCAACTTTATGCCCACGGCGGGCAAGCTCAAAAGCAAGTTCGTTGCATTTGAAAGTCTCGGGGAAGAAGTGAGGAGTAATTAAAAGTATTCTCATGCGGAGATTGTCCAAATAGTGCGATAACAGAAGGAATGGGAAGTTAGAATTTTCTCCAGACCATTTTATCTACAATCCTTGTATAACTTTGGATTAACTTTACAATTTTAGAAGAAACGTTACAATCGGTATAATCCGGTACCGGAGTGCCGTTATCCCCTTTTTTTACCATTTCCACAGCTAAGTCAAGAGATTGTAGGAGACTTTGCTTATCAATGCCCGCAAGTATGAAATTTCCTTTATCCAGAGCTTCGGGGCGCTCAGTAGATGTCCTTATGCAGACGGCAGGGAAAGGCATGCCTTTAGAAGCGAAGAAAGAGGCTTCTTCAGGTAGTGTGCCGCTGTCGCTAACCACAGCGAATGAATTAATCTGCAGGTTATTGTAATCATGGAAACCCAAAGGAGGATGAGCCACGATATTGGGGTTAAGCTTGAATCCCATTGCTTCGATTCTCTTTTTTGAACGGGGGTGACAACTATAGAGCACGGGCATCCCATAAGTTTCAGCCATTGTGTTGATCGCCGAGAACAGGGATATGAAGTTAGCATCGTTGTCGATATTTTCTTCTCTGTGCGCGCTGAGGAGGATGTATCTTTTCTTCTCCAGGCCAAGACGTGTCAAGATATCCGAGTCCAAAATCAGCGGAAGGTTCTGGGTCAGGACCTCTGCCATAGGCGAGCCGGATACATAAGTGCGGTTTGGGGCTACCCCAGCAGCGAGGAGATATCTGCGTGCGTGTTCCGAATAACAGATATTCACATCAGAAATAATATCAACAATTCTGCGGTTGGTTTCTTCCGGCAGACATTCATCAAGACATCGGTTTCCGGCTTCCATATGGAAAATTGGAATATGAAGGCGCTTGGCTCCGATTACGCTCAGGCATGAATTTGTGTCACCCAACACCAGCACGGCATCAGGCTTTGTCTTTACCATCAGTTTATATGAAGAATCTATAATATTCCCCATGGTAGAGCCCAGGTCATCTCCGACAGTGTCAAGATATATATCGGGATCTTTTAACTTCAGGTCCTTGAAAAAAACACCGTTCAGATTATAATCGTAATTCTGGCCTGTGTGTGCCAGAATGACATCAAAATATTCGCGGCATTTGTTGATCACGGCAGATAGCCTGATCACTTCCGGACGCGTTCCTACGATAATCAGGAGTTTAAGTTTGCCGTTATTTGTGAAATGTATGTCTGTCAGTTTGGAGTTGATCATTGATATTGACTTTTTCATAAAAAGTATCTGGATTCGCCGGGTCAAATGGTTCATTACACCAAATAAGGGTTATGAGGTTTTCCGAATCGGAAAGGTTAATGAGGTTGTGGGTATATCCGGGAAGTGTGAACACGCATTCAGGATTGTTTCCTGAAACTTCTTTTTCAATAATTTCGGTCGTCCCGATTTTTCTTTGCTGTATAAGGGCATGCCCTGAAACAACGATGAATAATTCAATCTTTGACTGATGCCAGTGTTCCCCTTTTGTTACTCCCGGGGCAGATACATTTACACTCATCTGCCCGGAATCAAGAGATTTAACAAGTTCGGTGAACGATCCGCGGAGATCTGTTTTCTTTTCCGGAGAATAAGAAATTTTTCCGGCAGGCAGAGATGCTACGTAGGTAGAATATAACGCCTTCTTAAAGGAACCCTCTTTAAGTGTGGGAATATAGAGGTCGGCAGGTTGGTTACGGAATTCCATAAGGGAATCCACTATTTCTCCTAAAGTTACTTTAAACGTTTTAGGCACGTGGCAATATTTTCCGTCTTTATCGGGGATCAAGGTTAGTCTGTCGATGTTACATCTATGTTCCAAACCCTGAAGTGCACCAATCAATTCGTTTACCACATCATCTATGTAGACGAGTTCCAGCTCAATAGCAGGATCAGTTACGGAAATAGGTAGATCTCTTGAAATGTTATGGCAGAAAGTAGCAACCGCTGAATTGTAGTTTGGTTTTGCCCATTTCCCGAAAACGTTGGGGAATCTGTAAATCAGGATCGGAGAGTTGTTAAGTTTCCCGTATTCGAATAATAGGTTTTCTGCTTCGAGTTTACTTTTACCATATTCCGAGCCTTCGAATCTTCCGGAAAGAGAGGCCTGCGCAGAACTTGACAACATCACTGGACATCGGTTGCCACAGTTGGTCAGTGCTTTTGTTAAGAATTCAAGAGAACCTACGTTGCCCGTTATAAATTCTTCAGTATGTACGGGACGGTTTACGCCAGCAAGGTGAAAAATAAAATCAGCGCGTCTGATATAATCCAGAAGTTCATTGTCTGAGGTCTCTATATCAGCCCTCATTATCTCATCGATTGATAGGGAAGGGAATCTTTTGTCGAGGCCTTTAGAAATATTTAACAGGGCGTGATAGAGATTCTTCCCCATGAATCCATTTGCACCGGTGATAAGAATTTTCATACTTCAGGAATGAGAATATCAGAAGGTTCAAGTGGTTTATATGTTCCGGTTTTAGTCTCAATTATCACCGAAGGAGCGAGTGCCACGGCTTTATGCCATTGGCCGGCAGGAATAGATATTCCGTAAACGCCTTTGAGAGGATCGAGTTCCACAAAATCGGTTTCGTTCCCCTCATTATCATAATAAATAACTTTTAATTTCCCCTTGATAAGGATGCATGTTTCCGAAGTGGAATTATGGCGGTGTACGGGCAAAATCGTGCCGGGAGCCAGTGCATTAAGCATCCGTTGTGTTGATTCTTCAGGAGTGTCCCTTAGATCGAGACTTTGCCGAAGCCGAGGGTTTATGTCGGCGAGTCGTAACAGCTCCTCAAGAAGGGGGTCGTTTATTACGTTATCCATTATTCAAAATTCATGTTGGGAGATTGATCCTTCTCATGGATTCCTAAGTCTTCCTGGATGAATCTCAATCTCAATAGCTGATTTTTCATCCCTTCCACATCAAGCATGGTTGCAACGTTGCTGCTGTAAGGCTGAATGTCACCGTTTGAAGTGGACCCCTGGATCACGAATTTATCATAGTTCAGGTCTCTGGAATCGCAAGGAATCCTGAAGTAATTGCCCATGTCAATAGCTTTTGCCATCTCTTCCTGAGTGACAAGGGTTTCGTGGAGTTTCTCTCCATGACGGATTCCGATATTCTTGATGGGGGTGTCGGCATAAGCCTTATCTTTGGATCCGTAAAGATCGCGGATGGCAAGTGCGAGAGTCTCAAGAGTTGCTGCAGGAGCTTTCTGCACGAAAAGGTCCCCGTTATGGCCGTGTGTAAAGGCATATATAACCAGATCGACTGCATCGTCAAGGGTCATCATGAAGCGTGTCATCCTGGGGTCAGTAATGGTGATAGGATTCCCGCTTATCAGTTGAGAAACCCAAAGTGGAATTACAGAGCCACGGCTTGCCATGACGTTTCCGTATCTTGTGCAGCATATTGTTGTCTCCGCGTTTTCTCCTAATTCCCTACCTTTAGCGATTGCAACTTTCTCCATCAGAGCCTTGGAAATCCCCATAGCGTTAATAGGGTAGGCCGCTTTATCGGTAGAAAGGACCACCACCTTCTTGACTCCATGTTCTATTGCAGAAAGGAGGACATTTTCTGTGCCCAGGACATTTGTGCGTGTTGCCTCCATCGGAAAAAATTCGCATGATGGCACCTGCTTGAGGGCCGCAGCGGAGAAAACATAATCCACACCGCGCATCGCTATGTCGACCGATTGCTTGTTTCTTACATCCCCGATGAAGTATTTGATTTTTGGATTCTGAAAGCTATGTCGCATATCATCCTGTTTTTTTTCATCTCTTGAAAAAATTCGGATTTCTTTGATATCGGAATCCAAGAATCTACGCAGTATCGCATTCCCGAAAGAACCGGTGCCTCCGGTGATTAGCAATACTTTATCTTTGAAAACAGACATTTTTTTATATTAGATTGAATTTTTACGTTAATAAAATTGATAGCAAAAAGTGCCGGATCAATTGGTTGAAGAGAGTTTGGTCGAAGGGTTATTCTTTCGTATCAGCAGATTAAGCCGTTTCAGTATCCCTGATAAAAGAACTATGCGATATCCTATCTTCTCTTTCCATGACAGACGGCTCTGGCAAAGAGTGCTCGACTGATTCTCTCCATGTCGTCGAAAATATATGAGTTTATCCTTTATAAAGATAGGTTTTCCATACATTTCCGCCACAAGTCCCAGCCATGTGTCGTGGGTGATTAGCCCTTTGGGAAAGGGGAGTGCGATATCCCTTATACGGCGTCGGAAAGCCATGCAGCATCCCAGATAATGATTATGCCACAGGTTTTTTATGAAACCTGAAATATTTTCGGGGCTGTCGGTCATGAACAATCTCCCGTCAGGTTTCAGGTCGCCGTCGGTCACGACACAATCGCTGCAAACAAGATCGCAGTCTTTCAATGCAGCCATCATAATCGATATTTTGTTCGGGAACCATACATCATCCTGATCTGAAAGGAATATGTAGTCGCCCGATGCAACGGAGAGAAGAAACTCAAAATTGAGAATATGGTTGTGAAAATTATTTCTATATAGTTTTATGTTGGGAGAGTCGTAACTTTCAATGATATTCAGAGTTGTGTCGGTCGAACCGTCATCGGATATAATCAACTCATCATTCAATTGGAGCTGCGGAAGAATAGAGTCGATCTGTTGCCTGAGGTATTTTTCCCCGTTATATGTGGCCATACAGACTGAAATCATAGTAAGCGGTTAATTAGAAGATAAGTTGATCCTACTTAGTGAACGTATATATTGAATGTTTAGTATATATGATTTTTCGCTCCGTAGCCTTAATTAATAATATTTCTTCAGAGCTCAGGAGAGAAATGAAAGAGTGTCAATACGGGGTTGTGAACACTACGTATTGCCAGGGAGCGAGGAACTTTGGAAGCTCGGCGGGAGCTCCTGAGAATAGGTCGGTCAGACCAACCAGATAGGGTTCGCGACGCAAAAAATGGATCTTCGCGTGGCGATCGGAGAGATTGGCCATTACCACTGCCTTATGGCTTCCCGTCTGGCGGGTAAAGGTCAGCACGTCAGGATCGGTGCAGTCAATGAAGTTGGTAGTATATGGAGGTTGTGTTGAGTCAAGGGCTCGGTTTTTGTGCTTCAGTGTATTGAGCAGTTCATAGAATGCGGTGAATTCGTTGGCTTCGGTTCGGGGCTGGATGGAATCTGTCTCGAAGAATTCAAAAGCATGGTCGAAACCTGTCTCCTGGCCGGTGTATAACATAGGCATACCCGGTAATGTATAACTTAACACGGCGAAAGCGCCGGTTGCCGGGCCGAATCGGTCGAATTCGGTTCCCTCCCATGAATTGAGATCATGGTTGGTGACCATGTTCATGTGGATTGCTCCGGCGGGATACTCCTTCTGTTGCTTTTCAAGCAGGGCCGGAATATCTTTTGCTGTCATCTTGGGAAGATCCTGTTTATGCTCCTTTGCATACGCATTTACCCCCTTAGTGGCAGCAATTGCGTTGAACACATCCTTCATGGGCCATGCGTAATCTGCATCGAACGCTTTATTCAGAAGTTCCGGCTTGGAAGCCTCGGCAAGCATGAAGACCGGCTTTATAGCCTGCAGGCGCGGGCGGACTTCCTCCCAGAAACTGGTAGGGACCTCTCCGGCCACATCACATCTGTAGCCATCAATATCAGCTTCCCGGATCCAGAATTCAAGGGCATCTGCCATGGCCTCGCGAGTTGCGGGATTTGAATAATCGAGTTTATAGGTATCGGTCCAGTCAAAGGGGCCGAACATCTCACCCTTCTCATTGCGGGCATAATACTCGGGATGTTCAGTGACCCAGGGGTTGTCACAACCGGTGTGGTTACAGACCTCATCAAGAATCACTTTCATGCCATGAGAGTGTGCTGTCCTGACAAACTCCTGCAGGTCTTCCATAGTTCCGAATTCAGGATTGACAGCCTTGTAATCTTTCACCGCGTAGTATGAGCCGAGAGAACCTTTACGATTTTTCTCGCTTATGGGATGAATCGGCATGAGCCATATGATATCCACCCCGAGATCGCGAAGGCGGGGGAGTTCCCTCTGGAGTCCTTTAAGGTCGCGTGTTGCTGTACCCTGCCTGAGATTAGCTTCATATATTACGGCATCCTTGATCCAGTCGGGTTTGGGGCTGAGCGCTTTCACGGTGTATCCTTTGCCTAAGGCCGAAAGAGAAAGAATGGCAGAGGCGACTCCCAGGAATCCCAGCACTATATATTTCAATTTCATGAGAAAACTGATTAAACTACTTATTAAAATTATAAGATTTAGATTTGCCCAATAACAATTATAAGACTTATAAGATTTATAAGACTTATAATTTCGGATATAATTAAATTCTTATACAACTATATTTACGATCTTGCCGGGAACGACGATAATCTTACGGGGCGTTTTCCCGGCAAGCCATTTCTCTGCGGCCGGATCCGCGAGAGCGATCTTCTCCACCTCCTCTTTCGGAGCATCAGCCGGAGCCTCGACCATGAAACGTGTCTTTCCATTGAAGCTGACCGGATATTTGACCGAATCCTCTTTCAAGGCACTTTCATCGTAGACGGGCCATTCTGCATCGACCACACTGCCTTGATTGCCAAGACGGTGCCAGAATTCCTCCGCTATATGGGGCGCGAATGGTGCGATCAGACGCGTAATGGCATCCATCGCTTTGCGATTGGTTGATTGAAGAGAGGTAAGTTCATTGACGGCTATCATGAATGCCGCCACTGAAGTGTTGAAGGAGAAATTCTCGATATCCTCAGTAATTTTCTTTATTAGCTTATGGACAGCCTTCTTCTCCTCTTTGGTTAGCTCTTTATCTGAGTCAAGGTCGGCTTTTTCAAAGAGGCCCCACAGTTTTTTCAGGAATCGGTTGACTCCATCGATGCCGTTAGTATCCCATGGTTTGGACTGCTCGACCGGACCAAGGAACATTTCGTAAAGGCGGAGTGTGTCGGCACCGTATCTCTCCACTATGTCATCAGGATTGACAACATTGAACATTGACTTAGACATTTTCTCCACGGCCCAACCGCATACATATTTACCATCTTCAAGGATGAACTCGGCATCTTTATAGTCAGGTCGCCAGGCCTTGAAGGCCTCGGTGTCGAGTAGGTCGTTGGAAACGATATTGACATCCACACGGATAGGGGTGGTATCATATTCTTTCCTCAGCCCGTGGCTGACGAATGTATTGGTGTTCTTGATTCTGTACACGAAATTGGTACGTCCCTGAATCATGCCTTGGTTCACAAGTTTCTTAAAGGGCTCGGGTTCCACCACCAATCCGAGGTCATAGAGGAATTTATTCCAGAACCGTGAATATATCAGGTGTCCGGTGGCATGTTCAGCTCCGCCCACATACAGGTCGACATTTCTCCAATATTGGTCGGCCTCTTTGCTTACGAGAGCCTTGTCATTATGCGGATCCATGTACCTTAGATAATAGGCCGACGACCCTGCGAATCCCGGCATGGTGCAGAGTTCGATAGGGTATCCATCACGTGTCTTCCAGTTTTCAGCTCTTCCAAGAGGGGGTTGCCCATCCTCTGTTGGAAGATAGCTTGAAACTGGGGGAAGATGAAGTGGGAGATCTTTCTCATCCATCAGATATGCAATTCTATCCTTGTAGTATACCGGGAACGGTTCTCCCCAATATCTCTGGCGTGAGAATATGGCATCTCTGAGACGATAATTCACCTTGACTTTACCAAGCCCCTCTTCTTCGATGAATTTCTTGGTCTTGGCAATTGCATCCTTCACCTCAAGGCCGTTAAGATCCAGTTTAGGACCGCACGAATTTATCATTTTTCCCTCCTTTGCATCGAAACTCTGTTCCGATACGTCAGCTCCTTCGATAAGGGGAATGATGGGGAGTGAGAAGTGACGGGCGAAAGCATAATCTCTGGAATCGTGTGCGGGTACGGCCATTATGGCTCCGGTTCCGTATCCGGCCAGCACATAGTCGCTGACAAAGACGGGAATCTCTTTCCCGGTAAGGGGATTTATGGCGTAGCTCCCTGTGAAAACACCTGATACTTTTTTCTCTATCTGGCGTTCGCGTTCTGTTTTATGTTTTACCTCATCGAGATATTTCTCCACTTCCTCTTTACGTTCGGGAGTGGTCAGGAGGGAAACATACTTGGATTCCGGAGCAAGCACCATGAATGTAACTCCGAAAATCGTGTCTGCTCGCGTAGTGAAGATCTCAAGCTCAATATCTTTCCCGGCCACGGGGAAACGCATCTCGGCTCCCTCCGAACGGCCGATCCAGTTGCGCTGAGTCTCCTTTAATGAATCCGACCAAGCAAGAGTGTCAAGATCCTCAAGAAGTCTGGGAGCATAAGCCGAAACGCGGAGACACCACTGATTCATCAGTTTCTGCTCAACGGGAAAACCGCCTCTGACACTCAAACCCTCGCTTACCTCATCATTTGCAAGGACAGTGCCCAGTTCCGGACACCAGTTCACCATTGTTTCTCCCTGATAGGCGATACGGTAGTTCATGAGCCGTTCGCGCTGCTCCTTCTCGGAGAGTGCGTTCCACTCTTGGGCTGTGAATTTCAATTCTTTGGAGGCCGCAGGATTGATTCCCTCCGATCCGTGAAGGCTGAAATGCCCGATAAGTTTATCGATGGGCTGAGCTTTACCCAGATCAAGGTCGTAATATGAATTGAACATTTGCATGAACGCCCACTGAGTCCATTTGTAATATTCAGGATCGCATGTGCGTATTTCCCGGCTCCAGTCGAACGAGAAGCCGATTTTGTCGAGTTGGGAGCGATATCGGGCGATGTTCTCCGTAGTGGTCTTTTCAGGATGCTGCCCGGTTTGAATCGCATATTGCTCTGCAGGGAGGCCATATGCGTCATAACCCATTGGGTGCAGCACATTGAAGCCGTTCTGACGTTTGAATCTCGAATATATGTCGCTTGCTATATAACCTAAGGGATGACCTACATGGAGACCTGCGCCTGAAGGGTAGGGGAACATGTCAAGAACATAGAATTTCTTTCTTGAAGGATCCTCAACTGTTTTGTATATCTCCTTGTCGCGCCAGTATTCTTGCCAGCGGCTTTCAATTTCTTTATGATTGTAATCCATATTAAATTTATTGCCATCCTTTTTCGCCCTTGATTCGGCCGAAAAATGTCTGAAATGCAAAATTAATCAAAAGTTTTCAGTTTTCTGAGTAGTTTGGCTTAAAAGTAATGATAATAAGGAGAGGTAAGCCAACGTTATATCTTTACGTATTGTGACTGAAATGGAAAACAAGGAGAAAAGTAAGTTGGTTTTTGCCACCAACAATGCCCATAAGCTTGAGGAGGTGAGAGCCATACTCGGAGATAAAGTAGAGATCGTATCATTGGCAGATATAGGATGCCATGATGATATCCCGGAGACAGCGGATACACTTGAGGGGAATGCCCTTATCAAGGCCCGCTGGGTAAAAGAGAAATACGGATATGATTGTTTTGCGGATGACACCGGCCTGATGGTAGATGCTTTGGACGGGGCTCCCGGAGTGTATAGCGCCCGCTATGCGGGAGAACATTGCTCACCCGCTGACAATGTGAGGAAACTTCTGTCGGTAATGGAAGAGGAAGATAACAGGAAAGCTTTCTTCGCTACAGTCATCGCCCTCATAGAGGGTGAAGAAGAGAATATCTTCGAGGGCCGTGTTGATGGCACCATAGCAAGGGAGGCGCATGGCTCCGGTGGATTCGGTTATGATCCGATTTTTATTGCAGACGAAACCGGCCTCTGTTTCGCGGAGATGGCTCCTGAAGCTAAAAATGCTATTTCCCATCGTGGAAGGGCTGTAAAAAAATTGGCCGGATATTTGCTCGGCAAATGAGTGTTTTTCAAAATTAAGCAAGGATGAATTTGAGAGGAAATATATTTATATTGGTGGTGGCGCTTTGTTCCATTTTCTCCTATGGGGAGCAATGGAGGCTTCATCCTACCTACGACGGAAATATCGACAGGCTCATAGATACCAAAGATAATGTATACATCCTGAGTTTGGCTCAGATGCACTGGAGCGATGTGATCGACACAAAGCTTAAATACGGTATGCTTTACAGATATTCCAAGGAGGATGAGGAGATTATGGCCCTGAATCGTCAGAATCTGCTGTCGGATAATATCGTAGTGTGTTGTGAATATAACAAGGATAAGGGTTATCTGGCGATAGGATATGACACAGGAAACATTGATCTCATCTACGATAATGGGAATCGTGTGAATATCCCCGGTCTGAAATTGGCCGGTTCTGAATATGATAAAGGGATAAATGGCTTTACTTTCTACCCCAAGGATAATGAAATATGGGTGGCTACCGATTTCGGATATGTAGTCCTTGACGATGAGAAGGGAGAAGTCGATTATGTGTGTAATTTCCATCATAAGGTTGAGAGCGTAGGAAAATTAGGCGATGATGTAATTGTCGGCACTCCAGAGAATCTGTTAAGATTTAATAAGGGGGATCGCGAATTCAATAATGGTGTGGATTTCCCCGGTTTCTTTTTCGTGCACCGTATAATTCCTTTCGGCGACGGGTTATGGGTATGGCAAAAATATGATGCCAATGCTGAGTTGCAGGCTGTGATCAAAGAGGGAGACAATTACCGGACATTGGTTGTGGAACAGGGATGGATCAACGGTGTTGAGCCGGGTAAAGATAGTATCGTGGTTTCAGGTAAAAATGAATATAGGATATATTCTCCTGATTTTTCTCGAACTGTCGTGGATAAATTTGGAAATGAAGAGACAGGTTCTTCCTGGAATGGGCGTGATTTTGTGCTGAATGAGCAAAGAGACGGGATAAAGATGGCGCGCCAATCCTCCGGCAAGTGGACTTTGCTGGCCGATCACATATTTCCTAATGCATCGACTGCATTCAAATGCACGGCAATAGTGCCTCATGCCCGGAAAGGAATGTTGGTCAGAAATCATGGAATAAATGGAGATTTCAGTGGGTTCAATGTGCCGACTCCCGATCTCATATCTGCATATAAAGGTTTGACGTGGACTCCTGTATCTACAATCTACACCATAGGTGAAAATCCTGCTTTTGAGACCTGGAATCCTGATGGCATAAGTATAGATCCACAGAACGTCAATCACATTTATTCGGGTTCCTTTTCACACGGGATGATGCGTCTTGATCTGGAGAATCCTGAAAACTCACTGAGGTTTGGAAGTGAAGGGGATTCTGCGGAAGGTTTAGCTAATTTCATCCCCGTACAGAAGAAAGCAAGTTTTGAGATATGTCGGTTTTCCGCACCCGCTTTCGATAAGAATGGCAATATGTGGACGGCCTGGTATGATTATGATCTCAACGAGAGGAATCAACCTTCATTGCAGTTCTGGTATTGGACACCGGAAGACAGGAATGCCACAAAGGATGCCGCTTCGTTCAGGCCGTTCAGAAAGATGAATATAACAGGAGTCGCTCCGGGTGCAAAATCCAAATTAGTGCCCCTGACTTACTCCGCCAACAGAAATATGCTGCTCTATTACAATGGAAATTATGAGCGTGAGTTTCTGCTTCTCGACCATAAGGGAACTCCCGATAACAGCGGTGATGATGAAAGTGTCGTCTTCAGGAAGTTCTCAGATCAGGAGGGCTCTCCGGTTTCGTTTGATTATGTGAAATGTATATTTGAGGATCCTTCCACCGGGTGGGTATGGTGTGGCATGGATAAAGGTGTATTCTACTTCAAGCCGGCTGAGATAATGAAGGATCCCTCAAAAGTCTACCGGGTACTTGTCGCGCGAAATGACGGCACCGGATTTGCCGATTATCTTCTCGATGGGGCTTGTGTCAACAGTATTGCTGAGGATAATCTCGGACGCAAGTGGTTTGGCACCGGCGGCGGAGGATTGGTCTGCACCTCAAACAACGGGCAGGAGGTGATAGCTTCATACAATACCGATAACTCTCCTATCCCCGATAACACTCTCTATGCAGTTTGCTATAATCCTGAGAATAATTCGATAATGATGTCTACCAACAAGGGGCTGGCGGAATTATATCTTTCCACAGCTTCGGGAGGAGATGCCAAGAGTAGCGTTGTGGCATATCCCAACCCTGTCAGACCGGATTATTACGGATATGTCACGATAACAGGATTGGAAGATAACGCTTTAGTCAAGATTGTGGATGGAGGAGGGAATCTGATCAAGGAAGTTGGATTTGCTCCCGGAGGAGAGATTCGTTGGGATGTCACCAACCTCAACTCCAAGCGTGTCCCGTCCGGGGTGTATTACATAATGTCATCCGGCACTTCAGATGGCAGCTCCTTTTCTAATGTAGGAAAAATATTGGTTGTAAATTGAAAAGTCGAGTAATAGCATATATCACAGTGATGGCTGTCGCCATGCACTTTACTTTGGAATCATCCGGGGAGTCTGTTTCTCCGGGTGGCCTTTATTCACTAATAAAGGATATCTCAGACGGATCCTACAAAGAGCTGGTACTCAAGGGAGAGGTTCGGGCATCGGAACTAATGGAACTTAAATCGCTCTCTCCACGTGTGGAGGTGCTCGATCTCCGAGATTTGATAGTATTGCCGGCCCATCCTTCAGATGGGAAGTATTCCGGCTCCGTATTCAGCGACGGAGCATCGATCCCTCCTTATGCTCTTTTGGGAAGCCGGGTAAAGAGGGTGATCCTGCCCTCCACATTGCAGAGGATAGGGGAGGGTGCATTTGCTGAGTCGGCTGTTGAACATGTCACTTTCCCTGCTTCTTTGCGGGAGATAGGAGATCATGCCTTCTACCGGTGTGTCAACCTGAAAGAGGCTGATTTGTCGGCCACCGGCGTGTCTGAAATCCCTGATCACTGTTATTATGGGTGCGCATCGTTGAAAAATGTTCTCCTTCCTTCGAGTGTGACCTCAATAGGGGAGAAAGCATTCATGAATTCGTCGGTTGAGCGTCTGAATCTTTCGAGTGTGACGCGCATAGCGCCATTTGCTTTCTCATCTTTGCCATTCTTGGAGGAGGTGATATTGAATAACGGTGTGTCGGTAGGTGAAGGAGCATTTTATGGAAATAGGATGCTCTCCGGAATAACCGGAATATTCAAGAATTCGCCCGAGTTGATGCTCGCCGGGAGTGGCAGTAAAATTGGGAAATTAAGGCTTGCTTCCGAAGTGATAGAGTCTGGAGCGTGTGCCTCGCTAAACTGCGACACGGTGAAATTGGGTAAGGAGGTTCGTGAAATCAGGAGGGATGCATTCAGGAATGCAGAGTCACTGGCTTGTGTTGACGTAGTGGCATGTAAGTCAACCCCCCCTGCCTTGGATCCGGATGCGTTTGCGGGCCTTGATGTGTCGAAAATCACCCTGAAAGTGCTCATGGGTGAAGAGGAGATATGGAGGAATAGCGAAGGATGGAAAGATTTCATCATACTTTCCGCGAGTGCTGTCGACGAGATTAAAACTCAGACAGAGGATGTCAGGATCGAGCGTCAAGGCAAACGCTTCCTTCTCAGTTCGCAATCCGATATGCTGGAAGTTGAGATTTATAATCCGTCAGGTGTGATTCTACACCGTTCATCTCCAGGGACTACCACCCATCAGACACCGGAGATTTCCGGAGAAAGAATAGTGATTCTCAGGGTACGCACTCCGGCCACCACAAAGGTAGCTACCCTGAGTGTCGGTTCCTGATTCCGGAGGTCGATGTCCCTTACAAGCTCTTTCTCACACCCCCCTCTGTCTGCGGCATCACGCTATGTCTCGCCATGGCATGATAATCATCATGAGGAATGTCGTCAGCTTGCGGTTCCTTGAGTTCACCCTCAGCAGGAAGATGGAAAGAGAGAAGCTTAATCTTTTTGCCTCGCGAGAGCCATTGCTGCTCATAGAAAGTTTTGATGGAGGAAACAGGATCTGCGAGTCCAGAGCCGTAAAGGTCGTCGGTGTTCGTGATGACTTCGAAACCGTTCAGCTCTACAAGCCGGCGTGTATATTCATATAAGAAAGGGGAATCCGTTTTTAAATTTATTATCCCTCCCGGCTTTAAGATATTCCGGTAAAGTTGTAAGAAACGCGTAGATGAGAGTCTTTTCCTTACTTTCTGCATCTGAGGGTCGGGGAAGGTGATCCAAATCTCATCCACCTCTCCGGGGATGAAGAAATGATTGATATTTTCTATCTCTGCGCGGAGAAAAGCTGCATTTGGAATCCCCTCCTCCTCAACGGTTTTCGCACCGCGCCACATTCTTGCACCCTTTATATCTACACCTATATAGTTTCTTTGGGCATTATTACGGGCCAATCCCACGGTGTATTCCCCTTTTCCGCAGCCTAATTCCACAGTGATGGGGGAGTCCCTGTGGAAAATGGCATCATTCCATTTACCCTTGTGTGGGAATCCATTCTTGATCAATTCCTCCCTGGGATATTCCAATGCGCAGGAGAATTCTTTCATCTCTGCGAATTTTTTAAGCTTGTTCTTGCCCATTTATGCAGTGGTGTGAAAAATTTATAGGTAGATGTTCACATTAAAACGCTACTGTTTATAATAATCTATGGATTCAGTTCACATACGATATGAACAGTTACTTAACCCGACTCTATGAATTCATTTCAACTTTTCGTGTCGGAGGAAGCATGGCATTTCTTTCATCCACAGCCCTCACCACGTTGTCGGCCAGGAGTCCGAATGCTTTGGCTTCAGGGTTTGCGGAAGCGGGATCCTTTTCAAGCTCCAGCGCGACCGGGGCCCCATCATCGGCATGACTTCTGATATCCATCACCAATGGAATCCTTGCCAACAGCTTTACTCCCATCTTTTCAGCCAGTTTCACGGCTCCACCTTCGCCAAAAATATAGTATTTCTCTTCAGGATGGGCTGCCGGAGTGAACCATGCCATATTTTCCACCAGTCCCAGAATAGGCACCTTTACAGCATCCCCTGTAAACATGGCGATTCCCTTACGGGCATCTGCAAGGGCCACTTCCTGCGGGGTGCTGACCACGACCACGCCGGTGATCGGTAGTGTCTGCACAAGTGTGAGGTGGATGTCGCTTGTGCCGGGGGGCATGTCTATCAGGAAATAGTCGAGTTGACCCCACCATGCATCGGATATCAGTTGTTTTAGGGCATTACTTGCCATTCCTCCGCGCCAAAGCACGGCTTTCTCCTTGTCAACCAGAAATCCTATTGAGAGCATTTTTACCCCATATTTCTCTATTGGCTCGATCCAGTCACGTCCCTCTTCCCTTACCATGTATATCTGCTCATCCTCCACGCCGAACATTTTGGGCATTGAGGGTCCGAAGATATCGGCATCGAGGAGTCCTACCTTATAACCTTTAGCAGCCAAGGCCACAGCGAGATTCGCGGCCACTGTCGATTTCCCGACTCCCCCTTTGCCTGAGCTGATTCCGATGATATTCTTCACGCCCGGCAGAATCGCCGGTTTAGGCGCGGGAGCCGGTGTGCGAGTCTTGACCGAGATAGTGGCATCCACTTCAGGTGATATGGCTGAAGCTATCGCAGCTTCCGAAGCCCTCACAACCGAACGTATGAAAGGATCCGTAGCTTTATCAAAAATCAGGGAGAATGATACTTTGTTCCCGTCAATGCGGATATCATCTTCAATCATATTGTTTTCGGCAAGACTTTTCCCATTGCCGGGATATCTTACGCCCTTCAGCGCGTCAAGGATAAGGTTTGGATATAGAGTCATTATTTGGTTAATGGTTAATAGTTAATGGTTAATGGTTAGCTTCGTTGCCAGGTGAAATTCTTTTTACGGGCTGAGCGATGACGGATGCGGAAAATGCCATTCCCGATTGGCTTTAGCAGCCAGAAGATGGGAAGGGCCCACCATAAGCGTGTCGCTTCCATCTTTGAGGCACTCTTTCTATAAATGAAGATTTCATATTGGAAAAAGATTATCACCAGAATAAATGCCGCTATGGCGGGGAATATGCTGGGCCAGCCGACAATTCCACCCCCTATGCAGCACAGGGGAATAAGCCATTGCATTGCCGATGAGAAGCCAGCCCGGATGAAGGGTTCGCGGGGGAGCCAGTGTGATGTGAAATCATATTGGTCCTTACGTGTGCGCCATATCCTTTTGGATGCGCTTCCCCAGTTCACATTGAGGATTGTCTCAGGACTTAGCACCATCTTGGTATTGGTAGGAGTTGCTATCTCATTTATGAATAGGTCATCATCGCCTGAATGAAGATATATTGTTTTCGAATACCCCTTATGGTCGAAAAATAGTTTGCGACGGAACGCGAGATTGAATCCGTCTCCACGATAGGGATGTTGATTAAGTGCAAATCCGATCCATTGAGCATCCGACAGCAATGATATGAATTCACGATACCATTTCCCGGCTCCTTTCATTTGCCGGAAGTTCATATGTGAGTAGCCGAGGACCACATCAGTGTTTCTGTCAGAAAAGGGGATAAGCATTTCTGAGAGCCATGTCGCCGATGGAATGCGGGCGTTTGAGATAGTGGTGACCACCACCTCCCCTTTTGCAGCTTTCATTCCGAGGGTAAGTGCAAGCTTCCTACGGCTCAAGTTATGCGAACCGGGAGGGATGAAGGTGAGATAAACATTTGAATAGCGTGATTCACAGATATCCGACAGTGCACTTGTGGTTTCTGCGTTTGTGTCGCAAACCACGATCACTTCAAAATCGGGATAATCCTGCGACGATAGCTGGTCGAGAAATTCCATAAGGTTCTCCTCATCCGCAGAGGAATATACTATGACAGAAGCCTTGGGAAGGGAGATGCGCTCATCTTGAGCCATAGCATAGGTATGGCGTCCGATAGCCCTTAGTGGCTCGAGAAGATAATAAAGTGTGAACAGAATCAGAATCAAGGCGATTCCGATTATTATCCAGGGGAGAGGATTTTCAGGTAATTCAAACACTTGAAATGATATTTTATCAACTACTTAAAAAGGGTTCATTTTTAGAATTCTGAGAAGAATCTTGGCTTTATCACTATCCCCGCACGCAAGCGCGAATGAAATTGATTGTAGTCAAGAAGATTCTCTCCGTAGCCATTGTAATATTGCACAAAGATGTATTGGTTTGACTTCTTGTGAATCCGCCAGTTGAATTCAAAGGTGGTATTGAAATTGAAATTCCATCCCATCCGCTTCACCAGAGTAAGTGCCCAGCCAAATTTTTTGTCTGGAGTTGTGACCGCTACGCCCCCTTGCGCGATTCCGGCATATCGTAAGATATCCTTGTTGTTCTGGCCGTCGATTATGGGGATCCAGAATTTTGCATGCACCATCAGCCATCTGTCGATTATTGTCGACCCGGAGAAAGAGATGCGGTTCCAGCTTCGGGATGCTTCTCCGTCACGCCCGTTGCTCTCATGCTCGATCAGGATTGTGGCTTTACCGGCATATCTCCCTTTTGAGAAAAAAGGGAAAGACCAACCGATACCGGGATTGAAGTTCATGTCGCGCATCGGTAGAGATTCCTCGAATACATTCCAGAATGTTTTCTGAGTATACATCAGGAATATGAAAGAATTTCCGGGTAGTGTGGTCTTGGTCAGACGCTGTGCAATCGATATCTGGAATTTTACATCAGAGTTCTCTCGCGTCGGCTTTTGCCCAAGAGCAGTTCCGACTGTGAAATAGTTGTCTTTGAACAATCCGAAATAGGGCGCGTTTACAAGTTCCTCTTTAAGCGAATCCGTGAATTCCCGTTGGTTATTCACACCTATAATCTGTGAATAGGAGGGAAAAACCGACATTAGAAGTGCTACCGGCAGGAAAAAAGAAAGGATTAGCCGTTTGGGAAACTGCATGACATGATAAGTTCTTAGTGAACTGCAAAATTATCAAAAAAACGGCATATTTAAAATATCCATTCTCATAAAACTTGAAGATAAGATAATATGTTATTAATTTTGCAGACGCTTTTTTACTTTCGTAAATTAGTTTAGACAGCTTCAATAAGACACCATCCCTATCGCAATCATTGAGAATATGAATTTAACTCCTCTGGTAAGACCATACTTTGTAAAGATTGCCAAGCGCACAGATTCATGGGGCGTGAAGGGGGAAGATGTGCAGAAGGAGCAGCTTCATTCGCTCCTTAAGCGGGGGGCTTCCTGCGAGGTTGGGAGGAAGTATGGTTTCCGGGAATTAGCTTTGATGAAGGACCCCTACCGGAGCTATGCCGAAAGGATTGAGGCTCATGATTATGAGTCGATCAGAGGGGATGTGATGCGTATGGTCGGTGGAGAGCGGGATGTGCTGTGGCCCGGAGTGTGTAAAGATTTTGCACAGTCGTCGGGCACTTCCGGAGGGAAATCAAAATATATTCCCGTCACGCCTGATTCACTTCACCGGTGTCATTACAAAGGAGCCGCTGACAGTGTGGCCCATTATCTGCGGCATAACCCCGACAGCCGTCTTTTTTCGGGTAAAGGTATGATTCTCGGAGGGTCGTTTGCCAATGAACTTGACCTCCTGGTGGATGATGTGCATGTAGGCGATCTCAGTGCTACGCTGATCAACAAGATCAGTCCTTTCGCGAATTTTTTCAGGGTTCCCGATAAGCGGACAGCTCTATTGCCTGATTGGAGAATAAAATTGCCCGCTCTCGTAGAGAAAGCGATTAAGGAGGATGTTACCAACATATCGGGTGTGCCCTCCTGGTTCCTTACAGTAATAAAAGAGATGCTCAGCCAGGCCCGGGCAGAGTCCCTGTATGAGATATGGCCCAATCTTGAAGTGTTTTTCCATGGAGGGATATCTTTTGAGCCCTATAGGGAAGAGTATATCCGTCTGACGGATGCCGGACGGATGCACTTCCTTGAGACTTATAATGCTTCGGAAGGTTTCTTCGCAGTTCAGAACGACCCTCATGAGCATGGGATGCTCCTCACCCTGGATAATGATATTTTCTATGAGTTTATACCGGTGGATGATCCCTCCGGCCGAGCGCTTCCTCTGTGGGAAATTGAGAATGACAGGATATATGAGCTACTGATAAGTTCAAGCAATGGCCTTTGGCGTTATCATACGGGCGATACAGTAAGGATTGTCTCCACCTCGCCGGTCAAGATTCTGATTGCCGGACGGACGAAATGCTTCATAAATGCATTCGGAGAGGAGCTGATGGAGGAGAATGCAGAGCGAGGAATGGCATTGGTATGCAAGCTCACGGGGGCCTCGGTCCGTAACTATACAGCCGCTCCTGTCTTTGCCGATGGAAATCACCGTGGGCGACACCAATGGCTGATAGAATGGGACAAGGCTCCTGCCGATATTGCGGAATTCGGGCTTATGCTCGACAGGGAGTTGCGCAAACTTAATTCCGATTATGATGCCAAAAGAAGCAATGACATTTTTCTGGATCCTCCCGAGATCATAAGTCTCCCGGGGGGAATCTTCGATCTTTGGCTCCACACCGTGGGAAATGGGAAGCTTGGTGGCCAACGCAAGATACCCCGCCTCGCAAACGACCGGCGCATCGCGGATGCGGTTCTTGATCTGGCATCGGCACGCTGACTCATGCCCAGGAGATGGCAGGGCTATAATTCCATTCCATAAAAATGTTGATGCAGGGTCTGGCTGTCAGCAGGATGCTTTTACAATATCTCCAGTTGAGTTTATTTTGTCTCCGTTACTCCCTTTGACTCCTTTTTGATTTTTCTGAAGAGTCCGAGCAAGAGCAGCGCTGTGACAATGGTGGCGAGGGTGTCGCTTATCGGGAAAGACATCCATACTCCATTGAGCCCGAAGGTGTTTGGAAGCACCAATAGCAACGGAATCATGAAAATAACCTGTCGGGTGAGGGATAAGAAAATAGATTTCCCGGCCATTCCGAGAGCCTGGAAGAAATTCGTCGACACAATCTGGAAACCAACAAGCCAGAACATAATGGTGGTGTAATGCAGACAATTGATCGCGCACAGTATCTGATCCTCATCCTGCATGAACATCGATGCCACCTGTCGCGGGAAGAGGGCTCCGAATATGCTTCCAAACGAAGAAATGACCACTGCTGTGCCGGCCGCCATCCAGAATGTGCGGAATAATCGGTTGTAACGTCCAGACCCATAGTTATATCCGATTATAGGCTGCATACCTTGACATATTCCTATGATAACGAATACAAATATTGTGACGAAACGGTTAAACACCACAACTGCGGCGATTGCGTTGTCACCCCCGTAATGAAGCAGGGTGTTGTTGACGATTGCATTGATTGTGGATCCAGCCACATTGATGAGGAAAGGTGCCATACCTATATACAGCACACCTCTGATCACCGGCCAGTTGAACTTGAAAGTCCCCCTTACAAAATGCAGGGTATTGTTCTTGTTGAAGAAATGACTCATCACAAAGAATGCGGTGACGAGCATCGAGAGGTCTGTGGCGATTGCCGCCCCACGTATCCCCCAGTGGAATCCGAAAAGAAAAAGGGGGGCGAGAATCATATTGAGTCCTGCTCCAATCATGTTGGTGTACATCGCCTTCCCCGGATACCCGGATGCACGCATCACATTATTGTAAGAGAATGTGAGGTTCATGAGCACACAGCCAGGAAGCACCCATTGCAGGAATTCGCGTGCATATGGCAGTGAATTAGGAGATGCTCCGAACATCCTGAGGATGGGATCAAGAAATATTGAGAACACCCCTACGTAAAGCAGTCCAATTATAATCGTAAGCTGCACGCAGTTTCCCAGAATAATCTCCGCCATACGGCGATCGTTCTGCCCAAGCACTATGCTGACCCTGGTTGCGGCTCCGGCTCCGATCAGCATACCGAGGGCCGTGACAAGGTTCATCACCGGGAAAGTGACAGCGATTCCGCTCACCACATTCGGATCATCGATTGCATGTCCGATAACGATTGAGTCGATGATGTTATACACCGCGCTCACCACAGTTCCGACCACTGCGGGAAGGCTATACTTGATGAGCATCCGTCCGATAGGGGCTGTGCCCAGTTCGCGGAGGCGGTCGCTGTTGTTGATTGCTGCCTGAGCCATAAGAATAGTTTCTGTTTGCAAATTTAGTGAAAAATCCCGATTTTTCACTAAATTTGTATCCCACAAGTTTAAGTCAGATTTTTCCTCTGACCACAAAGCAACTACTTATGAATACGTTAATAACCATTTGTGCCCGTGGAGGATCAAAAGGAATTCCGGGGAAGAATATAAAGCCTGTCGGCGGACGCCCACTACTTGCCTATACTGCATCCGTTGCTCTGGATTATGCCCGCAAGCATGGTGCAGACATCGTTCTTTCCACAGATTCTGAGGAAATCCGCCGGGTCGGTGCGGAAGCCGGAGTCCCCACAGACTATGAACGCCCCGATTTCTTGGCCAACGATACCTGTGGCAAGCCCGACGCTATTAAAGACGCTCTCCTCTATGCTGAAAAATATTATGGCAAAAGGTATGATTTTGTCATTGACCTTGATGTGACATCACCCATCCGGACTCTTGAGGACATAGAGAGATGCGTTGACAATCTTAAAGGGAGGGAGGATGCGTTGACGATATTTTCGGTAAATCCTTGTGCCCGCAATCCATATTTCAATCAAGTTGAAGAGGGTAAAGATGGATTCTGCCATGTAGTGCTCGGTGGGAAATATACCACCCGACAGAGTGCTCCTAAAGTTTATGATATGAATGCTTCGATATACGTTTATCGTCGGGAGGCACTTGATTGTGAGAACCCGAAGGCAGTTACATCCCGGTCGATGGTGTATGTTATGGATCATATCTGTTTCGATCTTGACGAGCCGTCGGATTACGATTATCTGGCGTATCTTCTCGACAGCGGCAAACTTAAACTTATATGAAGGTATTGGTGATGGGTCTTGGCTCGATTGCCCGAAAACACATCGCAGCCCTGAAAAATATAGATGAGGAAGTTGATATCCTCGCCTTGCGTTCTTCGAAGAATTCCGCTCCCTATCCCGGAGTGAGGGATATCTATTCAATCGAGGAGGCAGAGCGGGAAGACGTAGATTTTGTGATTATCTCCACGCCGACCGCATGTCACGCGGAATCGATTTATAAAGCATTGGGGTTGAAAGTACCGCTGTTTATTGAAAAACCTCTTCTGCACACCCCCGAAACATCCAGGCTTAAGCAGAGTGTGGTTGATGCAAAAGTTTTGAACTACGTAGCCTGCAATCTCCGGTTTCTCGATGCGATGCTGTATACGAAAAAAGAGGTCGATACCGGGAGACGGATTAATGAAGTCAATGTCTATTGCGGCTCCTATCTTCCCGGTTGGCGTCCGGACGCGGATTTCCGCAAGGTATACAGTGCCATACCCGAGTTGGGAGGCGGAGTGCATATTGATTTGATCCATGAGATAGATTATCTGTATTGGATGTTCGGGATGCCAGAAGAGACGTCGGCTGTGTTGCGTTCATCCTCTTCGTTGGATATTCCCTCGATAGATTATGCAAATTATTGCCTGTGTTATCCTGATTTCGCTGCATCGGTTGTGCTCAATTATTTTCGGCGGGATTATCGGCGCACGATGGAGATTGTCTGGGAGGATGAGACCTGGCTGGTGGATATAGCCTCAAACCGAATCACATGCGGAGACAGAGTGATATTTGAATCGGCTCAGAGAATACCCGACACCTACGAGGGCCAGATGCGTTATTTCCTGTCGCTTCTTGACTCGCCGGGAGCGCACTCTTTCAATACCGTGACCGATGCCTGCGCCACCCTTGAAATCGCTTTGGGATACGTTAAATAATATTCACATTAAGTAAGTTTTCAAAATTAGCTAATAGTTATTTTTGGAATTTGAGCGATTGGATTTGTTTCATGAGGGAAGGAGCATAGCGGGCTATGCAACTGAGCGAAAGGAACAAAGACAACGTTCAAAAACAAAAATAACATTAGCTTCAATGTTAAACTTACTATGGTGATAATATAAACTAATTTTGAAAACTTACTTATATAATAAGACCGCGCCCGATTGAGTTCCGGCGCGGTCTTGTTTTGTTTTCAATAATCAGTGATTACTCTTTACAGTTGCAACCCACTTTTACTTTGAAGGCATCTTTGAAGGCCTTGAATTGCGGGGCGAAAGCCTTGAAGAGTTCACTATCCGGGTTCTTCTTCATTACATGGTGTAGCAGACGAATTCCCAGCACCAGTTCTTTAGCGTGCTTATCCTTTTCCACTATTCCGGCTTGTCTCACCTTGTCGACCATAGCTGCAAGGTCATGATGGCCGCCGAAATTAAAATTCATTACTTCTGTCATTTTACCCTCATTTGCTTCAATTACATTGAAGAAATAAGACTTCTTCTCTTTTTCCATAATATTAAACGATTAAATTCTTGGGATTTGAATTGGT
>CAZCJC010000009.1:0-68247 GCA_964499025.1 uncultured Sangeribacter sp.
CCTTGGCAAGGTCGTGCTCTACCAACTGAGCTATTTTCGCATTTGTTGGCTCGGGTTTCGTTTTAGTTCGTTGTTCTCCCGAATTGCGATGCAAAGTTACAACCTTTTTTTGACTCCTGCAAATTTTAATCAAAAAAAATTGCAACTTTTTTGATTATTTTTTCCAGATCCAAGCTTCCGGAAAGAGATTCCTAAACTCGGTAGAGTTTAATTCTTTGATTAAATTATTCTTATCTGATGAGGCCTTGGCTGAAACTCTATAAAGAGTTTTTGATGGAATAATCTCCAGATCGTATCCCTCTTTAGAATTAATCTCAACATAGCGGTCGGCTTCAGCTTCGGAACGGAATGTCCCAACAATAAGAAAATACCTGAGCTCATTCGCATTTATTGTTTCCGGCTCCGGATTGCTGACAGAGATATTCTCAGATACAAGGTTGTTATCTTCTTTATCTAATTTTTCAATGACATTAGTAGGGGCGGAAGAAGTGTATGTTGAATTTTTTGTTGGGATTACGGAATCTACCGGTAGTATAGAGGCCCTATCTTCATATGAGGATCTTTCTATTGGAAGGAAGATTGATAAGGCAACTACAAGGAGCAATAATAAAGATACTGCCAGTTTTGCTGTAATCTTATTAATTTTGAAATGGTAATATTTATCATTGTCCCTTTTGTTCCCGTCTTCATTTTTTGCTATATTTTCTGATGAATTTGAAAGTAGGAAAGAAGGTTTATCAATTATCTTTTCATTTGTTCCTATCTCTACAGGGTCAGTAATGGGGTGAAATCCGAGCTCATAACTGGATTTGGAACAGGAGGATAACGGTAAAAATTGTATGCTGGTTCCGGATTTACGGAGGACACCTAAATTCCCGAGTGTTGATTCTCCTTCAATATCAATTTGATGTGAGAGTTCCGATATCTCACGATCAAGAAGGTTACGTGCTTCCTGATAGGAAAGGGAATATTTTCGAGAATAGGAGTTTGTAAGAAGTGCATCATCATTGTTGATGGCGCTGTTAAATCTAATTTCACTGGTCATTGGATGCCATTTACCATTCTCGGTATCCAATTTTGCCGGCATCATTACTTTTATGAATGCTCCAAATCCGGGCACGATAATGCAATCGTGTCTCAGTAAGAGATATTCAATATGTAAGGCCAGGTTTTCCAAATCTACAAATGATGAAAGGGTAAATGGATAAATAAGAATTATACCATCAAAACACTACTCCTAAATTGAGTGCCAATATACCGTTTGATTTGATATTATGTCTGAAAGGGAATGTATCCTTAATTATTCCGTTTCAAAAGAGTTATATTCAGATCAAAGCATATCAACATAATTTGATAAAATCTCAAATTCTCAAATTAATAAGGCTGATTTTTTACAAAGTTAGTAAAAATTAGGGTTACTTTAATCGAAAATCTCGCTATTTATTTCCAATTTTGGGGAAATATCGATCAATTAATTCTTTATCAGCACCATATTCCGTTGCAATTTTTTTATCTATTAGGGCAGCGTCATTCTCATAATTCAACTTGTGAATAACGCCCCGTAAAAGATAAAGATTGCCACATCTTGGATATCTCTTCAAAGCTGTAAAAAGATCCTCCTTGGCTTCCTTTATATTATCAGCTTCTATATTTACCATGATAAGATATAACCAGGAATCTTCATCTTGCTGGAGTTCAAGTGATTTCTTTAGTAATTTGACTGCTTCGACATTGTCACCTCTCATGGCATATAGTTTCCCTAAACTTTTGTATGATTCAGGATTATTGGGAAAATGGTTTTTCAATGAATTGAAATCTCTTTCAGCCATTTCATATTTTCCTTCCCCAAAATTGATGAGGCCTCTCATTTTTAATGGCCATTCAAGAATGGAGTCTGATTCAAGGGCTTTATTTATATCATTAAGAGCATGGACCCTGTCTCCTGTCTTGAGGTAGGTGTAAGCCCTACGGGTCAATATGTCGGGATTGGTTTCATCTTGGGCTAATGCTATCTCAAATGCTTGTAAAGACCCCTTGTAATCTTCAAGATTACAGCGAATATCACCTAAATTCGACCAAAGATACTTATTGAGCTTATTGCCGGGCATCAACTTAAGAGCGGATAGAGTGACCCTTTCTGCATCTACCCATCGTTCGCGCTTAATATAGTAATCAGCAGAATCCACATACTCAATATAAGTTTGCGCCATCATCTGAAAAGGAATGGCGCAAATTAAGGTCAGTATCGAAATTATAACCTTCAAATCAATGTAAATTTATTGCTCAGAATAATTCAGAGCACCGGAGGTTTATTTAGAATAAAAACGTTTTTTACCTGTCTCAAGAAAATTGATATAACCGGGTACGTCCTCTTTATAAACAAAGGCCGGAGCGAGAGGAGAGGCATCTTTATCGACAATAACGTGATATGGCTGGG
Source organism: uncultured Sangeribacter sp. (assembly GCA_964499025.1). Taxonomy (GTDB): domain Bacteria; phylum Bacteroidota; class Bacteroidia; order Bacteroidales; family Muribaculaceae; genus Lepagella. The sequence continues at coordinate 2,438 of CAZCJC010000009.1, forward strand.
CGTTGGCTCCAAATTTGGTTCGCTGCAAATAGCTCCATTTATCGCCATATGTACGCAAAGTTCGTTCTTTCCCATCATTTTCCTTGACTTTGACAGGTTCCGGAAGAGGAGTTTTGTCGTCAACCATGAGTGTGACGAGAATATAATCATTATCAATTTTAGATTTAACTTCAGGATCCGTCCATACTGCAGCTTCCATTTTACGGCAATTTACACAGCCATATCCGGAGAAGTCAAGAAGAACAGGTTTATCAAGTTTTTCAGAGAGTTTCATTCCCTCTTCAAAATCGTTAACCTGTGCATGTACGCTTCCTTCGTAAAGGTTGAAATCTTGTGTGGAAATTGGAGGAGCAAACGCGCTTATGCTTTTGAGGGGAGCTCCCCACAAACCGGGAATCATATACACCGCAAATGCAAGAGATATACAAGCCAGCAGGAACCGAGTCACGCCGATTCTCTCCACTTTTGAATCATGCGGAAACGTGATTTTACCTAATAAATACACACCGAGGAGAACAAAAATCACTATCCATAGTGAAATGAAAACTTCTCGGTCAAGAATTCTCCATCCATAAGCGAGGTCAGCGACAGAAAGGAATTTGAGAGCCAATGCCAATTCAAGAAATCCCAAAACAACTTTCACAGTATTCATCCAGCCCCCGCTCTTCGGAACAGATTTTAAAAGTGTAGGGAACATGGCAAATAGCGTAAACGGCAAAGCGAGTGCAATTGCGAAGCCTGCCATTCCTATAGCCGGAGAGATGAAATTGGATGTAGCAGCTGCCTCCACAAGGAGAGTGCCGATTATTGGACCTGTACATGAAAATGAAACAAGCGCCAATGTAAAGGCCATAAAAAATATGCTCAAGTATCCTGTTGTGGTATCAACTTTTGAGTCCATCTTATTACTCCAGGAGGAAGGAAGTGTCAATTCAAATCCTCCCATAAAGGATATGGCAAAAATTACAAGGAGTATAAAGAAGGCTATATTGAACCCGGCACTCGTGGCTAATTCATTCAGAGCAGAGGCCCCAAAAATGATGGTGACAAGAATACCAAGAAGAACATATATAACGATTATTGATGCTCCATATGTAGCGGCTGCCTTAATAGATTTGCGGCGGGATTTATTCTGCTTAAGGAAGAAACTAACTGTCATCGGTATCATTGGCCACACACAAGGTGTTACCAAAGCAATTAGTCCGCCAATGAATCCTGCTATGAAAATATACCACAGACTTCGGCTCTGTTGCTCGGGTGCATTCTTGAAGGCCCGGATCTCAGCTTCGCAGTTTCTCCACCAATTATCCGCGTGAACATTTGAAAGGTTGGCAGCCGGCATCATGAAAGATTCCGAGGATTGAAGTGAATCAGTCATTTCTACTAATTCTTCCAATTTAGTTTCATCCTGGACTTCCTTAGTGTTTTCAGTTACAGATTTGTTCTCTTGCTCTGCTTTGCTGGCCAAGGAATTATTTACGATTCCGGTTCCGGAAACAGTATGAGAATCGAAAACTTGGTAACACCCATTATCATCACAAACCTGACCTTGAATCTCAATTTTAGCTGTAAAATGTTTGTCAGTTGGTATCAGCTTCTGTGAAAATTTTACGGTTCCGGTATAGTAGTGCTCGTTGGTTTCAAAGATGTCGTTATAAGCTTTCGTGTATGGTCGATCCGCTTTAATAGGTCCATCAGTCTTGCATCCCGTCAAATCAAAATGAATCTCCAACGCACCTGCACCACCTTCCGGATTGTCGAGAGAATACAGATGATAACCTCGGTCAATTTTGGCTGTTATCTCAATAACCGGGGTAGCAGTATTATCTCCAGTTAGGTTAAATGACCAGTTCACATGTTCTGCGCCATATGCCCCTAAGACAGCAACGAGGGATATAAGAATTGATAGAAATCGAGTCATGATAATGTATAAAAATTTTTTGTAAAATTAATAATTTCTTCTTATATTTGCAATCATCCAAACTATAGAACTCCGTGATTTGAGATAAATTGTTTTTGGATCGAACTGATTCTAATTACTACGAAATAACCAACCATGAAAACCAAGCATTTATTACTGGGTGATGAAGCTTTTGCTTTAGGAGCCCTGAATGCCGGCCTTTCAGGCGCTTATGCCTATCCCGGTACCCCCTCTACAGAAATAATGGAATTTATTCAACTTCATCCTATAACCAAGGAGCGAAGTATTCATAGCCACTGGTCTTCAAATGAAAAGACTGCAATGGAGGAAGCATTGGGTATGTCGTTTTGCGGAAAGAGGGCAATCACATCAATGAAACATGTAGGCCTTAATGTAGCAGCTGATGCATTCGTGAATTCCGCAATGACAGGAGCAAATGGTGGTTTGCTTGTTGTGGCCGCTGATGATCCTTCGATGCATTCTTCTCAGAATGAACAGGATTCTCGTTTCTATGCAGATTTTGCAATGATTCCTGCACTTGAACCATCAAATCAGCAGGAAGCGTATGATATGGCAAGATACGGTTTTGAATTATCGGAAAAATTCGGGATACCGGTACTTTTGAGATTTGTAACTCGTCTTAGCCATTCTCGAGCAGTGGTTGAAGCTGATGATACCCCTATGGATCAGAATGAAAAGAGTTATCCCGTCAATCCGAAACAATGGGTTCTTATGCCAGCAATGTCCAAAATCAGGAATCGACAGCTCATTAAGGATCTGGAAAGTTTTGTAGATAGCTCTGACAGCTCTCCATTTAATAAATTTGAGGATGGTAACAACCATAAAATAGGAATAGTAGCAAGTGGAATAGGTTATAACTATCTTAAAGAAGCGTTTGGGGGCGTGGTGCCATTCCCGGTTGTTAAGGTTAGCCAGTATCCTTTACCAAAGAAGCTTATAAAGAAATTGTATAATGAATGTGACTCAATTCTGGTTCTTGAGGAGGGACAGCCTTTCATTGAGCAAAAATTAAGAGGCCTTCTTGATGTCGGTAAGCGTATTTATGGTAAGTTAACCGGGGAAGTTGTAAGGGATGGTGAACTTACTCCCGATGAAGTAAAAAAGACTTTTGGTAAGATAGCTCCGGAGGTTGTCGGGTCAGAAGGAGAGGGTAAATTATCTATTTCAGAATCTGTTGTGTCACGTCCGCCGGCTTTGTGTCAAGGTTGCGGACATAGGGACGTGTATGGTGCTCTAAATGAAGTATTGGCATCTTATGACTCTCCGAAAGTATTTGGGGATATAGGTTGTTATACTCTTGGATTCCTCAAGCCCTTCAATGCAATTGACACTTGTGTTGATATGGGAGCTTCAATAACAATGGCTAAGGGTGCATCTGATGCCGGACAGCATCCGGCAGTGGCAATCATTGGAGATTCCACATTTACCCACAGCGGAATGACTGGTTTACTTGACGCCATAAATGAGAATGCAAATATGACGGTCATAATATCTGATAATCTAACAACCGGAATGACCGGAGGTCAGGATTCACAGGGGACAGGAAAAATTGAAGAGATTTGTCTGGGCTTGGGTGCTTCCGAAGGACATGTCAGGACTATTGATTCATTGCCGAAGAATCATGAGGAGATGGTAAAACTTTTCAAAGAGGAGATAGATTATCCTGGCTTATCGGTAATTGTTTCCAGAAGGGAATGCATACAGACAGCGAGACGCCATGCATCGGCAAAAAAATAATTATGAACCAGTTTATATTATAATACAATGAAATCAGATATAGTACTGGCCGGAGTAGGTGGTCAGGGAATCTTGACAATAGCTACTATTCTTGGAGCTGCTGCACTCAAAGCAAATTTATATCTAAAGCAAGCTGAGGTTCATGGGATGAGCCAACGCGGAGGAGATGTTCAATCCAATCTCCGTATAAGTTCATCACCTATTTATTCAGATCTTATTCCATTCAAAGGGGCCGATATGATCGTGTCGCTAGAGCCGATGGAGGCCCTTCGATATTTACCCTATTTATCTCCGGAAGGATGGCTTGTAACGAATACTAATCCTTTTATCAATATTGACAACTATCCTGAGATAGATATCCTAATGTCAGAGTTGAATCAATTGCCGAGAGTTGTAGCTTTTGATATGGATAAAATGGCAAAAGAACTTGGTTCGCCAAGAAGTTCAAATATGATATTATTAGGAGCTGCCTCTCCATTTATAGATATTCCTGAAAAAGATATTGAGGAAGGAATAGCAAATCTATTTTCGAAAAAAGGAGAAAAAATAGTAGAAAGTAATATCCGGGCGTTTAAAGCAGGACGGAGCTTTTCAGAACAAATAAAAAGGTAAGCTATGTTTCCACTGAGTTTAGATTCTATGGAAGCCGCAATTCAGCGTTTGTCCATAATAGATTTAGGTTCTGCAACGATAAGACAGATCTGTTCTCTTGCTAATGAACTTGAGAATGAGGCCTCTGAAAAGATGGTTCACCTGGAAATTGGAAATCCGGGATTGGAAGCGGAGAGTTTAGGAGTCGAAGCAGAGATAAAAGCTTTGAGGAACGGGGTTGCCAATAAATATCCCAATATTCAGGGTATTCCCGTTTTGAAAAAAGCCGGAAGCGATTTTGTTAAGGCCTTTTTAAATGTTGACATTCCGGATAAATGTATAGTCCCTACTGTGGGGTCTATGCAAGGAAGTTTCACATTGATGCTTTTGTTGGGTCAGAGATTGAAAGGGAAGGATACCATGCTATTCCTTAATCCCGGATTTCCTGCTCAACGTCACCAGGCAAAAGTGTTGGGTCTTAAAGAAGCAGCCTTTGATATTTACTCATACAGAGGAGAGAAATTAAAGGCGAAACTTGAAAGTATCCTAAAGGAGGGAAATGTGACCGGAATAATATACAGTAATCCCAATAATCCGGCATGGACAAATCTAACCGAAGAGGAATTAGAGATAATAGGAACGCTTGCTACGAAATATGATGCCATTGTATTGGAGGATCTTGCATATTTCGGAATGGATTTCCGTTCTGATATCAGCACCCCTTATGCCTCTCCGTACGTTCCGACCGTGGCTAATTATACTGATAATTATATATTATTGTTATCCGGTTCTAAAATTTTCAGTTATGCCGGCCAGAGAATAGCCTTGGTTTGTATGAGCAAGTCGGTTTATGAGCGTAAGTATGATTTTTTCCAGAATTTTTATGAGATGCCGGCTTTAGGCGACGCATATATCTATGGTGTGTTGTATTGCTCCTCTTCCGGAACATCCCATTCTGCTCAATATGCGCTTGCTGCAATGATGGAGGCAGCTGTAAAAGGTGAACTCGATTTTGTTGGTCATTGCAAGGAATATGCAGATAAAGCGGAAAAAGCAAAAGAGATTTTCTTAAAAAATGGTTTTCATATCGTTTACGAACTTGATGGAGACCGACCGATTTCAGATGGGTTCTTTTTTACTGCCGGTTATGAAGGATTCTCTGCTGATGAATTGCAAAAAGAACTGCTCCGCTATGGTGTAGCATCTATTTCATTGCAATCTACAGGAAGTACGCGTGACGGAGTAAGGGTATGTGTATCCATGATTCCGGATGAAGAAACGTTCGAAAAGCTCGATGGTTTCCTGAGAAAATTTAATGAAGATCACGGTAAGAGATAATCTTAATGATACAGAATAAAATCAACTACATGTCGGCTTCTGAAGCCGTAGCATTGATTGAGAGTGGGGATCATGTCTATATCCAGGGTTCCACTTCAATTCCTGAAGTATTGGTCGAAGCTTTGTCTGAAAGAGGGAATCAACTTAGGGATGTTACCATTTATTGCGCATTTGCGGTAGGTCGTCGGCCTTCACCGTTGTGTAAACCTGAATATAAGGACAGTTTTCTTGTAGACTCTTTCTTTGTATCGAATTCATTCAGAAACTGGATAGCAGAAGGATACGGGACTATGACTCCCAGGTTCCTTGGAGAAGTGCCAGAATTATTCAGGGATGGCACCTGTCGAGTAGATGTTGCTCTAATAAATTGTTCGCTACCTGATGAGGATGGGTTTGTCAGTTTTGGAGTATCAGCCGATCTTGCCACAAGCGCCGTTGAATGTGCTAATCTGGTGATAGCACAAATAAATCCGAATGTTCCCTTCACTCCGGGGGATGCTACGATTCATATTTCCAAACTGGCTGCTGCGGTAGAGGTAGATGAAGAGTTGGTTGAGGTTCCCACAGCTATTCCTACAGAGAAAGAAATTGCAATAGGAAATTATATTGCAGAACTGATTCCTGATGGCGCTACATTGCAGATCGGGGTTGGTGGAATACCCAATGCCGTGATACGGGCCCTCGAGAACCACAAGCATCTGGGCTTGCATACGGAGGCAATGACCGATGGAGTGTTACCTTTGCTGGAAAAAGGAATAATTGATAATTCTCAGAAACGTGTGATGCCCGGAAAATCCGTTGCTTCGCTTGCCCTCGGTTCCAAATCTCTATATAAATTCCTGGATCATAATGAGGATGTCATATTTAAGGATGTTGCATGGACAAATGATCCCTTTATCATTGCCCAAAATCCAAAGGTAATGTCGATTAATTCATGCCTGGAAATTGACCTTACCGGTCAAGTATGTGCTGACTCAATCGGTAAGAAGATTTATTCCGGAGTAGGGGGGCAACATGACTTTGTATATGGGTCCTCAAAAAGTGAGGGAGGAATTTCATTCCTCGCAATGTTAGCAACTACCGGAAAAGGAGAAAATAAGATAAAACCGGTTCTCACGTCAGGAGCCGGAGTTGTCACTACACGTTTTCAGACAAATTATGTAGTCACTGAATATGGGGCTGTCAATCTCCGGGGCAAAAATCTTGCGGAGAGAGCCAAGCTAATGATTTCTATAGCTGCACCTCAGTTCAGGGAGGAACTTGAAAGAGAGGCAGCTGAAAGATTCGGTTACTCATTTTTACGCCTTAAGTAACAATCCGGAACTTAGATAGACCATCATAGACGTAGATTTATACCTTAACTGAACATTCAGCTCTTTTTTGTTCTGAATGCATTTTAACGATTCTGATAAATAAATTGGAGTTGCTTAAATTTAGGCAACTCCAATTTATTTTACTGATTTAATATTTTTGAAGTAATAAGAGCAGATTTAGATGTTTACTTAGTCAAGTGAAAGTATTTGAGAATTCTAAAATTTTTTTGAAAAAAATTAACAAAGAATTAAACCTATTGTATTATTAATGTGTTTAAAGTTCGGTTAATAATCAAAACAATCAAATGAATTCACTATGAAAAGTAGAATCTTAGATGCAATTAAATCAGCCCTTGGAAATTTTGGGGGTTATGGCTCTCCGAGACTACAGCCGGTACCGGTTAGAGTGAATCGTTGATAAGAGAGGAGGGTTTAACCCAATCTTATCGGTGAGGCTTGAAGAGTGGCTATTATTCTTTAGAAAGAATGGATCATAGACATGAACATGGAAACTCCATACAGGAGTTAATGACAATTCATGCAGGTTGGGAAGCTCGCATAATCAGGCGTGCGGTGATGATCGGATGTGCGGTCAACATCGCACTTATGTTACTTAAGCTCTCATTTGGATATTATGGTCACAGTGATGCTTTGAGGGCAGACGGATTCCATTCTTTGAGTGATGTCTGTTCAGACATTATCATGCTCGCATTTGTGGGAATATCCTTTCGGCCATCTTCTCGTAAATTTTCATATGGATATGGAAAATTTGAGACTTTCGCCTCATTGCTTATTTCCTGTCTGCTTCTATTTGTGACTTATCATATTTCCGAGCATGCGATTGAAGCAATCTCTTTATATGCCCGTGGTGGAGTTCTCCCTCATCCAGATGGCTGGACGGTAATTGCTGTTTTAGTCGCTATGGGGGCGAAGGAGACACTTTTCCATTATTATAAATCTACCGGTAAAAAAACGCGATGTTCTGCATTAATTTCAAGTGCGTGGCATCATCGTGCAGATGCAATGGCCTCTATTGCTACGTTAATAGGGGTTGGTTGTGCTCATTTTCTTGGTGAAAATTGGAGAATTCTTGATCCTGTTGCATCATTACTTATAGCATTATTGATACTTGTAACCGGATTACGGCTATTTATAAGAGCATTCAATGAATTAATGGATACTTCTCTGCCGCGAGAAGATGTTGAAGAGGCAACAAATATTATTTTAAATTGTAAAGGAGTTGAAGGTATCTCCAAGATAAGGTGTAGGAAAAGTGGCCCTTACATGATATTTAACGTTATGATAGAGATTGATGGAAAATTTTCTATAAACCAGGGCTCCGTCATTGCCTCTGAAGTGAAGAACGCACTGATAGAGTGTTTCGGTTCTCACACAATGGTAGGTATAGAAACAAAACCATTTGTCAATTTTGAATAAATGTGATATCCTTAATGATTAGGGTTTGTTTGCCGAATGTATAGAACCCGATACCAGAATAGTCCAAAGGCATGTATTTTACTTTAAGGATCTCCAATCCATCTACAAAGAAATAAAGATCCTCTCCGTCATATATTAGTTTCCATTCCTGATCAAGTTTTTTCTTTTTTGTCCATTTTATGCCTTGCATGATATTTCCGACCATTCGATTTTCATAGTAACGAGTAAAATTTACCATTTCATCATTAAAGTTGAAGCAATAGAAATTCCCGCCATCTTTGTAGTTGAACACAAAACCACAAACTCGATCATTTGCCAATTTGTCAATCTTGACATTCGCCTCTACTTCAAATGGCTTTGTCACGTCAATAGGTGCATAGCAATGAGTTTCAAAAAATGTGTTTTCTCCGACTTGAGTAGGAATTCCACTCATTGCGGAAAGAATGGCTCCCGCAGTCTTATTATCACCTTTTGACTTAATTGTCAAAACTCCGTTGTCAATTATAGCAGAACCACTCCGGCTTTGAAATGGGCATTCTGTCCAACCAAGAGAGTTAGTGTCGAAAGTTTCGATAAAATTTTGTGCATTAACTGCAGAGGCTACAGATGCAATCAAAAATATAAAAGTTATAATTTTATTCATGTCGTTTGAATTTAAATATTGGTTGCTTATACTTTTAATCGTGTATTACTCTTGAATACTATATAAAAAAACTGCACCATAAAAGGAATTAAAATCTTTTAGGTGCAGTCCTAATTTTAACGCTTAATATCTACAAAAGGTATTTTGTATTTAGAATTTAAACGGAGTCTGGCTAACGTATATTTTTACATCTTTTATGGCTCCAGGAGCGCCACTCTCCATACGAGGGAGATATTGTAGAGCCGTAAGATCATGGTCTGCACCAAGATCAAGAACTATATAATGAGGATAAGCTACCTTCCTTTTTGTTGACCAATATGTAGACTCCTGTAGGTCAAAGGTCTTATCAGCAGAACGATTCACTCCATCGACATCCTCACTATCAGCATACACTACTGTCCAAGGTTCTCTGGATAACCTCTCTCCTTCATTGTCTACAAGATACAGTTCTGCAATTGCAGCTTTCTCTTTGCCATCAATTGAGCTTTCAGCTTCAATACATACATATCTTCCTTTAGCCGGATTCTGGAATTTAACCTCTTTCCAACCATTTCCGGCCGGGAAAGTACCGGAAAATACAGGAGTTGAACCTGTTAAATCAAGTTCTTGTCCCGGTTCTCTGTGAATAAGAGGTTTTTTAACTTGCAATTTGTCAAGTTCCGGATTCTTGGTTCCAAAAGATACCGTTTCCTTAGGGCCAATTATATCAAAAACTATAATCTCGTTTTCCCCCTTCTTCAACCAGCATCCGGGAACATATAAAGTTTGCTGCGGACCAATCTCCCATATTCTCCCTAATGCATGACCATTTACATAAACAAGGCCTTTACCCCATGATTCGAAATTGAGAAAAGTATCAGCGGGTTTATCAATTGAGAATTTAGCTTTGTAAGCACCTCTTGGCATACGGCCAGACTCATCAGCAGAGACAGAAGAAATAGGTACGTAAGTATAATTAGCATAAGTGTTATACTCATCCTCAATATTATATACCTTCCAATTGTTGAGTTCACATGTAAACATATAGCCATTTCTGTCCTCGGTAATGCTAACCTTGTCGGTTATTCCTTTGAAGTCCTTGATAGCCCGACCGAAATTGATACGACCCATTGCTTCTACAAGAATATCCAGTTTTGCACCATTCTTACATGCTGGAATCGGGATCTGTTTCTCACCGTTTCTCCTGTCGAGTTTACCAATGAATTTACCATCTATGAAAACCTGGGCATAATCGTGTGCATCTTTAACAGTTAGAATGCCACCATTTACCAGTTCCGGTAAGGAAGTCTGATAAAGAATACTTCCGAAACCTTGATCATATTCTTCCATGGTTTTGAGAATAAGGTCGGATTTAGGATCAGGGAGATTGCTAAAAAGAGGAGCGACCTCAGTGAAATTAAATTTTGCAATCTCACGTGTTTTTATGGGAGCAGGAACTGGAGATTGTTTTCCGTCAGTATATTTCTCCAATGCTTTTCTCAATTCCCAATATTTTGGAGTAGGGGAGCCTTGCTCGTTAATCGGAGCGTCGTAATCATAAGATGTTACGTCGGGAGCAAAACCGGGAGAATTTGCACCTGCCCAGTGACCCCAGTTTGTACCTCCATGGGTCATATATAAGCTGAATGAAATCCCTTTTGACAGCATTTCATCTATTCCGGCAATCATGTCAGTTGCAGGACGTGTCTCGTGATTCGCACCCCATTTGTCAAACCATCCGCTCCAAAATTCCGAACACATTAACGGACTGTTGGGCCGAAGTTCCTTGAGACGTTTAAATTGTTCGTCAATATTTGCACCGGTACCGAAATTCATTGTCCAGATAAGATCATCGAGACCATTATTTTCAAAGTTTGACGACCAATCGCATTGAAATAAAGTGACATCCGGTCCGAAGTTTTTACGCAGCATATCCCTGATATTAGATACGTATGGCTTGTCGATACCATATGACCCATATTCATTTTCAACCTGCACCATGATTATCGGCCCACCATCTGCAATCGTAAGGTCGCTGACCTGATCAGCCACTGCTTTCTGAAATTTATTGACCCTTTCAAGGAAATAGGGGTCATTTTCGCGAAGTTTAATATCTTTTTTCTTGAGTAACCACCAAGGAAGTCCACCCATTTCCCATTCTGCACATACATATGGCCCGGGCCTAAGGATAACTTTCATATCATTTTTCTGGCATAACTTTATGAATTCCCTCAAATCATTTTGACCAGTAAAGTCAAACTGATCCTCTTTAGGCTCATGAGCATTCCAGAATGTGTAAAGGCAAATGGTGTTCATTCCCAAAGCTTTACTCATTTTTATCCTATGCTCCCAATATTCTTTCGGTATACGAGGATAATGCAACTCCGCCGCTTTTACCACAAATGGTTCTCCATTCAATAAGAAAGTTCCCTCTCCAGCTTCAAATTTACCTTTATTCAAAGTTGTGGTAGAGTTCTTTTTTGCCGAGATCCCAACAAAAGTCGGAATTAAAGGCGAAAATAAGAAGATTGATGCTACTGAAAGAATACAGATTTTTAGGTTAATTTTCATGATATAATATTATATTTGCAAATGTTAGCTATGCTGAAATAAATACTATCTTTAGTTTTGAGATGTTCAAAATTCACGTTGTTTCCGAGAGGTATAATTTTGAATATCTATTAAAATACAAAGTTACAATTCGAAGGGGACATAGAAAAGAGAAAGCTGGATAATAAAAATATGTTGTAAAACATATTAGTAATTTCAGTAGATTTACTGAATAAGTGTTAAATTTACACCCATAAATAACCATATCAGTCATGAAACATTTAGGATATTGTGCAATATTCCTGGCATTGACAGGAATTTGCTCGTGTGGTTCGCAGAAAGAATCTGCGGAATTAACGAAATCAGGTCTTGATCCAAAGAATTTCGAAACAGTCATCAATGGAGACTCTACTGCTCTGATTACATTGAAGAATGCATCCGGAATGGAAGTTTGCATCACTAATTATGGAGGGCGTATTGTCTCTATCATGGTTCCTGATAAAGATGGAAATTTCAAAGATGTTGTTTTGGGATTTGATAGTGTTGCATCTTATTTGCCGTCCAATAATCCCAGTGACTTTGGTGCAGCAATAGGTAGATATGCAAATAGAATAGCTCAAGGAAGGTTTGTGCTTGATGGTGATACAATTCAATTACCTCAGAATAATTTCGGTCATTGTCTCCACGGAGGAACAGATATGGGTACGCTTGGCTGGCAATATAGGATATACGATATAGAGGAGGTTACAGACAGCACTCTTACTATTTCAATTGATTCTCCGGATGGAGACAATAATTTCCCGGGTAATGTAAAGGCTCAGGTAAAGTATACACTTCAGGCTGACAATGCTATTCGTATTGATTATTCCGCTACCACAGATAAGCCAACCATCATCAACATGACCAATCATTCATATTTCAATTTGTCGGGAGATCCCGAACAAAGCGTAGAGGATGAATTGGTCTGGATCAACGGATCAAATTATACTCCCGTCGACAGTACATTTATGACTACGGGTGAGATCGTTTCGGTAAAGGATACCCCCATGGATTTTACGGAGGAGAAAATTCTTGGAAAGGATATCAACGCTGATTTTATACAGATAAAAAATGGCAATGGGTATGATCATAACTGGGTTCTTGATACCAAAGGAAGCCTTGCAGAGGTAGCCGCCAAAGTGACTGATCCTCGTTCCGGAATCGTTCTTGAGGTATATACCACAGAACCAGGTATCCAGTTTTATACGGGTAATTTCCTTGATGGTACTGTGAAAGGTAAGAAGGGAATTGTTTATAACAAACGTCATGGCCTATGCCTTGAGACGCAGAAATATCCGGATACTCCTAACAAACCGTCATGGCCATCAGCAACGCTTCGTCCGGGAGAAACTTATACCAGCACATGCATCTATAAGTTCCTTACTAAGTAAAAAATTTTTTCAAAACTTTTTAAACTATATCTAACATTTAACATTATGGGTATATTAGACTGGGTTGTGATTGGCTTGTTTGCCCTCGCCCTGATTCTGATTATTGTCTGGGTATCTCGCCAGAAACAGAACACTGCCTCCGATTACTTCTTGGGAGGTAAGGATGCCACATGGATTGCAATCGGTGCATCTATTTTTGCTTCTAACATTGGATCTGAACATCTTATTGGTCTTGCTGGTGCGGGTGCATCAAGTGGAATGGCAATGGCGCATTGGGAAATACAGGGTTGGATGATCCTGATTCTCGGATGGGTTTTCGTGCCTTTCTATACTCGTTCAATGGTTTATACCATGCCGGAATTCCTTGAGCGCCGTTATAACGGCACCTCGAGAACAATCCTGTCATTGATTTCCTTGATCAGTTATGTCTTGACTAAAGTAGCTGTTACGGTTTATGCAGGTGGTCTTGTATTCCAGCAGGTTTTCGGTATTGACACTTTATGGGGAATTGACTTCTTTTGGATTGCAGCGATCGGACTTGTTGTTATCACAGCAATTTACACAGTTCTGGGAGGTATGAAATCCGTTCTATATACATCAGTTCTTCAGACCCCGATCCTTCTTCTTGGTTCTTTAATTATTCTCGTTCTCGGTCTTAAAGCTCTTGGGGGCTGGGATGAAATGATGCGTATCTGTTCAGCTGTGACAGTAAATGATTATGGTGACACTATGACTAATCTTATCAGAGACAATTCTGATGAGCAGTATCCTTGGCTCGGAGCTTTAATCGGTTCGGCTGTAATTGGATTCTGGTATTGGTGTACCGATCAGTTCATCGTTCAGCGTGTTTTATCTGGTAAAGATGAAAAACAGTCACGTCGTGGAACCATATTCGGAGCATACCTTAAACTCTTGCCGGTATTCCTTTTCCTCATTCCGGGTATGATTGCATTTGCCTTACATAACCAGGGAATAGTAGTTAATGGTCAGGTATTCCATCTCTCAACTCCTGATGCTGCATTCCCGACTCTTGTAGCCCGTCTTCTTCCTGCGGGTGTAAAAGGTTTGATCGTGTGTGGAATTTTGGCGGCACTTATGTCTTCACTTGCCTCTCTGTTCAACTCATCTTCTGCATTGTTCACAATTGACTTCTATCAAAGATTCCATCCCAAGACGGATGCGAAAAAACTCGTCCGTATCGGTCAGGCTGCTACCGTCGTAATTGTGTTTCTGGGCATTATCTGGATTCCCGTGATGCGATCAATGGGTGATGTGCTATATAATTATTTGCAAGAGGTGCAGTCAGTTCTGGCTCCCGGTATAGCAGCCGCCTTCCTAATGGGTATTGTTTGGAAACGGACTTCGGCTGAAGGAGGTATGTGGGGCTTGATAGCAGGTCTGGTTATCGGTCTTACACGTCTGAGTGCGAAGATCTGGTATGACTTTAATCCAGTTGAAGGGGATCATAATTGGTTCCAATTCATGTTCTATGATTGCAACTGGCTCTTCTTCTGCGGTTGGATGCTTCTCTTCTGTCTTGCAGTTGTATTTGTTGTATCACTATGCACCAAGGCTCCTGAGAAATCAAAAATCCAGGGATTGGTATTTGGAACATCAACACCCGATCAGCGCATTGCAACCCGAAACAGCTGGAACACTTGGGATATCATCAATACAGTGATAATTCTTGGTATTACAGCAGCATTCTATTGGTATTTCTGGTAATTATTCCGAGTATGGATGAGACCCAAAAGGGGCTCATCCATACTACTTAAATTTACACCTAATGACAGCGATTGAACGTCAATATTATTCATCGCATGAAAAACTTTATCTGAGTGTTGATTGCATTGTCTTTGCTCTAAACGAAGGATCTCTTCAACTTCTTCTTGTTAAGAGAGATTTTGAACCATTCAAGGGAGAATGGTCTTTAATGGGAGGGTTTGTAAGAGCAGAAGAAAGTGTTGATAAAGCAGCTCAAAGAGTATTGCGCGATCTGACCGGGCTCGATGGAGTCTATATGCATCAGATAGGCACATTTGGAAATATAGACCGTGATCCGGGAGAAAGAGTGGTTTCTGTGGCATATTCGGCCCTTCTGAACTATCCCGATGTCAACCATGAAGCAGTAAAGGCTCATAATGCATCCTGGTTTGACATTCATGAGGTTCCTTCATTGATTTTGGATCATAATGAAATGATAGATAAGGCTATAGTCAAGATTCAGCATAAATTCAGAGTTGAACCTTTGGCTTTCCGTCTTCTTCCTCAACATTTCACTTTGACGCAGTTGCAACAGCTTTATGAGACATTGCTCGGAGAAAAGATTGACAAGAGAAATTTCAGAAGGAGAGCTCTGGAGAATGAATGTATAGTTTCTACCGACATGGTGGATAAAGAGAGTTCCAGAAGGGGAGCGCGTCTATATATTTATAGTCCACGAAAAAAATATGGCGAAAGATCTTTTAAAATCTGACCGCCAAATATACATTCAATGTAAACTGATGGATTATTAGACATGATTTTATTTTCAGAAATTTAATTATTGACAATCAATTATTTTATAAAATTTAAACCATATCGTTTAATAATTCATAATGAAATTGTTAATTTAATTTTACTATAGCTTAAATTAAATTAAAAGGGTTAGGAAAAAGGGGAAATATTTGTTTTACACATAAAACTAATACAAGATGTTGGAGGAACTTAAAGAGAAAGTATATAAAGCTAACCTTGATCTGGTCAAACATGGATTGGTTATTTTTACCTGGGGAAATGTATCAGGAATCGACAGGGAGAAGGGATTAGTTGTTATAAAGCCGAGTGGAGTAAGCTATGATGATATGAAGGCTGATGATATGGTAGTAGTAGATCTACAAACGGGGAGTGTTGTGGAAGGCTCCTTGAAACCGTCCTCTGATACACCTACTCATCTGGCATTATATAGAGCATTCCCTGAGATCGGTGGAGTGGTTCATACCCATTCTACTTATGCTACTGCATGGGCTCAGGCCGGTATGGATATTCCGAATATTGGAACTACGCACGCCGATTATTTCCATCAGGCAATCCCTTGTACTCGCGATATGACTGAAGCTGAAGTAAAAGGTGATTACGAACTTGAAACAGGAAATGTGATAATCGAAAGATTCAAGGAATTAAATCCGATTCACACCCCCGGAGTACTTGTTAAAAATCACGGGCCGTTCTCATGGGGAAAGACTCCGGATGAAGCTGTTCATAATGCAGTAGTAATGGAGCAGGTAGCAAAGATGGCAAATATCGCTTATCTTGTTAATCCGTCCTTGACCATGAATCCATTACTAATTGAGAAACATTTCTCACGCAAGCATGGGCCGAATGCTTATTATGGTCAACGTTAATAAAATCAATCAATAATATTATTTATCATGAGTCTATTTGATCAATATGAAATTTGGTGGGTAACTGGTGCCCAGCTTCTTTATGGAGGAGATGCAGTTGTAAAAGTTGATTCTCACTCAAAAGAGATGGTGGATGGTCTCAACAAATCCGGTATCCTTCCTGTAAAAGTAGTTTATAAAGGTACGGCTAATT
The DNA here is from genome assembly GCA_964499025.1 of uncultured Sangeribacter sp. Classification (GTDB taxonomy): domain Bacteria; phylum Bacteroidota; class Bacteroidia; order Bacteroidales; family Muribaculaceae; genus Lepagella. The sequence continues at coordinate 18,974 of CAZCJC010000009.1, forward strand.
CCTCTAAGGAGGTGAGTGATGTTATGAAAGCCGCCAATAATGATCCTAAATGTGCGGGTATCATTACATGGATGCATACTTTCTCTCCTGCAAAAATGTGGATACACGGTCTTCAACTTTTGAAGAAACCTCTCCTTCACTTCCATACTCAGTTTAATGCAGAGATTCCATGGAATGATATAGATATGGATTTCATGAATCTTAACCAAAGTGCACATGGCGACCGTGAATTTGGTCACATCTGTACTCGCATGCGAATACGTCGTAAGGTAGTAGTAGGTCACTGGACAGATCCAGAGGTTCTGAAAAAAATAGCTGTATGGGAGCGTGTAGCAGTGGCTTGGGCTGATTCACAGGATATGCTGATTTTGCGATTCGGCGATCAGATGAATAACGTGGCTGTTACTGACGGTGATAAAGTAGAAGCAGAACAGAGACTTGGATATCATGTTGATTATTGTCCGGTGAGCACCCTTATGGAATACCATAAGAAAATTAAATCAGAAGATATCAAGGCCTTAGTAGAAGAGTATTTTAAATTATATACCCATGAAGCCAAGTTAGAGGATGAATCATCTGAAGATTATAAGTCAGTATGGGATGCTGCTCATGCAGAGTTGACACTCCGTGCTATCCTTAAAGAAACGGGCGCAAAAGGATTTACCACAAACTTTGATGATCTGGGAACAGCAGATATAGAAGATGAAAAGTTTGTTGGTTTTTCACAGATTCCTGGACTCGCTTCACAGAGATTGATGGCTGAGGGCTATGGCTTTGGTGCAGAAGGGGATTGGAAATCAGCAGCCCTTTATCGTTCGGTATGGGTAATGTCAGAAGGGAAAGCTTGTTCTTTCCTTGAAGATTACACCCTGAATTTTGCTGGGAAGGATAGCTCGATTCTTCAAGCTCATATGCTTGAGGTATGTCCGCTCATTGCAGAGGAAAAACCTCGTCTTGAGGTACATTTCCTCGGAATTGGTATACGTAAGGCTCAGACAGCTCGATTAGTATTCACTTCACGTCCCGGAAATGGAATCACAGCAACAGTAGTTGATCTCGGTAATCGTTTCCGTCTGATAGTTAATGACGTAGAATGCATCAAATCAAAACCGATGCCCAAACTTCCTGTCGCTTCTGCTCTGTGGAAGCCGATGCCTGACTTTGAAGTTGGAGCTGGAGCATGGATTCTTGCCGGTGGTACTCACCATTCTTGCTTCTCATATGAGTTGTCACAGGAATATTGGGAGGATTATGCAGAAATTGCCGGCATAGAGATGGCTGTTATTGATAAAGACACCACAATTCCAGAGTTTAAGAACACTCTTCGTTGGAACGAAGTTTACTATATGCTTAACCGTTCACTCTGCTAAGAATGGATGCAAAGGATATAATAAAAGAGGGTAAAGCCGTGCTCGGAATAGAGCTCGGCTCTACCCGAATTAAGGCGGTATTGATTGATGATCATAATCGCCCGATTGCTCAAGGAGCTCATGAATGGGAGAATCAGCTTGTTGACAATTTGTGGACATACAGTATTGACGCAATATGGTTCGGTATTCAGGATTGCTATCGTGATCTTAGAGCAAATGTATTGGAGAAATACGGTGTTGAAATAGAAAATCTTGCAGCAATTGGAGTAAGTGCGATGATGCATGGCTATATGCCTTTTGACAAGGATGGCAAAATTCTCGTACCCTTCAGGACTTGGAGAAATACTAACACCGGAGAGGCAGCTGCAAAATTGTCGGAATTGTTTGTTTACAATATTCCATTGAGATGGAGCATATCGCACCTTTATCAAGCAATTCTTAACAATGAGAAACATGTGTATGAGATTGAATATCTTACTACACTTGCCGGCTACATTCATTGGCAATTGACCGGTGAAAAGGTTTTAGGAATAGGAGATGCATCCGGAATGTTGCCCATTGATCCTGAAACTAAGAATTATTCATCCGCAATGGTTGAAAAATTTAATCAATTAATTTCTCCAAAGGGATTCTCATGGAAGCTTGAAGACATTCTCCCCAAAGTATTGTTGGCTGGTGAGAGTGGAGGAACTTTAACCGAGGCTGGTGCTGAAAAACTTGATATTTCCGGCCATCTAAAAGCGGGGATCCCTGTTTGTCCTCCGGAAGGTGATGCTGGAACCGGTATGGTTGCTACCAATGCCGTTAAGCAAAGAACAGGAAACGTCTCTGCCGGAACATCCTCATTCTCGATGATAGTTGTAGAAAAGGAATTGTCCAAGCCATATGAGATGATTGATATGGTAACTACTCCTGATGGAAGCTTGGTAGCGATGGTTCACTGTAATAATTGCACATCAGATCTTAATGCATGGGTAAATATTTTCAAAGAATTCATGGAAGTTACCGGGATGCAGGTAGATATGAATGATTTGTATGGAAAGCTTTACAATCACGCACTTACAGGTGATGCAGATTGCGGAGGATTGCTATCATATAATTATTTTTCAGGAGAACCTGTGACCGGTCTTGATGAAGGAAGGCCTTTATTTGTCCGTTCAGTTTCAGATAAATTTAATCTTGCCAATTTCATGAGGGCTCATCTTTGTGGGTCGGTTGCTGTGTTGAAAATAGGGAACGATATTCTATTTAACGAAGAGAAAATTAAGGTAGATAGAATCACGGGCCATGGCGGATTATTCAAAACAAAAGGAGTTGGGCAGAGAATATTGGCCGCTGCACTTAATTCTCCGATTTCAGTAATGGAAACAGCAGGTGAAGGTGGTGCATGGGGAATGGCACTTCTTGCTTCTTATCTGGTGAATAATGCCGATGAAAGATCACTTCCTGATTATCTCGATACAGTCGTTTTTGGAGGAAATGTTGGAAACAGCATATCTCCAACCGCTGAAGAAGTAGAAGGTTTCAATAGATATATTAAAGGCTATATCAAAGGACTGCCCATTGAACAGTCTGCCGTAGATAACAAAAGATAATATTTTCAAAATCAATTATTACGCGTTCAATTTAAAACGCTATTATTTACAATTATCTGTGTATTCTGTTCACCTACAATCTACTTGTTCTTTTTGGTGATTTTTCCATCCTCACATCAGTCGCATAGCCCGCTATGCTCCCTCTTAGAGAATGCAAAATACCTCAAAAATAACTGCTCATATAGTATGTTTTTAATATGAACAGCATCTTAAGTAAAAAAGACTGATAACTTCTTTAGTTATCGGTCTTTTTTATTTGCTAAATAGGCGATATATCATTAATTTTGCAGTTCAGACTCAGGTTTGTTAAAATTTAATTCTTAAGGTATTGGAGGCAAGGTTGAATTAATTCATACAGCCTCTTATATATATCTGATTATGAAGACCAATATAGCAGTTTTTTTCGGTGGACGTTCAGTAGAACATGAAATTTCAGTTATTTCTGCGTTGCAAGCTATCAATGCATTTGATAAGGAGAAATACAACATAATTCCCGTATATATTTCCAAACAGGGGAGATGGTATACAGGAGACAATCTTCTTGAGATCCGGAATTATCGAGACATGAATTCGTTGGTGAATAATGCTGAAGAAGTGTTCATGCGCCCCGAATACGGAGATTATAATCTATATAAAGCCCAAACGGGATTATTCAGCAAAAGAAATCCGATAGTTGCGGAACTTCACGCGGTTGTACCGGTTCTTCATGGCACAAATGGAGAGGATGGAATATTCGAAGGTGTACTTGAGACAATTGGAATACCTTATGCCGGTTGTAATACTCTTTCGAGTGCCAATGGAATGGATAAGATAACCATGAAAATGATCCTCAGAGAAAGTGGGATTCCTGTAGTAGATTATGTTTGGTTCACCGATAAGGAATGGCTATCGAAAAGAGATGCAATCATTTCCAAAGTTGAAGAAAAGCTTTCATATCCGGTGATAGTTAAGCCTGCAAATCTTGGGTCAAGTGTAGGTATCGGAAAGGCTTCCAACAGAAGTGAGTTAATAGAAAAAATAGACAATGCAGAGAAGTTTTCCAACAGAATAATTGTCGAACATATGATTGAACAGTTAAAAGAAATTAACTGCTCAGTGCTTGGAGATTGCGATGAACATCAATCTTCTGTTTGTGAGGAACCGATAAAGACAGGCGATTTTCTTTCGTATGAAGATAAATATATGGGAGGATCTAAAACAACTGCAGGAATGCAAGCAAGTGATAAGAGAATCCCGGCTGACCTTCCGGAAGAGATGAGTGAAAAGATACGTCATCTTGCCGGCGAAACATTCCGAGTCCTGTCATGTCATGGAGTAAGTCGGATTGATGTAATGATTGATGAGAAAGACAATAAAATATATGTCAACGAAATAAATACCATTCCCGGTTCGCTTTCTTTCTATCTTTGGGAGGCATCTGGAATAAGATTTGACCAATTAATGGACAAACTTGTGCAGCTTGCACTTAAGAGAAAGCGTGCAATTGATAGAAAAACGTTTACTTACGACAGCAATATCTTTGCTCTTGGAGGAGGCGTAAAGGGAGCTAAAGGTGTAAAAGGGGTAAAATAAAGTGAATTGATTATGAGTAAGAATTTCAAGGAATATAGCAACCAATTAAACCTATCCGACATCAATAAGGAGATGTTGGAGCTTTGGGATGCCAATAATCTTTTTGAGGCCAGTATGAAAGAGAGGGAGGGTTGTCCTACTTTCGTATTTTATGAAGGGCCACCCTCAGCTAACGGAATGCCCGGTATTCATCATGTGATGGCGCGTACTATAAAGGATATCATATGTCGCTATAAGACAATGAAGGGCTTTCACGTGAAACGTAAAGCCGGTTGGGATACTCATGGCCTTCCGGTGGAGTTGGGTGTAGAGAAAACCCTTGGAATTACAAAAGAGGATATCGGAACCAAAATTTCTGTGGATGAATACAATTCAGCCTGTAGAAAAGAGGTGATGAAATATACAAAGGAATGGACTGACCTAACACACAAGATGGGTTATTGGGTCGATTTGAAGAATCCTTATATCACCTATGACAACAGGTATATCGAGTCTGTGTGGTGGCTGCTCAAAGAATTGTATAAGAAAGGTTATCTTTACAAAGGTTACACAATTCAGCCGTATTCTCCGGCCGCAGGTACTGGTCTTAGCTCTCATGAGTTAAATCAGCCGGGTTGTTATAGAGATGTAAAGGATCTCACTGCAACGGCGCTTTTTGATATTAAAGATCCAAAGCCTGAGATGACAGGTTGGGGACGCCCTTGTTTCCTCGCATGGACAACAACCCCCTGGACATTGCCATCAAATACCGCTTTGTGTGTCGGACCCAAGTTTGAATATGTTGCTCTTCGTACATTCAATCCATATAATGGTGAGAAACTCACAGTAGTTATGGCCTCCGATCTTGTAAATTCGTATTTCAAGAAAGAGGGGGAAAATGCTGATTTCAATTCATATAAGGCAGGAGATAAGATTATCCCCTATGAAATAGTTGGAAGATATCGAGGAGAAGAACTTGTTGGAATGCATTACAACCAATTGCTTCCTTGGGTAAAGCCGACGGAGAAATTGAATGAGTATTCTGCTGAATACGTAAAGAATTATGCAAAAGAGTATCCCAATAAGGTGTTTACTGTAGGGTCAGATTCTTTCGTTGAGATGGAGTCTCAGGCTTTTCGTGTTATACCGGGTGATTATGTTACGACCGACGATGGTACAGGAATCGTGCATATCGCTCCCACATTTGGAGCCGATGACGCGAAAGTGGCAAAAGCAGCGGATATCCCTTCTCTATTCATGATAAATAAGAAAGGGGAGACTCGTCCGATGGTTGACCTTCAGGGACGCTTCTATGTAATTGATGAACTTGCACCGGAGTTTGTAGAAACCTGTGTAAATATTGATCTATATAAGAAATTTGCCGGAGAATATGTGAAAAATGCATATGATCCGCAGTTCTCACCGGAAGGAAAATATGATGAAGCGGCTGCTACCAAGGCTGAGGACCTTAACGTGAGATTATGTATAGATATGAAACAGTCTGGGAAGGTGTTCCGGACTGAAAAGCATGTGCATAATTATCCTCATTGTTGGAGAACAGATAAGCCTGTGATATATTATCCACTTGACAGTTGGTTTATCCGTACTCCGGAAGCACGCGAACGGTTAATTGAACTCAACGATACTATCAAATGGAAACCGGCAGCTACCGGAACCGGTAGATTTGGTAAATGGCTTGAAAATCTTCAAGATTGGAACCTCTCCAGAAGTCGTTATTGGGGTACGCCTCTTCCTATATGGCGTACAGAAGATGGAAAAGAGGAGTATTGTATAGGATCTTATGAAGAACTCTGTCAAAAAATAGATGAGGCAGTAAATGCCGGGCTTATGAATTCGAATCCCTTTACTGATAAGGGTTTCATTCCCGGGTCTTTTACCGCAGAGAATTATGACAGAATTGACATTCATCGTCCCTATGTGGATGATATTATTCTTGTTTCTCCATCGGGCAAACCCATGAAACGGGAGACAGACCTTATCGACGTTTGGTTTGATTCCGGGGCTATGCCATATGCTCAGATCCATTATCCTTTTGAAAACAAGGAATTACTCGATACAAAGGAAGTATATCCTGCTGATTTTATTGCTGAGGGTGTGGATCAAACAAGAGGATGGTTCTTTACTCTTCATGCAATTGCGGGTATGGTTTTTGACTCAGTTGCATATAAGGCTGTTATTTCAAATGGCCTTGTTCTTGACAAGAATGGAAATAAAATGTCTAAGCGACTCGGGAATGCGATAGATCCATTTGGAAATATTGAGCGTTTCGGTAGTGATCCTGTAAGGTGGTATATGATTTCCAATTCATCACCCTGGGATAATCTCAAATATGATGAGGAGGGTGTTGCAGAAGTTAGCAGAAAACTTTTCTCAACACTTTATAATACCTATAAATTCTTTGCTCTATATGCAAATGTAGATGGATTTTCCGGAAATGAGACTCAGGTTCCTTTAAAAAATCGTCCGGAGATCGACAGATGGATACTATCGTTGTTGAACAGTCTTATCCTGGAAGTTGAGAAAGATCTCGATGATTATGAACCCACGAAAGCTGCGAGGGCGATTGATGAATTTGTGAATGACAATCTCAGCAACTGGTACGTTCGTCTGAACAGGAAACGTTTCTGGGCAGGAGATATGAATGAGGATAAACTTTCGGCATATCAGACACTCTATACCTGTCTTAAGGTCATAGCCCAGTTAATGGCTCCGTTTGCCCCATTCTATGCTGATAAACTATATTCTGACTTGGTTGCTCCTACCTTGGATGGGAAGGATTATGAATCGGTTCATCTGTCGGATTTTCCCAAGGCAGAAAAAGAAACAATTGATAAGGAACTTGAAGATAGAATGGATCTTGCTCAGCGCATCACATCAAGTGTGCTTGCATTACGAAGGAAAGTAAACCTGAAGGTGAGACAGCCTCTTCAGACTTTGCTGATTCCCGTCATTGATGATTCTCAAAGAGAAAAAATTAGTGCGATAAAGAATATTATCCTTGATGAGGTGAATGTAAAGGAGCTTAAGATTGTAGATAATGAGGAAAGCGGGCTTGTGAAGAAAGTTAAAGCAGATTTCAAAAAGCTCGGTCCTCGTTATGGGAAGATAATGAAAGCTCTTGGAAAGGCAATAACAGAAATGTCTCAGAAGGATATAGCTGTTTTAGAGAAGGAAGGCCGATTTGAGTTTAAAGAATTACCCGAAACTCCAGTTGTTACTGTAGAAGATGTTGAAATTATTCCGGAAGATGTGCCCGGATGGCTCGTAAGTAACGAAGGAAATATAACGGTAGCACTCGATGTTACAGTCACTCCGGAGTTGAAAAACGAAGGAATGGCTCGGGAGTTGATCAATAGAATTCAGAATATTCGGAAATCCTCAAATTTTGAGATAACTGATAAAGTCAATGTCGAGCTTTCTGATTCTGAATCAGTAAGAGGTGCGCTGGCTCAATATAAAGATTATATTGCTGCTCAGGTTCTCGCAGATAATATTGCCATTGTAGACAAGGTCGAAGGTGACAACGTTGTCGAACTCGATATTGACGGAGAAAAGTTATTGGCAAAAGTAACAAGAAAATGAACTTGAATATGGAGGATAAAAATTTGACTCCATCTAATGGCAAGTCATCGGGACTTTCATCCGGATGGCTTGCCATTATCATCGCCATTCTGGTGATAATTGCTGACCAGACATTAAAGATATGGATAAAGACCCATTATTATCTTGGGGAAGATCATGAGATAACATCATGGTTCCATATCAAGTTTATAGAGAACAATGGCATGGCTTTTGGTCTTGAATTATGGAGTAAACTTGCTCTTACAATTGGGAGGATCATAGCCGTAATCCTTTTCATATGGTTTATCCTCAAGGTTAGGAATGTTCCGGGTATAAGGCGGGGATTCATAATTGCGGTTGCATTGATCACTGCCGGGGCTGCAGGGAATATTTTTGACTGTGTCTTTTATGGTAAGATTTTCAACAACCCGATGCCACCTGAAATAGCTGTTCTTTTTCCTCCAGAAGGAGGTTATGCGGGATGGTTTGAAGGTAGGGTAGTGGATATGTTATATTTCCCGTTTTTCGACTTTTATTGGCCAGAATGGATTCCAGTAATAGGTGGGAAATATTATGAATTTTTCGCTTATATCTTCAATATCGCTGATGCTTCTATTTGCGTTGGAGTTGCGATGCTTTTGATATTCTTTTCTAAAGATGCTTCTTTAGCATTCAGAGCAATCGGTAAAAATAAGGAATGACGGATTTGAGAATAATATTAAGTGTCTTTGTCATTTCCCTCATTCTTGTAGGATGTGATAAGCGTCCGGGCAACGTTTTGGATGAGGATGAGATGGTAAGATTGATTGCTGACATGGAAGTTGCAGAAATATATTTTCAACAATATCCCGGTGGATATTATAATGATAGTATCCGTGACAGAGCAATTCAATTCGTACTTGACAAGCATCATATATCCAAGAAAGATTTTGATTCGACACTTACATGGTACGGAAAAAATATTGATGTCTATCAGCAGCTTTATTCAAAAGTAGACAAAGAACTTCTTAATCGTCAGAAAAAAATCACCGGTAAGTCTGAAACAGATTTAGTATCCAATGATCTCTGGCCATTTTCGCGTCATTATTTTATTGATTCCAAATCGGGTCGCCATGATATTAATTTTGCAATTCAGTCTTCAGAAGTAGAATCAGGAGAAAGACTGATATGGAGACTCCGGACAAATTCAATGCCATCAGGTCAGATTCTACTCGGAGTTGAATATGAAAATGGCACTTCATCTGTAACCTATCAATCCACTAATTCAAAAATCTCGGAAATTACTTTACAGACCGACTCCAGTCAAAGAGTTAAAAGGATAATGGGACAATTCAGATTGAAGGATTCTTCCTCTCTCCCTGTTTGGATTGATAGCATTTCTTTAAAAAGTCTTCCTTTCGATAGTACGGAATATTACAGAATATATTCTCAAAGATTGTATCGTGGTCCAAAAAGACGCTTGAATATAAAGGAAAAAGCAGATTCCATTGATAATGAAGAGAACTCAATTGAAGAGAAGAAAGGTGATGATTCTTCTGCCTCTCATCACAAATCTGTCAGAAGGCTTCAACCTGCGGAACTTGATATCGACAAGAATTTCAAACCAACAAAATTGGAAGATAAAGCAAGAAGTCCCAAAAGACCAAATTAGAATCTAAATAGCTATTCATATTTAGCACATATATTAATAATTATAAATCATAGAGTCTTAATTTGAACATCTACTAAATACTAATATCGAAACTCTAAAAAAGTTATTCAATTGGATCTTTCTTCATTGCAACAAATAAAATTTCTTACTCGGAAAGTTGAGATAGTTGATAGAAAAGGAATAGGAAGAATTTTGATTCTTCCTATAATCACATTATATGTAGAGAGTAAGAATAACTTTGGATCAACTTACTTCAGATCACCGGTTCGGGTAAAAATTATATCTTATGATGTGGAGGAATTCTTAGGAGAAGTTCCTCAAGTCACTTATATCGATTACAGTGTTAGAATAATTGATGATGGCGAAAATTTATGGCTTGAACCCATCAATTGAGAGGAATATTTATATTAATTGAAGGTATTGGAGTCCAGAATGATTCCGGTGACCAGTGTATATTTATTACCCCTGGTGCGCCATATCTTCCCGAATATGGGTAAAGTTTCTGGATATAATGGCGACCATTTCTATAATATCTTACAATAAAGGTATCGCTATTTATTCTCCAAACCTTTACATCTCGGCTTCCACGAGTGGCGTATCTAATCATCTTTTCAAGTTCTCGATTAGGGGAATGGTGATTCTTCCGAATGTTCTGACCCGGTCTATTTACAAAATTATTGTGTTTTTTCTTATGATCTTTTGTGGCATGTTGCCGGTGTGGTCTATCATTCCTATGATGATCCCTATTTCTGTCGGTATGCTCTAAGTGACCTCTGTTATTTTTGTGATGGTCAGCAAATACTTCTCCAGTTCCTGCCAGAGAGAATGCTATTATAATCAAAATTATTATTCTTTTCATAATTATTCTGTTTTAATGTTTACTCCGAAGTATACATTAATGACCAAAAATTTATGTAAAAGTTTATTTTATGCTGCTAATAAATAAATTTTTAAGGCATAAAGGCATAACAATCATTTACATTTATAGATTAGAGACTATTTGGATCATACATTTACATTTATAGATTAGAGACTATTTGGATCATACATAAGAATATATTTTAAAAAGAGAACGACACAAAAGCACCTACTCTTCTTGCCCAGGCAGACTGACCGCTGAAATTCAGTCTTCTACCTAAGTTGAATTCAGCTGCGCATGATATTCTTGGAGTCAGATACCAGAAAACATTAGCTGCAATGTAAAGCCCCTGTTTATAATCATCGGGTTGAACTGCGTATCGGGGTGCATATCGAGTTCCTCCAAAAGTTGCGGATGCAAATATTGAAGGTGTAAAATTATACTGTCCGGCAATGTATCCTCCGTAGCATAATGGAGAATATAAATCTCCCGGTTTTAGTGGATTTTCGACTAAGTCATAGGCACCCATCAACCAGTCGCCACCAAGACTTGCATACCCGTGTCCTGCGTTCATCATTCCATACACCGTAACGGCATGGTGAGGATGAAATACAGTGGAGATTTGAGTACCCCACCCGATTTTATTATGATTTTTTTCCTGAATTAAATTTCGGTATGGGAGTGAACGCAGAATACCGGAAAGTCGAATATGATTTGATCCCGGCCATGTCCATTGAAGGAACGCTGCCACATCAGGAATATATTGCTCGACTTTTGCAGTCTTATCAGGAATAATCTCTATCTGATCGGAAGGAGTTTCCACGGAAGCAGCAATGTAGAAGCCTTTGGGCAAGTTATGGAGCCAACGTATGAGAACCGCTGTTGCACTCATTTTTGCATTTGGACCCGATGCATCCACAGCCGGAGGGAGTGCGGTCGGATCGCTGAATGTAGAGCTGTCGTAACCGAATGTCCAATCGTTTATTCTTGCATATGCTTTTTTAAGATGAAAATCGCGCGCCTGATATCCATTAAAGTTAGCTTCAATATAAAGTTGATATTCACCAAATAGTTTATTAGTTCCGATGAGTCTGAAATAGAGAGCTGTTCCGGCTGGTGTGGTTCCAAAATATTTATTCCGTAGAGGATTGTTTTGCATAGGGATAAGATAGGGGGCGAAACCCGGGGAAGGGATGGAACCACCCCAGTCAAAATAACCTCTCATCCTCACACATCCTCCCATTCCCATAGCAAGATTCGAATCTTTCGACAGAAACAGAAAATAAGGAGCTAAAGGATCTTGGAAATGCCGAAACTGATCTTCGTAAAATTTTCGGATAAGATTGGACACTGTATCATTGGAGGGTGCATCATTTTTTCCGAAATAAATAATTTTATGCGAATTTATGGATGAATCCAAAAGAATATCTGTCATATTTTTTGTTTGAGACAAAGCAATATTAAATGTGACGCTCAATAGGAAAATTATAATAAGCCTAATAATTTTCATCGGGTAAATGGTTAATTAAAATGATTTTCTATATGTCTTGATAAAGTTATAAAAAATCCCTATCTTTGCACAATAAGTGTAAATATTACACTTAACTATAAATACACATCCCGAGAATATAATTTTGACATACTAATATTTAAACCTAACCTATCGTACCATGAATCGACGTTATTTTTGTACGCTCATGGCAGTAATTTTTGTTGCCATAAGTATTAACGCCAAAGTAAAACTTCCGACCGAGAAAGATTATGCCGGATATCTTTTCACTTATTTTACTGGTAATGACAATAAGAAAAACCAGGAAGCTATCCGTTTTGCGATAAGTGATGACGGTTATAATTTCAAGGCTTTGAATGGCAATCATCCTGTAATCTCCTCGGTTGACATAAGTGAGACCGGAGGAGTAAGAGATCCTCATATTTACAGAGGTCCGGATAATTGTTTTTACATGGTTGTTACGGATATGGTTTGTGCAAACGGTTGGGATTCCAATCGAGGAATGACTTTTCTTAAATCATGTGATCTCATCAATTGGACCTCATCGGTTATAAATATTCAAAAGAAATATCCGGGACAGGAAGATTTGAAAAGGGTATGGGCACCTCAATCAATATATGATCCTAAAGCTAAAAAGATGCTTGTATATTGGTCAATGAAACATGGAGATGGCCCAGATATTATTTATTATGCGTACGCAAACAAGGATTTTACAGATATAGAGGGAACGCCCAAACCTTTCTTTGTTCCGGCTGATGGAAAGTCGTGTATAGATGGTGATATAGTTGTTAAAGATGGTGCATATTATCTTTTCTATAAAACTGAAGGTCACGGCAATGGGATAAAAGTTGCTACAACAAAAGATCTTACATCAGGGAAATGGACGGAAGATCCGGAATATAAACAGCAGACGAAAGAGGCTGTTGAAGGGGCAGGGACATTCAAGTTGATCGGTGAGGATAAATATATCCTTATGTATGATGTTTATATCAAACATGGATATGATTTTACAGAAACGACAGATCTTAAGAATTTCAAAAATGTAGAGAAGAAGGTCTCAATGGATTTTCATCCACGTCATGGTACGGTTATCCCTATTACCGCAGATGAAATGAAACGTCTCAAAGAGAAATGGGGTGAGCCGGGAAAAGGCATCTCCGAAGCATCGGTATCAAGCCCGGATGGTAAGATATTTGTTACAGTAAAAGATAATAACGGTGTCCCGACGTATAGTGTTAAATATAACGGGATAGAAATGATAAAGAACTCATCATTAGGCCTTCTTACGGATTATGCTGACTTTACTAAAGACCTAATTATGACTGCCCGTGAGGATTTCTCGGTTAATAAATCCTATAAGCTTGACAGGATTAAAAAATCAGAAATTAATTATGAGGCTAACCGTATGATCTGTGATTTCAAAACTACATCAGGTGAGAAGATGAGTGTTGAGTTTATGGTTTCTGATAATGATGTGGCTTTCCGATATGTCTTGGGTAAACCAAAGAAAATTGGTTCTGTAAGAGTGATGGATGAAGTTACAGGGTTTACTTTACCAGACTATGCTACAGTATTTCTATCGCCACAAAGTGATGCTATGATTGGGTGGAAGAGAACTAAGCCCAGTTATGAAGAGGAATACATAATTGACGCTCCCCTTGAAACCAAATCTCAATATGGACATGGTTTTACATTCCCGGCACTCTTTAAGCTTGGGAATGATGGCTGGGTCTTGATCAGTGAGACAGGTGTTGACCGAAATTATTGTGGATCCCGCCTGTCGGATCAAAGTAATGGGACTTATACCATAGAGTTTCCTATGCCGGAGGAGAATAATGGTAATGGCACAGTCGAACCTGCTTTTGCGCTTCCAGGTGCCACGCCATGGCGAACCATAACGCTGGGTAATTCACTTGCTCCAATTGTGGAAACAACTGCAGCCTGGAATACAGTTGAACCTCGTTTTGATACAGAATTCTCATATGAACCTGACAAAGGAACCTGGAGTTGGATTCTCTGGCAGGATGATTCAATAAATAAGGAAGACTTAACGAAGTTTATTGATCTTGCAGCTGCAATGGGATATAAGTATACTCTGATCGACTGTGGTTGGGATAAGTCGATCGGATGGGATGGAATTGAGAAGTTGGTGGAATATGGTAAAACCAAAGGTGTTACTCCATTGATGTGGTATAGTTCCAGCGGTTATTGGAATGATATTGAGCAAAGTCCGATAAATATCATGGATAATCCCATAACCCGTAAAAAGGAGATGGCATGGCTGCAAAAGATTGGTATCAAAGGTATAAAGGTTGACTTTTTCGGTGGGGACAAACAGGAGACAATGCGATTGTATGAAGATATTCTTAGCGATGCGAACGATCATGGCCTGATGGTAATTTTCCATGGTTGTACACTTCCACGCGGATGGGAAAAGCTCTATCCTAACTATGTCGGAAGTGAGGCCGTGTTAGCATCGGAGAATCTGATCTTCCAGCAGCATTTCTGTGATAAGGAAGCCGAAAATGCCACTCTGCATCCTTTTATACGCAATTCAGTCGGATCTATGGAATATGGAGGAGTTTTCCTTAACAAGAGAATGAATAGAGGAAATAATGGCGGAAACTATCGTCGCACTTCAGATGCATTCCAGCTTGCAATATCAGTATTGTTCCAAAGTCCAGCTCAGAATTTTGCTCTTGCACCCAATAATCTTGAAGATGCACCCAAAGATGCTCTTGACTTCTTAAAGATTGTGCCGACAAAATGGGATGATACCAAGTTTATTGACGGATATCCGGGGAAGTATGTAGTTATCGCAAGAGAGCATAAAGGAAAATGGTATTTATCCGGTGTGAATGCTACTGAGGAAACCATTGAAATTACGATCCCTTCTGATATTATTGGCCTTGGCTCGGGAATCCTTTATAAGGATGGGGAGGGAAAAGAATTGGTAAAAGAAAATGTGGAATTGAAGAAAGGAAAAAAGTTTGTTGTCTCTATCCCTTCGCAAGGTGGTTTTGTTCTTGTGAAATAATCATATATACAACATGAAGAATAAGTTAATATATATTTTCGTTGCCGGCATGATGTCGGCAACATCCTTTTATTCTCATACCTCCTCTGCATCTGTAGTTGAGAGCAATGATTCTGTCTATCTGTTTTCGTATTCTAAGTCAGGAGGTAAAAGTGGATTGAGACTTGCTTGGAGCGCGGAAGGAAAAGAATGGCATTCGATCAAACCAAAGAGTATGTCAGACACAGAAGGATATGATTTCGTGAACTCAGATTTCGGCCCATGGGGAAGTTATAAGAAGATGGTCAATCCCAACCTTCGTCGCACGCAAGATGGTTGGGAGGTCCTATGGTTTGTCTCCGATAAAATGAAGACGCTGGGGTATGCACAGTCTCCCGATCTTATCCGGTGGTCTCCACAGTTATATAAGTCAGTAGAAAATATCAACGCAGGCTCAGGTGATGAAAAATATGTTGTGGCCAATATAGGTGGGAAAGAGAGAAGGGGAGAGATAAGAAAGATTTCAGGAGATGATTTGAAAGTCTTGTTGTCTTATATGGATCATCGTGAGGATATGAACCAAAAACATGGTGAATTAATGAAGGATGATGCAGAAAGATTCCATAACTTAAAAACTTTAAAAGCCAATGTGTCTGTGGCCGGTTCACCAAAAAGTATAAGTGATAAGCTGATAGGGATATTTTTTGAAGACATAAGTTATGCTGCAGATGGAGGTTTGTATGGTGAACTCATACAGAATCGTGATTTTGAATACAAACCTTCAGATAAGAACCGTGATAAGTGGGATGCTTCTTACTCTTGGACTTTTAAAGATGGAGCTGGTAATCCCCTTTCGATGACCTTCTCTGATGTTTCTCCTCTGCATCCAAATAATTCTACATATTTATCAATAGAGGGTATTCCGGGGCAAACTAAACTTTCTAACGGAGGTTTTGATGGAATTTCCCTGTTAAAAGGTGATAAATATCTCTTTTCCCTGTATGGACGTGCTTCCCAAAAGAATGTTAAGGCAAAAGTGAATCTTGTGTCAAAAGATGGAGATCTGTTAGGAACAGGAACAATCAAGATATCCGGTAACAAGTGGAAAAAGTATGAGTTGACTCTCATCTCTAATCAGACTGCTTCGGGAGCGACCCTTGAGATAGAATTTCCTAAGGAATGTAAAGTAGACCTTGATTTCATATCTCTCTTTCCACAAAATACATTCAAGGGAAGGAAGAATGGTCTAAGAAATGATTTGGCAAACATTTTGGCCGATTTAAAGCCAAGATTTGTCAGATTCCCCGGAGGGTGTGTAGCGCATGGAGATGGAATAGATAATATATATGATTGGAAGGGATCTATTGGACCGTTGTATGCAAGAAAACCACTCAGGAATATTTGGAATTATCATCAGTCAAGAGGACTTGGATATCATGAATATTTTGAGTTTTGTGAAGATTTAGGAGCAGAGCCGCTTCCTGTTCTTGCTGCTGGAGTACCATGCCAGAACTCAGGCCGTCCATATTCCGGGTCGATAGACGAGTTGACTTCCTATGGGCAGCAATGCGGCATACCCATGCAAAAAATGGATGAATATGTGCAAGACATATTAGACCTTATAGAATATGCCAATGGTCCCGTTGATTCTGAATGGGGCTCAAAAAGGAAAGAAGCCGGTCATCCGGAACCATTCAATCTTAAATATATAGGGATAGGTAATGAAGATATGATTACCGAACCCTTTAAAGAGCGCTTCAAGTATATTCATGATATTTTAAAAGAAAAACATCCGGAGATCACTGTAATTGGTACTGTCGGCCCATTCTACGAAGGAACAGATTACACTGAAGGCTGGGATTTTGCGAAGAAGGAAAATGTGGCTATGGTTGATGAACACTATTATGTTGAGCCGGGGTGGTTCGTGAATCATAGAAACTTCTATGATGATTATGACCGCAATGGCCCAAAGGTTTATCTTGGGGAGTATGCATCTCACCTGAAAGATAGAAAAAATACTCTGGAGGCTGCTCTTACCATCGGTCTATATCTCACGGATGTAGAGCGTAACGGAGATGTAGTATCCATGACATCATACGCTCCTCTTCTTGCTAAGGAGGGACATGTTAATTGGCGTCCGGATTTGATCTTCTTCAATAACGACTCTATAAAGTTAACTCCTGATTATTATGTTCAGAAACTTTACGGGCAAAATTCTGGAGAACTATATTTCCCGGCTAATCTCACTATAAATGTGGAAGATCCGAATATAACTAAAAGAGTAGGCCAATCTATCGTAAAAGATGAAACGACAGGGGATATTATAATAAAATTTGCCAATCTCCTACCGGTTTCAATTGAGGTTAACGAAGATCTTGGCGCGTTGATCTCTGGAAATTCGAAAGGAAATATGACCTATATAGCAGGTAATCCGGCTGATGAAAGCACTAAACCGATTACCTCATCCGTTTCTATAGTAAATGGGAATGTTAATTTTGAAGCTCGTCCCTATTCCTTCAGTGTATTAAGATTCAGCTCTGATTCTAAATGAAATATGAGATTGTTGAGTTACCGCGTCATCTTGACGTAAGAGGTAATCTTTCAGTTGTTGAAAGCGGTATAAATTTGCCATTTGATATAAAACGGGTATATTATATTTATGATGTCCCGGGAGGTGAAAGCCGAGGTAGCCATGCTCATAGGGCTACCCAGGAGATGATTATTGCTGTAGGGGGCAGTTTTAGCGTCAATCTTGAATACGATGGTAAAACTGAAAGCATATTGCTCAATAAACCCTACATCGGCCTTTTGATCCATCCGGGAGTATGGCGGACACTCGTTGATTTTTCTTCCGGTGCAGTAGCGCTGGTTTTGGCCTCAGATTTCTTTGATGAAGGAGATTATATCAGGGATTACCAGGAGTTCAAAAGCTTGCAGAATGATCCCAATACAAAATAACAATAGCCTATGATAAAATTCCTTGATTTAAAAGCGGTTAACGACTCTTATGGAAAAGATGTCAATGCCGCTGTAAACAGGGTTATCTCTTCCGGCTGGTATCTGCTTGGGGATGAACTCAAAAATTTTGAAAAGGAATATTCCGACTATATTGGCGTGCCCTATACAATAGGGTGCGCCAATGGTTTGGATGCTCTTACTCTTATTTTAAAGGGTTATATTGAGCTGGGGGTATTTAATCCGGGAGATGAAATAATTGTTCCCTCCAACACCTATATTGCTTCCATATTGGCCATATCTGAAAATGGATTGGTTCCTGTATTGGTTGAACCTGATATTGATACGCTCCAGATAGCTCCCGAGAAAATTGAAGAGAGGATAACTTCGAGGACAAAAGGTATCATGCTTGTGCACCTTTATGGAAAATGTGCGTATACTCTAATGATAAAGGATATATGTGAAAAGTATAATCTAAAGTTGATAGAGGATAATGCACAGGCCCATGGTTGCGAGTATAAAGGTAGAAAGACAGGTTCTTTGGGAGACGCAGCAGGACATAGCTTTTATCCAGGAAAAAATTTAGGATGTCTTGGAGACGGAGGTGCAATAACTACCTCCGACCGGCTTCTTGCAGAAACAGTAAGGAGTCTTGCCAATTATGGTTCCCCTAAAAAATATATATTTGATTATAAAGGCAGAAATTCTAGATTGGATGAAATACAGGCAGCAGTATTAAGGACCAAACTTTCACGTTTGGAGGGAGATAATGAAAAGCGTAGATACGTTGCAAAGAGATATTCTGAAGAAATCATAACCCCTCATATAATTATCCCCCAGGGATTAAAAAAACCGGATAAAGATAATGTTTATCATATCTTCCCTATATTATGTAGTGAGCGAGATCGTCTTCAGAAATATCTTCATGATTCAGGAATACAGACCCTGATTCATTATCCAATTCCTCCTCATTTACAAAAATGTTATAAGTCAGGAGAATTGAATCTTCCCGACTCCCTAACTGTTACTGAACTCATTCATAACAGAGAACTTTCTTTACCGATTTCACCGGTAATGGATGAGAGAGAAGTAGATTACATAATTAAAAAATTGAATTCGTTTAAGTAGTTGGTAAAAATTAATGAACAAATAAAACGAAGTTATTTTTGAGCAGATTTTACTGCGGAAAGAGGGAGCAGACTTTCGTATGCTACTGAATGGCAATACAAAAGGTGCCGAAAAAGAACCAGTTTTATTGTCCAAGATTATCAACTACAATATATCAATTAATTTAAAAAAACTACTTAAATAATAATAGATATGTTACCCAAAGATCCATTTATGCTTTACAGTGCTGTTAATATGAAACTCCGAGATTCTTATGATAATCTTGGTGAATTATGTGCTGCCGAAGGGATATCCAGAGATGAATTAGAGTCCAAATTAAAGTCCGTCGGATTTGAGTATGATCCCCAAATAAATCAGTTCAGATAAAATAATTATGGGTATAGAGATTGAAAGAAAATATCTTGTAAAAGATTCCTCTTTCAAAGGGATGGCTGTATCAAAACATAACATGATACAGGGCTATTTGAGTAGGGATCCTGAACGGACAGTAAGAATAAGGTTAAAGGATAATACCGCATTTATCACTGTCAAAGGAATAACAAAAGGGGAAAGCCGTTTGGAATTTGAATATGAGATTCCTTACGAAGATGCTTTGGAATTAATTAAGTTGTGCGAATCTCCGGTGATTGATAAGACACGATATAATGTGCCTTATGGTAATTTTATATGGGAAGTTGATGAGTTCCATGGTCAACTTGAAGGGCTGACTTTAGCAGAGATAGAACTTCCTTCCACTGATACGGAATTTTTAATTCCTTCGTTTATCGGTAAGGATGTTACAGGCGATCCAACATATTATAATTCAAATTTGCATGCTCTTTCTATTTCTAATCTTCATGAGTAAAGTATAAGTAGTTGTTAAAAATTAATTGATATATTGTAGTTGATAATCTTGGACAATAAAAACTGGCTCTTTTTGGTATCTTTTACCTTGTCATTCAGTCACATCCGAAAGGTAGCTCCCTCTTTTCGGAGCAAAATCCACTCAAAAATAACTTCGTTTTGTACGTTCATTAATTTTTGCCAACTACTTAAAAAGTTGAGAATAGTATAACCTTTCGCCCTAATATAAATATCCAGGTTAAAGAGAATGAAATACACCTCCGGTGCTAATAAGTTTATTGAAACAATTGTTTGCGTCATTTTTTTGATGACGTTTACCTTTGTATGCGCCGATAAAATCTATTCTCAAGATAAACCGCCGGGAATTTATTCAGAGAAAAAAGATTCCATACCTGTTTCTGAAGAGGAGTTGAAGAATGCCAAAGCACGTGATTTAAAAGAGGTAATAGTAACAAAAAAGCATCAAAAATATTCTAAGAAAAATAATCCGGCCGTAGATCTTATGCAACGCATAAGAAAAGATAAAGAAAGTCACAATCCGGAGCGGGAACCATATTATAGTTTCGACAAATATGATAAAATGGTTCTTGCATTCAATGAATTTGATGTTGACCTGACAATGCCAAGCGGGAAATGGAAGAATAAAGTAAGATTTTTCTCCAATTATGTTGATACGGCAGCCTGGACCGGAAAAAGAATTCTTGATTTATCATTGAAGGAAAAATACTCGGTTGTTCTTTCAGGTGAAAAAAGAGGAAAAAGGAAAGAGATTATTACCGGTTTGCGTAGCAATGGCTTGGATGAAGGATTTAATCAGGATAATATCCGATATGTCCTCGAAGATGTTTTCAGAGAAATCGATGTCTATGATAACGACATTACCCTGATGCAAAATAGATTTGTATCTCCATTATCATCCATAGGAGCGGATTATTATAAATATGAAATAACAGATACTGTCGTTGTTGGTGGTGAAGATTGTGTTGAATTGTCTTTTTATCCGCATAATCCCGAATCATTCAGTTTTAATGGCAAATTGTTCATTCCGGTTGCTGACTCAGTAAAATATGTTAAGAGGGTAAGCATGCGCATTCCGAAAGCAATTAACTTGAATTATATAGAGGGATTGTACATTAGTCAAAATTTTACCCGTGATAGTCTTGGCAATACTCATAAGACGTTGGATGATATAAGTGTGGAGTTCAAGATCCTGCCAAATATTCCCAAGCTTTTTACTTCCCGTCAGACTCGTTATGATAATTTCTCATATGATTCGATGCCCCTATATGATGAGTACGAAGGAATGTCAGGGGAGGTAATTATAAAAGAGGGTGCAGAAAAAAGATCTGCAGAGTATTGGGAGACTGTAAGGATGCTACCGTTGTCTTCGGCACAATCAAAAATTGGAGATATGATGAGCCGCTTCCGTAGTGTTCCCTTGTTCTATTGGGCTGAAAAAGTCCTGAATGTGTTGGTCAATGGATACATCACTACCGGAAACCCCAGTAAATTTGATATTGGCCCAATGAATACGACACTCAGCTACAACACTGTGGAGGGAATGAGATTCAGGGTAGGTGGTATTACTACTCCGGCACTTTCACGTAGATGGTTCGGTCGAGGATATGTGGCTTATGGTTTAAGAGATCGCAAATTAAAATATAAGGGAGAAGTTGAATATTCTTTTATAGATAAAAAATATAGTTCCCGAGAATTCCCTTTAAATTCAATTCGTGCAACTTATCAGTATGATACTGACCAATTAGGACAGCATTATCTTTTCACCAACTCAGATAACGTTTTTTTATCTTTAAAAAGAAAGAGCAGCGACTTGGTGACTTATCGCCGGCTGGCTCAGTTAGAGTATAATCTTGAGTTGAAGAATAATCTTTCGTTCGGTGTGGAACTACGTCATGAGGTTCAGGAAGCCACTCCTTGGGTTCCGTTTATTACTGGTACCGGAATTGAAGTTAATAAATTTACACAAGCAGTTGGTAAAATTAGAATCAGATATGCTCCCGGTGAGAAATTTGTGCAGGGCATGACAACGAGAATGCCTATAAATATGGATGCTCCAGTCATTATGTTGACGCATGAATTTGGTCCGAAAGGATTTTTAGGTTCAGATTTTACTTTGAATAAGACGGAATTATCTGCTCAGAAAAGAATATGGTTCTCCTCCTTTGGCTATTCAGACATAGTTCTGAAAGGGGGAATTATCTGGAGTAAAGTGGAGTTCCCGGCATTGTTGTGGCAGAATGCAAATTTGTCTTATACAATTCAGCCTGAATCATACTCACTTCTTAATCCCATGGAATTTGCTATGGATAAATATATGTCTCTTGATTTTACATATTTTATGAATGGATTGATTTTTAATAGGATTCCTCTTGTCAAAAAACTAAAATTAAGGGAGGTTTTTACTTTCAAAGGATTCATGGGGTCGTTAAGTGATAAGAACAATCCATATTTAAATAATGAACTTTTCAGGTTTCCGACCGATAGTTATACAATGCCGATTGGACGAAAACCATATATGGAGATTGGGGCTGGAATAGATAATATATTTTCCATTCTTAGAGTAGATTATGTTTGGCGGCTTACATATAGAGATAATCCCGGAATTGATAAAAGCGGATTGAGGATCTCTCTCCATTTTTCTTTTTAGGTAGGTTATATTGATTTTGTACTAAATTATCAACTTATTATAGGATGAGTTTTATACTGATATATAAATGATATTAACATCGGAATATTTGCAGGAACGCTTTTGTTTTTGGATTGATAAAATTGCAGAAGCCGGTATATGGGATAGATCAAAATTCTTACCAGTGGAATTGATAATGAGAAAGAAGTCTAAAAGATTTGCCGGAAAATTTGTGAGAAAGTATAAATTAGGAGTAGGTGGAGAACGCTTCAAAGATCATATCATCATATATCGGAAGTCAACGGATATATCACCCAAGGAAATAGATGAAATTTTGGTCCATGAGATGATTCATTTATATATCTGTCAGAATAATTTGAAGGATACGTCTGCCCATGGGAAATTGTTTAAATATTATATGAATGAGATAAATAGGGCATTTGGTGATCTTATTAACATATCATTACGATTATCCGGTACAAATGAGAAAGGATCAGGAAGTAAAAATCATTTGTTATTAGTATTATGGTTTGACAATAATGAAATTTATTGCTGCGATATAAATCCTAAAAAGATTAATTACTTCCGCAGATTTTTGGATGAGAATCGCTTTAGAAAGAATCTCATGAAATTCGGATGGTATACTTCTAACAACACCTATTTTGACTCCTTTGTCACCTGTTATAGGAGCCTCCACGGGAAGAAAATGTCAGCAATTCAATTGGACCAGTTATTTGAAGAGTGCAAAATAACCCCGATATTATAATAGTTCTTAATTAGTTGAGAACTATATAATTGTGATGGGTAACAAATTTAGGGTAGAATAATCTGTATTCGATATTCAGAAGAATACATAAATAGTCTCCCGCCTTTGTTTTTTCTCTTTATAAAGAAAGGCTAAATTTTAGTTTCAAGGCTGTCATTAAGTAGCTCGCTGAAATAACTGAATATATAAAACGCCGTGATTTTGAATTAATTTTGGTTTCGGATGAAGGAGCATAGCGGCCTATGTAGCTGAAGTCGAAGTCAAAAGTAATACAAAAGAACAAGTTTTAGCATTCATTATTCTCATTTTATTTTCATTAATTAATTTTTGTGAGCCACTTATACTGAATTTTTAATTAAATTTGTAAATTCTAATCGACATCCATGCATTGAATATATGAGGATAATAAAAAACATAGGGATAGCAATTGTAACATTGAGTGTATCTTTTGGCGCTTTGTTTGCTGCTCCCAAGCTCCCGGTAGTAGAGATTCTTGGAAAGAATTATTATGTATATGAGATAAAAAAGGGTGATTCATTATTTGGAATTTCCAGAGAATATGATTGGGATTATACGGAATTGCAGAAATTGAATCCTAATGCGATTGCCCCCCTTCAAAAGGGGATGAAAATTTATTATCCCGTTACCGAGAATGATGATCATGTTTACACCCCGGTAGTAGTTCCGGAAGAAACAGAGTTAACTCCGGTAAAACATGTGGTTAGAAGAGGTGAGACAGTTTACGGAATCTCTCGGATGTATAAGATTCCAATTGAAACAATATATGCCCTTAATCCTTCAAGTAGGGAAGGGATAAAGGAAAATGAGATCTTAAAGCTTCAGACGGAAGTGAAAGAGGAGAATGATTCTAATACTCCAGAGTATTATACAATAAAGAGTGGAGACACTCTTTATCGTCTTGCCAAGACCTACAATACTTCGGTTGCTGCAATTCTTAAGAAAAATCCAGGTATCTCAGAGAAGAATTTCAGGGCAGGAGAAACCATTCGTCTCCCCGAAAGAGGCACAGGGATAAGGAAAACAATTAAAACCGTTGAAGAGGAGAGACTTGCGTCCTTCTCAACTTATAAAGTAGAAAAGAAGGACACATGGGAATCTATTGCAGAAAAAACAGGTGTCGATAAAGAAGAATTAAAGGAAGCAAATAAAGAATTTGGAGACAAACCGAAAAACAAGGCTTTGGTTTCCATCCCCAATATAGATACAATCAGTGTTGAAAGAGTAGTTATTGAGGAGGATCCGCGAGAGTTGACGGCTGAGGGTATAGCAGAGATATATGAAGATGTTCACGGACTTTCGGATTCAATTCAGAATGGCTCAGTAAAAGTAGCCTTGGTTCTGTCTGAGCCAACCTCCCGGAAAGATCTCGAATTTTCTCGTGGGTTCTTGGCTGGGATTGACAGAATAAAGAGGGGTAAGATAAAAATTGAACTTTCCATTATTGATGGAAATAGGCCCTCATCGGAAGTGCTGGAAAATTTATCAGAATTTGAGCCGGATATCTTGTTCCTGACTACGGAGAAGGGGATACCTACTTATCTGTCGGAATATGCAGAAATAAGTCAGACACCGATGGTGAATACATTTGATGTTAAGAACGAGTTGTATACTCGCAATCCATACGTGATTCAGCTTCTGACCCCCTCCAATTATTTTAATGATGAAATAGCATCGCGTGTGAAAAGTGACTACAGCGATTATACATTGGTTTTTGTTGGAGAGGAAGAATCCGGAGATCAATTGGCTGCTGCTCTTAAAGATGATTGGAATAAGGTCATCTCTCTTTCTATAGAAGATTTATCATCTTTCAGAATGTCAGAATCCGGGAAATATCTATTTTATGGAAACCCATCTAAAAAAGACCAGATAGAAAGTCTGCTTTCGGGAATTATCGAATTAAGGAACACCAATCCTCTTTCTGAAATTATAGTATTAGGAAGACCGAGTTGGATCGTGTTTGATGATACAATGGAGGAACAGTTTCACAAATGTAACGTATTGTTGCCATCAAGATTTTATTACGATAAGGATTCCACTGAAGGAAGAAGGTTTGCTTCTGCATATACATCGTTATTTGATAGAACACCGGCTAAATCTTATCCGATGTATGCCGGCGTAGGCTATGATGCAGCTCATTATTTTATTGAAGGGCTTGCTAAGTCTGGAAGAGACATGAACATGATGGGAGCCTCAAGATCCGGGGCACAAAGTGATTTTGACCTCTATAGGCCTGGAAACTGGACTGGTTTTATGAATCCGACAGTATTCTTAGTTAGATTTACACCATTCAATACAATAGAAAAAATCGTTGTAAAATGAAATTGCGAGCGATCGGTTTATTATTTTTGATGATTGGCTTAGCAAGTCTGTCGGCAATGGGACAGACCCATTATTCATCAAACGTAGCAGTTGGAGTGAAGGGTGGAGTGGATCTCTCAAGAGTAATGTTCACCCCAAGTATTAAACAAAGTTTTTTATTGGGAGCAAATGCCGGACTTACCTTTAGATATATTGAAGAAAATCACTTCGGTTTGATAGCAGAAGTCAATTTTGAACAACGAGGATGGAAGGAGGATTTTGAAGAATATCCATTCGAGTATTCGCGAACAGTTGACTACATTCAGATTCCTCTTTTAGCACACATATATTTCGGTGGGAGAGGACGTTTCTTTTTAAATCTTGGCCCGGAAATAGGCTTTAGGATAGGAGAATCAACAAAAGCAAATTTCGACTATAACAATATAGCCTCAATACCTGATTTCCCATCATCAATAAGAAATACCTACCAATATCAGATGGCCGCTGAAAATAAGGTGGATTTTGGTATATCTGCAGGTCTCGGCGGAGAATACAATATTACAAAAAGAAATTCGCTTTATCTTGAGGCAAGAGTATATTATGGGTTGGGGAACGTCCTTAAATCCGGTCGTACCGAACACTTCAGAGGTTCAAATTCTTTATCCATCATGGCAAGTATTGGATATTGGTTTAGAATTAAATAACTAATGGATATCTCCATTGATCCCTAATAATAAAAGTCCGCATATCAGATTGGTTGATACGCGGACTTTTGTTTTAAGTTGCCTAAACTAATTTACGAAAGCTAAAAAGCGTGTAAAATAAATTCTTTTATTAATCTTTACAGATCTTTTGGGCGCATTTTACTCTTCATCGATGTCAACCAAAAGGTTTCCGCCTATCCAAATGAAAAAAGTCAGCTTCAAAATATCTCGAAAAAATTAACAAAAATTAGTTTATGCGACTTCTATATAATATCAAAGGAAATAAACATCCAAAATTATCAGGTAAATAAGTACTGCTGGAGCAACCAGGAGAAGGGAATCAATTCTATCTAAAATCCCTCCATGACCAGGAATAAGATTACCTGAATCTTTGATATGGAGATTTCTTTTTATCAAGGATTCCACAAGATCACCCCACGTAGAGAACAAAGTCACTATTATAGCAAATGTTATCCAGAGCATTATTTTAGCAGGGAAACCGAAGAAGGCTGAACATGTATAATTGAAAAGGATAGCTAATCCTATATTAAACAGAAGACCACCGAAGAAACCTTCCCAAGATTTTTTTGGGGATATTCTCTCAAATAACCTGTGTTTCCCTATCAGACTCCCCGTAATAAAAGCGCCTGTATCGTTAACCCATATAAATATAAATAGAGCTAAAAGCAACATAGGATTATTAAATATATCCGCTATCGCTACCATGCAACCCATAGGAATTCCGATATAAATCTGGCTCATCATTGAGGTTGTAAGGCTCTTTACCGAATCATCTGATTGAATATAGAGCTGTTCAATAAAACGCGCTATAATAATAGCTATCCAGATTATTATCGGGAAACCGTAAATGCCGAAGCATAGAGAAATGATTCCGGCAATATCAAGTAGAAGAATAGGAATGTTGGTTCTATTCAGTAGTCCGGAGATTTTACTGAACTCTATTACAGCCAATGTGCCGAATAGAACTCCTAATGCAATAATAGCATCAATGCCGAGAAAGATACAAACTACTATTATTCCGGCATATATCACCCCAGATACAGTGCGTATTGCTAATTTTTTTATATCCATGGCCATTTCAAATATTGCAATAAGTAGCTCGCAGAAATTAATGAATAGATAAAACGCAGTGATTTTGAGTTGATTTCGGTTTTGGCTGAAGAAGCATAGCGGGCTATGTGACTGAATGCAAGACTGGAATTAATATAAAAGAACAAGTTTTAGCATTCATTAAGCCATTTTATATACATTAATTAATTTTTGTGAGCTACTTATCAATTATAAGCTGATTGATTGCATCATAATATTAATGATTCAAGACAAATTGAAATATTTGGTTGAATCAAGACAAAGTTATAAATTATCCGGTATATATGCAAGAAGAGGGCGTTGTGTCAAAATTCAAAATTTTAGCACAACGCCCTCTTGGAGAATAAATCTTATAACTCCCCTATATCCTTTGGAAGAGCAGCTATTCGATAGTCATGTTTTTTAATAAATTTTGTAATGGCATCACGTATATCACTCGGATCAATATCAACCTCTATTCTCTTTACAGCATTGAAAAGTGAAGTTTGAGATTGATAGATATGCCGATAGCACTTTGCAATATCATCAATTATTTCCTCCTTAAACTTCCCTTTTCTCAGAATATAGGCATTTACCCCGAAGTATTCTATGGGATTATGAGCCATTATACAGAATGGAGGTACATTGTTGTTGACACGGCATCCTCCTTTGATAAGAACCCATTCAGCAACATCGCAATTCTCATGAACCAGAGCATTTGAAGAAAGGATTGTATAATCACCTATCCTGCAAGCACCGGCAATCTTTGCTGCGTTTCCAATCACGACATAGTTCCCCACCATCGTATCGTGGCCAATGTGGCTCTGAGCCATGATGAAAGAGTTGCTTCCTATCATCGTGGATTTTCCTTCATGGATACTTCTATTAATGATAACATGTTCTCTGATTACATTGTTATCACCGATTTCCACATAAGAATCTTCTCCTTTCCAGCGGAAATCCTGCGGAGACGCAGAAATTACACAACCATCGTAGAATTTGTTGTTCTTTCCGATTCTTGCGCCCGACCGAATACTGACGTGAGGGCCAATCACACATCCTTCGCCTATCTCAACATTGCCATCGACAAAAGCAAAAGCCATGATCGTGACATTATCTCCAATTTTGGCATCCGGGTGTACAAATGCCAGCGGACTAATATTAAACATGGTTAAAAGATTTTAGGCTGTTTATCTTCCGCCACCTACTGCCTGATAAAGGCTAATCAGGGAAGCAACCTGAGTATGCCAGGATGCAAGGCTCGATAACTGCGCGCTCAATAAGCTTGATCGGGCTGTCAGAACCTCAAGATAGGTGGTTTTCTGATCTAAAGTTAATAATTCTTGTGTATATTCAACTGATTTTTCGAGATTATCAATCTGTTGCTCAAGATATGTCCTCTTTTCCTTATTGTTAGCAATCTTAGCAAGAGCGTCACTGACATCAGCGCTTGCACTCAATACAGATTTCTCAAAAGCATTCATAGCTTGTTTCTGGCGTGCTTTGGCAGCCTCAAGGGTAGCTATATTCTGTCCTCTGGAGAACAATGGAGCTGCGAGCTGACCGGCAAGCTGAATAAACCATTTGCCAGGGTTGGTAATAAATGACCCTAAAAGATTTGTAAAACCGCCTTGAGCAGATATGGAAAGGGTAGGATAGAAAGCAGCACGAGCACTGTTGGTTGTGTAATATGCAGCTGCCAAACCTCTTTCCGCAGCTTTAACATCAGGCCTGACAGCAAGATACGACATGGGAATTCCTGCATTGATATCCACGGGCAAGTTAAAATTCAGGTCAGATGTAACTTTCCATTCTTGTGGATAGGTGTTGAGCAAAAGGGAAAGAGTGTTGGAAGTTTCAATAATTCCTTGCTCAATATCCGGAATTGAGGACATGATGCTCCAATAGTTGGCAGTACTCTGAACAACGGCAGCTTCATTTACATAAGCAGCTTCCTTCATCAGTTTCATGGATTCTACCTGATCTTTCCAAATCTCTGACGTGCGTTTAGTCAGGTCAAGCTGCTGATTGAGGAGCACCAGAGCATAATATGTGTTTGCAACGCCACATATAATTTGAGATCTTACAGCTTGCTCATAAGCTTCCATCTGCTCAACGCTTACTTTCGCTCCACGTTTCCTGTTGAGAATTTTAGCAAAAACATCTATTTCCCAAGATGATGCCAATGGAATCGTATAACTCCAATCCATATGACTTCCACCATAGCTTGCCGTTCCGCCATTGGGATTCAACGCAAGTGAGGGAAAATAGCTGAGCTTGGCTCCTTTCAGCTGAGCCTGAGCGATCTCGACATTCTTTTTTGCATCATCCAAATCTGTATTATTAGCAAGTGCCTGACGGATATAATCCTGGAGAATGGGATCGGTGAATACTTTTTCCCAGCCAAGATAAGGAAGTGAAGTGGAATCAGGTTGAATCTCAGACGCTTTCTGATACTCCTGAGTAAATTTGTTATTTTCGGCCGGGAAGTCATATTTCCGGTAGATGTGACAGCTGCTCAATGCAACTGTCACTACCGTTAATAAGAAATATTTAATTGATTTATTCATTGTTAGAAATTATTCACGAGTGATACTATATTGCTCGATCTCAGATGTAATGCCGGTATTATCCTTATCTTTCCATTTGGGTGGAGATAGTTTCTCTTGCAGCGCTTGGAATGCCACAAATAGAGCAGGGACTATAAGAACCTGGAGGATCATACCGATGAGCATACCGCCGATTGCACCGGAACCGAGAGCCTGATTACCATTGCGTCCGGCTCCGTGGGCAAACATCATCGGGAGAAGACCGATGATCATTGCCAGAGATGTCATGAGAATTGGCCTTAGACGAGCCCTTGCACCATGAATGGCAGATTTAAGAATACTCATACCCGTCTTACGGCGGTCGAGGGCAAACTCAACTATAAGGATTGCGTTCTTACAGAGAAGACCGATAAGCATGATGAGTGCAATCTGGAGATAAATATTGTTGGCGATATCCATCATTCGTGCGAAGATAAACGCTCCCATCAAACCAAACGGAACTGAAAGAATAACCGACCAAGGCAGTATATAACTTTCATACTGAGCTGAAAGGATTAGGTACACAAATAGAAGAACAAGTATAAATACGTAGCCCGTTGATCCGCTTGATCCGGATGCTTCCTCACGGGTCATACCTGAATACTCATAACCATAACCCGTTGGCAAAGTTTCAGCGGCAATCTTCTCAATAGCTTCAATAGCCTGACCGGAAGAGACCCCTTCTGCCGGTGTACCGGTAACTGAGATAGCGGTAAACATGTTGAAGCGGTTGATCATATCCGGGCCATATACACGAGTCAATTTGACAAAGTTGTCGATCGGAGCCATTGTAACCCCATTACGGACTTTGATCTGCTTAAGGGTTTCGGGAGATACTCGCGCATCAGGCTCAGCCTGCATCATGACGCGGTATAGTTTTCCGAAACTGTTGAAGTTAGAGATATACATACCTCCATAGTATCCTTGTAGGGCAGATAGGATCTCACTCTGAGTTAAGCCTGCTTGTTTAATCTTGGCCACATCAAGTTCCACCAGATACTGTGGGAATGTTGGATTGAAGTTAGAATAAGCCATCTGAATGTTGGGGTCAGCATTCAGAGCACCTATAAACTTCTGATAGACTTCAAAGAATTTATCGAGACTTCCACCGGTCTTATCCTGAAGTTTGATCTCAAAACCATTAGTAGCTGAGTAACCTGTAATCATAGGGGGCTGGAAGAACATAATTCTACCATCCTTCACTATAGAAGTCTTCATGAATAGCTGACCAAGGATAGCATTTGCGCTCTCCGTGTTGTCATCTCGCTGATCCCAAGGTTTAAGTTTGATGATGAAAGATCCATAGGTGTTTCCTTGACCACCCACAAAACTATAACCTGTAATTGCCGTACGACTATTTACTGCAGGAATAGATCCAATAATACTGTCGACCTGATTCATTACAGCTTGCGTACGCTCCTGAGATGTTGCCGGAGGCATTGTAACTGCACCCATGATTGTACCTGTGTCCTCGGTAGGCACAAGGGCCGTCGGAGTGATGGCCATAAGCCAGACAAGCACTCCTATAGAAGCGGCTACAGAAGCGAAACCTATTATCTTATGATTCGTAAACCAACTTACGCATTTCTCATACACGCTAAGTAGCTTTGCAAATGATTTGTTGAAAGCATCAATGAATGACTGAGTGAATACTCCGATGATTGCAAGGATTGCAACAATGACGGCGATTGAGCTAAGAGCGACATTTTCAAAAGTGTACCATCCAAGAACAAGGAATACAATAGCGGCAATGAGAAAAATAAGCGTAATGATCGGTGGGAAAGTGAAACGCTTCTTGTAAGACTGAGCAACCGTTTTTGCAGCCTCACCATATGCTTCACTCATACGCTCTTTTAATGGTTTATCTTCATGTCCTTTTAAGAACAGCGCACAAAGGGCAGGGGATAGGGTGAGCGCGTTGATAGCGGAGAGGCCAATTGCCATTGCCATTGTAAGACCGAACTGACGATAGAAGATACCGGAAGTGCCTCCCAGGAAGGAGACGGGAATGAACACCAGCATCATTACGAGAGTAATGGAGATAAGGGCTCCGGCGATCTCATTCATTGCATCAATAGAGGCTTTACGAGGAGATTTGTATCCTTGATCGAGCTTTGCGTGGACCGCCTCTACCACCACTATGGCATCATCGACCACTATTGCAATCGCAAGAACAAGAGCCGAGAGGGTAAGGAGGTTGAGGGTAAATCCGAATATATAGAGGAGAAAGAATGTACCTATGAGTGCAACAGGAATTGCAATCATAGGAATGAGTGTGGAACGGAAATCCTGAAGGAATATAAATACCACAAGGAACACAAGTATGAAAGCCTCAATAAGGGTCTTCACTACCTCATGGATTGATGCGAAAAGGAAGTCATTGACACTCATCGTAGTCATAAGGATCATACCAGCCGGGAGATCCTTACGCGCTTCATCAAGAAGTTTTTCTATATCCTCAATTACAGCGGTTGCATTTGAACCTGCCGATTGGAACACAATTGCGGAAGAACCGATATGTCCGTCATTAAGGTTTCCGAAACTGTAAGTAAGACGACCGAGCTCAATATCTGCAACGTCCTTTAGTCTTAAGATTTCACCATCAGAAGAGGCACGAAGGATAATATTTTCGAATTCTTCTTCCTTTGTAAAACGACCCTTATATTTAAGTACATACTGGAAAGACTGGTCACCCTGCTCACCAAATTGTCCCGGAGCGGCTTCTACGTTTTGCTCAGCCAGAGCAGCCGATATATCGGAAGGCATAAGATTATATTGAGCCATTACATCCGGCTTGAGCCAAATGCGCATAGAGTAATCAGCGCCGAATGCCATAGCCTCTCCTACACCCGGCACTCGTTTAATCTGAGGCAAGATGTTGATAGCCATATAGTTGTCGATAAACTGAGAAGAATATCTATCCTCAGGATCGTACATACCGATAACCATAAGCATTGAAGACTGACGCTTTTGTGTGGTGACACCAACCCGAGTAACCTCACTTGGAAGAAAAGATGTCGCCTTTGATACGCGGTTCTGAACATCTACTGCGGCCATATCAGGATCCATTCCTTGCTTGAAATGGACCTCAATGGATGCTGATCCGTCGTTAGTTGCAGATGACAACATGTAATCCATGTTTTCCGCACCGTTAATTTGTTCCTCAAGAGGAGCGATGACAGCATTAAGAACTGTCTGAGCGTTGGCACCGGTATATGTTGTGGATACCCTGATAGTAGGTGGAGCTATATCAGGATATTGTTCTATCGGTAGGCTGAACAGACCGAGAAGACCGAATATCACGATGAAAACCGAGATTACGGTAGAAAGCACCGGCCTGTTAATAAAAGTATCAAGTTTCATATAATGTCAATTCAAGTATTTTACCTGTTTATGATACGTTTAATTACTTTGCTGGCTGAGCCTGCTCGGCCGGGGTAGTCTGTTGAATCGGGGCTGTTTCTGATTTCGGAGTTATAATGAGACCATCTTTAGCTGTGATACCAACACCTTCAGTTACGATTACATCTCCGGTCTTAAGACCTGAGGTCACGATAAAGTTCTTGCCATCATTTTCTGATGCAACAGTAATCGGGGTAGAATGAAGTTTTGCAGAATCACCGACAACATATACAAAGCGCATATCCTGAATTTCAAAAGTTGCGCTTTGTGGAATCTGAATAGTTGAATTATGTTCTGTCGGAATAAGTACCCGACCTGTATTACCACTTCTCAACATACCATCAGGATTCGGGAAATCAGCCTTTGTCTGGGCACTACCGGTGGCTGAGCTGATAACTCCGGAGATAGAGATGATTTTTCCCTTGTGTGGATAGATTGAGCCGTCAGCAAGGCGTAAGGTTACCTCCGGCATAGCAGCTATAGCCTCATTAATTGTGCGTTTCCCTCCATCTGTAAATTCAAGAAGTGTCTTTTCATTAATTGAGAATACGGCTTGCATAGTACTGTTGTCAGAAAGCATCGTCAATAAAGTAGATGGACTAACAAGAGTACCCTCCTTAAACGGTATTTCACCCACATACCCCGACACCGGAGCAGTTACAGTGGAATATGACAAATTCTTGCGGGCCGAGATCAACCCTGCCTGTGCTTGCTGAAGCTGAGCCTTGGCAGCATTGAGGGCATCTACAGAAGTCTGGTATGCCGGTGCACTGATAATATTTTTATCAAGAAGAATCTTATTATTGTTTGCATTTGTCTGGGCTGTGTTGACATTGGCCTGAGCAACAGCTACAGCAGCCTGTGCCTGATCCACGGCAGCCTGGAGCTGAACCTGATCAATTGTAAATAGCACTTGACCTTTGCGCACATATTGTCCGTCATCAACATGAACCTTAGTAAGAAAGCCAGTGATCTGTGGGCGAATCTCAACGTCGTTTGTTCCTTCAAGTGTTGCGGGGATTGCAGTTTCAAGTGATGCATCCGATTCGCTGATCGTCATTACTGTTAATTCAGGTGCGTTCCCCATTTGCTGTTGTTGATTGTTTCCTTTGCATGAAGGAAGAGCCATCGCTACTGTTACTCCCAATAACGATAATGCACTCAGTTTTCTAATTCTCATTTTAAATTGTGTTTAGTAGATATTTTACCTGTTTATCGGGAATTACGGAGAAGGGTCGAGGGTCAAAACTATAATACCCTTCATATAAGCAGCTCACAAAAATAAATTAATGTAAATAAAATGATATTAATGAAAGCTAAACCTGGTTCTTTTGTGTTACTTTTGGCCCTGACTTAGTCACATAGTCTACTATGCTCCTTCAGCCGAAACCAAAATCAATTCAAAATCACGGCGTTTTATCTATTCATTAATTTCTGCGAGCTACTTACATAGTAATCCACAATACAAAATTAACAAAATTTATTCAGAAATAACCAATAAGAGTACAATAAAGGGAAAATATGACCAATATTGCGCCAATCTATAAAACTGATTCCAGGTTATTAGTTTTATTAAGTTTTACTATTGAAGTCCTCTAAACTAATATACGAAAGTTAAAAATCGTCTTCGAAAATCTTAATAAAAATTAGTTTAGACAGCTTCATTCTGAAACAATAAATCGCTGCAGTTGAAATTTCTACTGCAGCGATTTATTATAATGTTAGTATTACTGTTTATTTGGTAAAAGGAGGGGGAGTACCGGGATCCGAATCATCCTGTGTGATTTCGAAACCATCTGCGGGAATAAATTCAGAGTCATCATTATTATCAGGATTAAGTTTCTCCTTTTCCTCCTCTTTCTTGGAAAGCTCAATTATCTCATCCGTGCGGGATTTCCACTGACGTTTACCCAGAATTTTCTCAACATCATCATGATAAATAACCTCTCGTTCAACAAGAAGGTCACGAATCTGATTATGTTGTGTAGCATATTTTCTGAGAATATCTTTTGCTCTTTCATATTGCTCGTTAACAATTCTCATCACCTCGGCATCAATGATCTTTGCTGTGTCATCTGAATACGGCTTGGTAAAGCCCATATCCTGACCTGTAGAATCGTTATAATTCAGATTAGGGAGCTTATCACTCATACCGTAGACAAGAACAAGGGATCTTGCAATTTTTGTGCATTTTTCCAAGTCATCACTTGCTCCTGTGCCAACTTGCCCCATGAACACCTCTTCTGCAGCTCTTCCGGCAAGAAGGCCGCACATTGTGTCTAATAACGCCTGAGTCGGAATAATCTGTCTCTCTTCGGGTGCATACCAGGCAGCTCCCAAAGCACGCCCACGAGGCACAATCGTAACTTTAACGAGAGGATTGCCATATTGAAGCATCCATGTTATTGTGGCGTGGCCTGCTTCGTGCGTTGCGATGGCATGTTTCTCCTCATCTGTAATAATACGAGATTTCTTCTCCATTCCTCCAACTATCCTGTCAATTGCGGCCATGAAGTCATCCCAGTCTACTGCCTGTTTATTATTTCTCGCCGCTATAAGTGCTGCCTCATTACATACGTTTGCAATATCTGCTCCGGAGAATCCTTGAGTCTGACGAGCAAGCTGCTCAACATCCAGACGGCTATTTACCTTGATGTTTCTCAGATGAACATTGAAAATCTCAACACGATCGGTCAATTCGGGAAGATCCACATAAATCTGGCGGTCAAAACGACCCGGGCGTAACAGAGCTTTGTCAAGCATGTCGGCGCGGTTAGTCGCCGCAAGACATATGACACCATTGTTTGATTGGAAACCATCCATCTCAGTCAGCATCTGATTGAGAGTGTTTTCACGCTCATCATTTGAACCCATGTTAGGATTCTTACCGCGGGCTCTACCCACCGCGTCAATCTCATCAATAAATACGATACATGGAGCTTTCTCCTTGGCCTGTTTGAAAAGATCCCTTACGCGGGCGGCTCCCACTCCGACAAACATCTCAACAAAATCGGAACCAGACATAGAAAGGAAGGGGACATTTGCTTCTCCGGCCACCGCCTTTGCAAGAAGGGTCTTACCCGTTCCGGGAGGGCCTACCAATAATGCTCCACGCGGTATCTTTGCACCAAGTTCAGTATATTTTTGTGGATTTTTCAGGAATTCTACGATTTCCTCAATCTCCACTTTGGCCTCAGCAAGCCCGGCTACATCTTTAAATGTGACATTTGTGCCATTATTTTTATCAAAAACCATGGCTTTGGATTTTCCGACATTGAAAATACCCCCACCGCCACCGGGACCACTGCTCATCCTCTTTGACATGTAGACCATGAAGATCACAATAAGGATGATTGGGCCAAATGACCAGAATATTTTCATAAAGTCACTTCCTTTCTGGTAATTGACTTTAATCTCTGCCTTACCTTCACTCGAAAGAGTCGTGTTCCAAGCATCTATCTTTTCCTGAATTTTATCCGATGAGGGGATGGTTGTCTTGATCTTTTTCTCTCCTGAAAAGGAATTGTCCATATCGAACTTCAGCTTTTTTGCACCCTGATCGGTAAGAATACCCTCAGCTATCCCATTTTCAGAAAAGACAATGATTTTGCTGATGTCACCGGCCACAGCTGTTTTTTCAAAATCTGTCCAGTTGACATCCTTGGTCTGTGAACTGTCCTGAAAATAGTAGAGAGCCAGAATTGAAAGTCCGATCAATACATACATCCAGTACATATTGAAAAGTGGACGTTTGTTTCGATTTCCTTGTTTTTTATTAGATGGAAACATTATTTATTAGGCTTATGTTTTATGGAAAATATCTGTATTTTTTATCAATCCAAATCTGGAACCTTCAGGAAGTCTGCGTCGCTCCATAGGTCTTCAAGATTGTAGAATTCCCTTACCTCAGGCATAAACACATGAATCATCAGATTTCCGTAATCCAGAACTATCCATTGTGAGTTCTTATAGCCATCGTAATTATAGGGTTTGAGATTAAGTTTCTCCCGCAATTCCTCTCGGATATTATCAGCAATTGCTGCCACCTGTGAAGTTGATCGGCCTTGACAGATAATAAAATTGAAAGCAGGCGCACTTTCAATCTTTTCGAGATCAAGGACAGTGATTTGTTTACCTTTTATATTTTGAATTGCTTCGATTGCAAGCGAAACAGGTTCGGATAAATTTCTATTCATAACTAATTATTAACAAATAATATGCCAATTCAGATTAATGAAATTTGCATTTGGGGCACGAATTTAACAATTATTATTTATAAATCCGTTGTTAATCCTCTTTATCGGTTAATTTTTTTGTAAAAACATTCATACCTATTGACTTATTTCCAGATATAAGCCAATCAGGCAGAGTCCCTCTGAGACTGTACCCCGCATTCTTGAAAAGAATAGTACTAATGAGATTTGTCTCAGCTATTTTTGCACCCAGCTGAACAAGATTTAGCAATTTGAAGGCATATGATTCAAGAAGCTTTAGTGATCTTTTTGCATATCCGTTATTTCTCTCGCTCTTCATGATATATATCCCGACAAGAGCTCTTCTATGTTGAGCCGAAATCTCATAAAGATCAATCGCTCCAATCTGTCGTGATGAGTCTTTGTTTTCTATTATAAGCCTGAGTTGGCCGGAAGAGAATGGGTTGGAGTCGTAGGTCAAAGCATATTGCTGCATATTTTCTTTCGAGTAAGGTGCCAACAATGAATTTTCAATCCATTGTGAGGAGTCGGCCTCAATCAGCGACATAAAAGAAGCATCTTCAGGCTCAACCGGCCTTAATCTCAATCTATCATCCTCAAGAAATATCATAACTTGTCATAAAATGTATCCGAGAAAAGCATTCTGTTCTGTATTGATCTTCCGAGGGTGAGTTCATCGGCATATTCCAATTCGTTTCCGATACTGAGTCCTCTTGCAAGCATAGTAATCTTCACCGGGAGATGTGAGAGCTTTCTATATATATAGAAATTTGTAGTGTCACCCTCCATAGTCGGACTTAGAGCAAGGATCACTTCTTGAACCTGATCATTCTCGACCCTTTCCACCAGACTTTCTATTTCAAGATCGGTTGGGCTAACACCATCAAGAGGTGAGATCAAACCACCCAGAACATGATATAGACCTTTATGTTCATGTGTTGACTCAATGGTGATGACATCCTTTACGTTTTCAACCACGCATACTGTCTCTTTATCTCTTCTCGGATCGGAACATATCGGACAAACTTCATTCTCACTTATATTATGGCAGTGAGAACAATACCTCACGTTCTCTCTCATTTCAATGATTGAATTTCCCAGACTTAATGCCACTTCCTTATCTTGACGCAGCAGGTGTAACGCTAATCGCAATGCTGTTTTACTTCCGATTCCCGGGAGCTTTGAAAGCTCTGACACGGCATTATCAAGCAATCTTGAATTAAAACTTTGTTCTATCATGAACTAACCATTCAGTTATTTGACCCAATGAAGTTGTCTACACTAATTTACGAAAGTTAAAAATCGTCTTCAAAAAATCTTTTATTAACCTTTCCGGATCTTTTGGGGTGCTTTTTCCCTTTTCATCGGTGCCAACCGAGAGGTTGCCACCTCTTCAAATTAAATATCATCTCCAAAATATCTCGAATATGTTAATAAAAAATTAGTTTAGACAACTTCAATCTAAAATCCTCCTGGACTTGAATTTTTATCTTCGACACTACAAAATTAGTAAAAAACAATAATTATCCCTAATTTTACACTCTCAACCATATAGAACCCGATTATAATGAACTCAATAATCTTGACGGTGTGTGATAATATATCATCTGCTGCCAGCTTTCTGAATTAGCCTTGCTCCAGATGCATACTGACGCACCTTAGGGGCTGACCCTAATATATCCTAATATATATTGACGTAGCCTCAATTTCTCAAACATACTTATAATTGATGAAGTTAAAATAGGATCCTTTAATTATGATAGATTATATTTCAGGACAGATTACAGAGCTCACTCCAACCTCTGCCGTCATCGATTGCTCCGGAATAGGATATGAGATAAATATCACCCTCATAGACTATTCCAATATTAATACTGCTAAAACATGCAAACTATTTATTCATGAATCAATACGGGAGGATGCGCATCTTTTGTATGGCTTCCTTTCAAAACAGACACGTGAATTGTTCAGATTACTGATCGGGGTAAGCGGTGTTGGTCCCAATACTGCCCGTCTAATTCTTTCCTATCTGACAACCGGCCAGCTTGAGAGTTCCATAGCTTCAGGTGATGATAAACCTCTCAAAGCTGTGAAAGGGATAGGGGGGAAAACAGCTCAACGAATAATCGTTGACCTAAAAGATAAAATAAAAGTAGAGTCGGAGGCGTTAATTACAAGTACGCCGGCAAATGAATCATACAATGATTCAGTGGCAGCCTTGGTAATGCTTGGATTTACTACTCAACAGAGTCAGAAAGTACTGAAGAAACTTTTTGCTGAACATCCATCGCTAACCACCGAGAAAGCCATCAAGCTCGCATTGACTATGCTCTGATGCTATTAAAGCGTGTAATTAAAAATAGACAAATATATCTTCTTGGGGCAGTATTGATTTCAATACTGCTATACTCATTTACAGCCCGTTCGCAACAGCCTGTTCAGAAAACTGTGCCTGAAATCAAGCAAGCGAATCCATTAGTAAAGGGGGAATATCCGGCAGATCTAAAGACTCCTTCCAATATAAAAACCGAGGCTATTTATGATCCGGGGATTGGGATGTTCGTGATACACACCAAACTTGGAGAGAAAGATATTGTGACCCCATTTCTGCTCACGCCGGAGGAATATGCTAAGTATGCCTTCCGACAGGATATGTTTGATTATTTTAATCAGCGAAATTCTGAATCCTTTGAAAAAAAGGATAAGCAGCCATTCAATATCTTCGATATGAATTTCTCATTGGGCCCACTTGAAAAGATCTTCGGCCCGGGAGGAGTGCGTCTCACCACACAAGGGTCTTTGCAGGTGTCGATGGGAATCAAGAGTAACAAGACTGATAATCCTTCGTTATCACTCAAGAACCGTAGAAAGACATATTTTGATTTTGACCAGAAGATACAGGCAACCATAAATGCCTCAGTCGGTGATAAGTTAAAATTCAACATGACTTACAACACCGACGCAACATTTGATTTTGATTCAAAAAATATCAAACTGAACTATGAGGGAAAAGAGGATGAAATAATCAAGAGTATTGAGGCCGGTAATGTCAGTATGACCACAGGGTCAAGCCTTATCAGGGGAGGAACAGCACTGTTCGGTCTTAAAACTAAACTTCAATTTGGAAAACTAACTCTTACCGGTCTTCTTTCGCAACAGAATTCGGAGTCTCAGACAGTTTCAACTTCAGGGGGAGTTCAGACAACTAAATTCAGTATTAAGGCTGATGAATATGACGCGAACCGCCATTTCTTTCTCGCACAGTATTTCTACGACAATTACGACACTTTCGCTGCTCGTCTTCCTCATGTTTCATCCGGTATAAAGATCACAAGAATAGAGGTTTGGATCACTAACAAAAACGGGAATTACAATGAGTCGCGAAATTTTGTGGGATTTATGGATCTGGCCGAAAGG
The DNA here is from genome assembly GCA_964499025.1 of uncultured Sangeribacter sp. Taxonomy (GTDB): domain Bacteria; phylum Bacteroidota; class Bacteroidia; order Bacteroidales; family Muribaculaceae; genus Lepagella. Next base: position 60,180 of record CAZCJC010000009.1, read on the forward strand.
GATAGGCTTGCCAACAATTATTGGCAGCCGAACCGATCTATTCCCGTGCCGTGCAATCAAAGTAACAACCTCCTAAGTGTTATAAAGTCTGATTATCCGCTTGCCAGAAATATAAATCAGGTGACGCAGGCTCTTGAACCGCTTCAGGCATACGGAATAGAGGGTGGTAAGGATTATGAGAAGGTTGAGAGTGCCCGACTACTTAATTCAAGCGAATATACTCTTAATTCGGAACTCGGTTACATAAGTTTGAAATCCGCACTTACTACAGATGAAGTTTTAGCGGTGGCTTATGAATATACCTATCAGGGTAAAGTTTATCAGGTAGGTGAATTTTCAAGTGACGTTACAACCACATCTGAATCGCTTTATCTCAAGATGCTTAGAAGCACGACTGTATCTCCAAAGTTGCCTATGTGGCGGCTCATGATGAAGAATGTCTATGCTTTGGGTGCTTATCAGCTCTCTAAAAACAAATTCAAACTCAATATTAAATTCCTTAGTGATACCACAGGAACAGAGATCAATTACCTTCCAGTTCAACCGATAGCTAACCAACCGTTGCTACAGGTAATGAACCTTGACCGCATAGATTCAAATCAGGAATCAAATTCTGATGGTTTCTTTGACTATATCGAAGGTTATACAGTTCAATCATCATCCGGCAAGATTATCTTCCCTGTTGCCGAACCATTTGGTGCTCATTTGGAACGGAAAATAGGGAATCCGGCCATAGCTTCTCAATACGTATATAAGGAATTGTATGATTCTACGCTCATAATTGCCAGACAGTTTGCAGATAAGAATAAATTCTCTCTTTCCGGCGAATATCAGGCTTCCAATGGAGCGCAGATCCGACTTAATGCCATGAATGTGCCGAGAGGTTCGGTTGTAGTAATGGCAGGAGGTGTTGTGCTAACTGAAAATAGCGATTATACTGTTGATTATTCAATGGGTATTGTAACTATTACGAATCAGAGTATAATAGATTCAGGCACAAATGTGAGTGTAACTCTCGAGAATCAGTCTATGTTCAGTATGCAGAGAAAGACTTTGCTTGGACTTGATGCTCAATACCGATTCAATAAAGATTTCACACTTGGAGCCACATTGCTTCATTTTTCCGAAAAGGCACTTACGGAAAAGGTAAATATCGGTGACGAGACCATAAACAACAGCATGTGGGGTATGAACTTATCCTATAACAAGGAATTTATGTGGCTTACAAATCTTTTGAATAAGATTCCCACAGTAAATGCCACGGCCCCGTCAAGAATAAATGTGAATGCCGAATTTGCTCAACTCATACCCCATAAACAGAAAAGCGGTACTAACAAGGGCTCAAGCTATATCGATGATTTTGAAGCGACTCAGACTGGAATTGATTTGCGGTCGCCTTATTCATGGTTTCTGGCTTCGACTCCTTATGACGGAGGTTCTGATGCTTTATTCCCTGAAGCAAAGTTAAGTGATAACATTGATTATGGAAAGAACCGGGCTCTGTTGGCATGGTATTTTATCGACAGGCTTTGGACTCAGAAGAATTCATCCATTCTTCCGGGATATATGAAGAATGACCTTCATATGCTTTCGAATCCATATGTAAGGGAGATAAAGATTGATGAAATCTTCCCTTATCGTGATCTTGCCTATGGAGAGGCAAATTATATCCAGACCCTCAATCTGTCATATTATCCGACGGAGCGCGGACCCTATAATCTTGATTCGGATAACATTGATGATTCAGGGAATCTCCTCAATCCGGAGAAGAGATGGGGTGGTATTATGAGAAAGATGGATAATACTAATTTCGACAGTAATAATGTCGAATATATCCAGTTTTGGATGATGGACCCATTTCTTGATCCTGAAAATCCGAATACAGAGGGTGGAGATCTCTATTTCAATTTCGGTGAGATAAGTGAGGATATCCTGAAGGATGGAATGAAGAGCTATGAAAACGGTTTGCCGATCGATGGAAATAATTCTTTCATTACAGAGACTGTTTGGGGTAAAGTGTCACGGCAAAACTCCCTGACATATGCTTTTGAAAATGCAGAGAATGCCCGTCCGACTCAGGATGTGGGTTTAGACGGATTGAAGAATGATGAAGAATTCACGTTCCCGGCCTATAAGGATTATCTTGACAAATTAAGGAGTAAGTTATCGGTATCTGCAGTTCAGGAGATGCAGGATAACCCGTTCTCGGCGATGAATGACCCGGCAGGAGATAATTATCATTTTTTCAGAAGCGATTATTATGACAATACAAGGGCCGGTATACTTGAACGTTATAAGAGATACAATGGGGTAGAGGGAAACTCCCTCTCTCCGGAGCAGTCTCCAAATCCCATGTATCAGTCTTCACGTGCGGTGCCCGATGTTGAAGATATCAATCAGGACAATACCCTGAATGAATATGAGAGATATTACCAATATAAGGTTTCGATTCGTCCTGAGGATCTTGAGGTAGGGAAGAACTACGTAACCGATAAAGTTGAGAGAGAAGTATCCACCAGAGAGGGGAAGCAGAGAGCTGTATGGTATCAGTTTAAGATTCCTTTAAATGATCCTGAAAAAGTGATCGGTGGGATAAATGATTTCTCTACAATCCGTTTTGCACGTATCTTCATGACAAATTTTAAGGCGGTGACGCATCTGCGTTTCGCTACCCTCGAACTTGTAAGAGGAGAATGGCGTGATTATGCTTTCAACCTCAATAGCCGTAATGATTCTCCTGCTGAAGGTGAGATCGACATGACGGTAGTAAATATAGAGGAGAACTCAGGGCGTACTCCGGTCAATTATGTATTGCCTCCGGGTGTGGATCGAATCCAGGATCCGGGTCAATCACAGGCAACGCAGCTCAATGAGCAATCTTTGTCCGTTACTGTGAAAGGTCTGCAACCAGGTGATGCACGCGGTATCTATAAGAATACACAGCGTGACATGCGTATCTACAAGCGTCTCCAGATGTGGATTCATGCAGAAGCATTGGTAGATAATGCCACAGCCTTGAAAAATGGTGATCTCTCGCTGTTCATTCGTCTTGGCTCTGACGTAAAGAATAATTATTACGAGTATGAGATTCCATTAGATCTGACAGCACCCGGCAATTATAATAACTACAACAGTGCTGACCGAGCAAAAGTATGGCCCGCAGCAAACTATCTCAATATTCCTCTCGATATCTTCACTACCCTGAAAACTCAGAGAAATAGGGATAAGAGTGCCAATATTGATGGGGTAGGTTATAGCATTCTATATTCTCAGCATGATCCTGAGAATGTCAAGAACACTGCATCGGTGCTTGGAAATCCGAGTCTGAGTGATGTGAGGGTTATGCTTATCGGAATCAGAAACCGGTCGAATAGTGTAAAGGATGGAAACGTCTGGGTTAATGAATTGCGAGTCACGGAGTTCAATGAGTCAGGTGGTTGGGCAGCTAATGCAAATGTAAATCTTTCTTTAAGTGACCTGGCTATGGTCAATTTCTCCGCCCACAAGGAGACGGCCGGTTTTGGATCTGTGGATCAAGCTCTTGCCCAAAGAAGATTGGAAGATTACGAACAGTATAATGTGGCTGTACAAGGTGACCTCGGAAAGTTCCTTCCCGAGAAGGCAAAACTCTCCGCGCCAATCTACTTCTCCAAATCGCAGGAGACAGTTACACCAAAATATAATCCGCTGGATCAGGATATCCTCCTAAAAGAGGCATTGGATGCAGCCACCACAAAACATGAGAAAGATTCGATAAAGAATTATGCTGTGACAAAGAAAAGTGTGGAAAGTTTCTCGTTGTCAAGTTTGAGATTTAATGTTCAGAGTGAGAATCCGATGCCATGGGATCCGGCAAACTTTCAGGTTTCATTTTCTTACAATAAGCAGAAGAATATGGATCCTACCACGGAATATGAAAATACTAACGATTATAGGGGTAGTTTCCAATATACGTATTCACCGCTGGTCAAACCGTTGAAGCCTTTCTCCTGGATAAAGGGGAAAAGCAAGACAGCGAAGTTCTTCCAGGACTGGGAAGTGAACTGGCTATTCAACAACCTGACATTCTACACCGGCATGAATCGTTATTATTACGAACAGCAGACGCGAAGTGAAGTTGATGTTGATTTCCAGCTTCCAGTCCAGGTAAGTAAGAATTTCGTTTGGGATCGCCAGCTGAGCATCACATGGAATCTCATAAAATCCTTGAGTCTCTCTTTCTCAAGTAATACCACAGCGAGAATAGAGGAGACTATTGGTGCGGTAAACAAACGCCTATTTGCGGATAAATATCAGCAGTGGAAAGATACAGTGCTTTCCTCCTTAAGCCATATGGGTACGCCCTGGAATTATAACCAGACTTTCTCAGGTACTTATAGGACTCCCTTCAATAAGATTCCGGCACTTGATTATCTGACAGGAACCGTATCCTACAATTCGACATACCGATGGGATAAAGGTGCCACGGTAGATGGATTGTTCTTAGGCAACAGTATTCAGAATCAATCATCATGGAATGCTGATGCTCGGTTCAATTTTGAAACCCTATATAATAAATCAAAATATCTGCAAAAGATAAACAAACGTTTCTCCACTTCTACAAGTGCGAGAAATAATAATGCCAAGAATCAGCGTAAGCAGAGGGAGAAAAAGTTTGAGCGGGCAATTACACTGTCCCCTGATACGAGTACTCTGGTGAAACATAATCTTAAGACGAAGAAAATTCGTTTTGCAGCAGTGCAGGATGGTAATCCGAAGAAAATTAACTTCAAGGTTATAGATGAAAATACGGTTGAGATTCTTGATAGGGGCACAGGAAATCTGAAAGTCACCATCAGGGAGAATACTCAGGAGAAAAAGAATTTTGCATCTGAGATTGCCGAATATGGCTTAAGATTCCTTATGATGCCACGAAGCTTATCTTTCAGATGGAAAGAAAGCCATTCGATGAATCTTCCTCTTTTCACCCCTGATGTGGGTAATGTATTGGGTCAGTCGCTATCCCACGGCCCGATGTCGCCGGGTCTTGACTTCGCCTTCGGTTTCTATGACAGGGATTATGTGAATAAGGCACTCGACCGCGGGTGGCTGATAACATCAAGTGATCAGATCTCACCCGCACTCTGGACCAATAGCAAGGAATTCAATTTTGAATTGACGCTTGAACCGATCAGAGGATTGAAGATTTTGCTAACATCCAATCTGACAGATAGCAGAACAGAGCAGATACAATTCATGTATGCCGGAATGCCGACGGCTTATTCGGGATCTTATGTGCGCACACATGTTGCAATCAAATCGGCGATGCGCAATTCAAAGGCTGAAAATGGATATTATTCTGATGCGTTTGCTAATTTCCTTGCATATATTCCCAGAGTTGCCTCCAGGGTGGAAGGAGAATATGCCGGAACAGTTTATCCTAAAACGGGCTTCCTTGAGGATAGCCCCTTAGGTGGGACAGTCTATAATCCGGAGATCGGTTCGGTGAGTGCCACAAGTTCAGATGTCTTGATTCCTGCATTCTTGGCAGCCTACAGCGGAACAAATCCAGAAAAGATATCCCTGAAACATTTTGAGGGTCTCGGAGCCATGCGGCCAAACTGGAAAATCACATATGATGGGTTGGTTAGACTTGGGAATCTCAGCAAGTGGTTTAAGGCGTTTACGCTTACACATGCCTATCAATGTACATATTCAGTCGGTTCCTATTCAAGCTATATGAATTGGATAGGGGGAGCAAACGATAGGGGCTTCATCCTAAATGAGCAGACAGGTCAGCCTATCCCATCGTCACCATTCAATATAACCTCAGTGGCTATTACTGAGAAATTCGCGCCACTGTTGGGTGTTAAACTCACTCTGTTCAATGACATGACTTTCAATGCTGAATACAGGGACGCAAGAACACTTAACCTGAATACTTCTGCGGGCCAGGTGGTTGAGACAACGAGTAAGCAACTCTCGATTGGAGCCGGATATAAGATAGCCAACTTTAATAAGATTATTAAGATTGGAAGTAAGCAGGGTGGAGTATCGAATGATTTGTCGCTGAATCTTGATATAGCATTCTCTAACAATCAGTCGTTAATAAGAAGGATTGAGACTGCTTATACACAGGCAACCAATGGCACACAGACATTCTCAATAAATTTCATGGCAAGTTATATATTGAGCAAGAGAATCACTCTGTCGGCATTTTTCGATCATCAGGTTAATACTCCGCTGGTTTCCAATTCGGCATATCCCACTTCCAACTCCAATTATGGTATGGCAGTCAATGTGTCGTTGGCGAGATAGCGTACTCATCCGGAAATTCAGCTGTGGTTATATGAGTTGAAAAGATTCAAAGTATTGTCTAATATGGATTGGATTAAAAGTATTCTTTTCGAGCATAGTGCGGTTCAGGCAGTGGTTGTAATCTCTATAATCATAGCCATAGGCCTTGCATTGGGGAAGATTCACGTCAAGGGAATCTCTCTTGGAGTTACCTGGGTGTTTTTTGCCGGGATTATGGCAGGTCATGTCGGATTGTCGATAGATCCTGGTATGTTGAATTTTGCAGAGAGTTTCGGACTGATTCTTTTCATCTACGAATTGGGTCTTAAGGTTGGTCCCGGTTTCTTCAGTTCATTCAGGAAGGGTGGTATAACATTAAATATATTGGGTTTATCCACTGTGTTGCTTGGCACCGCTATTGCTATCGGTCTCACTTATCTATTCAGGATTCCAATGGCAGATATGGTTGGAATCATCAGTGGAGCTACAACCAATACACCAGCTCTCGGCGCGGCGCAGCAGGCTTTGAAACAGGTTGGGGTGTCAGCAAGCGGGGCTGCATTGAGTTGCGCGGTGACTTATCCTCTCGGTGTTGTCGGGGTTATTCTGGCCATGATAGCGATGAGAAAATTTTTTGTTTCCAATTCAGATATTGCAGATAAAGAGGCCGGAGAGGATAATAACACATTTATCGCGACATTCAAGGTTAAGAACCCGGGAGTATACAATAAGAGCATAAAAGAGATCGCGTCATTGACTCCAATTAAATTCGTGATATCGAGGTTATGGCGGGATGGGGAAGTAACAATCCCCACGGGAGAAACAATAGTTAGGGCCAATGACCGGTTGATGATTATAACGACGGAAGCGGATGTGGAAAAACTGACGATTCTATTTGGCGAGCATGAGAGTCGCGACTGGAATACAGGAGATATAGACTGGAACAAAATCGACAGCAGTTTGACATCCAAACATCTGATTATCTCCAAGCCGGAACTCAACGGGAAAAGGCTGGGCTCTCTCCGGCTTCGTAATAACTATGGCATTAACATCACGCGTGTCAGCAGGAGCGGAGTGAGGCTATTGGCTGCTCCTGATCTTGTATTGCAATTGGGTGATCGTCTTACCGTTGTTGGGAAGGAATCGCAAATAGATACAGTGGCCCAGTTAGTAGGAAATACTGTTACAAAACTCAAGGATCCAAATCTTGCTGTGATTTTTGTAGGTATGGTATTAGGGCTCATATTAGGTTCCATACCCATTGCAATCCCCGGAATTTCGGTTCCGGTTAAATTAGGTTTGGCAGGAGGGCCGATAATTGTAGGAATATTGATGGGACGTTTTGGACCTCAATGTCACATGGTGACTTATACAACAAGGAGTGCTAATTTAATGCTCAGAGGGATAGGACTTTCTCTCTTCCTTGCTTGTCTTGGGCTTGACTCCGGGGCACATTTCATCGATACTATCATGAGAGGTGAGGGGTTGGTATGGATAGGTCTCGGTTTTGTCCTCACCGTCTTGCCTGTATTAATAATGGGGATATTATCCATGAGAATATCCCATCTTGATTTCGGGAGCACATGTGGAATGTTATGTGGGGCAATGGCAAACCCTATGGCTTTGAACTATGCGAATGAAACGCTTCCTGGGGACAACCCTGCTGTAAGTTACGCCACTGTTTATCCCGTCGCTATGTTTTCAAGGGTGGTAATAGCCCAGCTCTTAGTTCTAATTTTTATAGGATAAGAACGTTTCAGCAACTGATCAAACTTGCCTAATTTGTAACATT
>CAZCJC010000010.1:0-63918 GCA_964499025.1 uncultured Sangeribacter sp.
AGTATTTGATATAATTAAGAGTTCAATGAATCGAGGCGCTGTTGCATCTTTGCTTCCGAAGGATTGCTACCGGGATTCCAGAAACGTTCATCTTCGAGTTCAGAAGGGAGATATTGCTGTTTGACATAATTTCCCTTATAATCATGGGCATATTTATAGCCCTCATGATATCCGAGATCTGCCATCAATTTGGTCGGTGCATTTCTCAAATGGAGTGGAACCGGAAGATCACCGGTTTTCTCCACAGCACTCATAGCTGCTGCTATTGCCATATAAGCCGAGTTACTTTTAGGTGAATTTGCAAGATAAATTGCGCATTCGGAAAGAATTATCCTTCCCTCTGGCCACCCGATCTTATTTATGGCATCAAAAGTAGCATTTGCGAGTAACAAAGCATTGGGGTTAGCAAGTCCTATGTCCTCTGCAGCAAGAATAACAAGTCGACGGGCAATGAATGCTGGATCTTCGCCCCCAATCACCATTCTGGCTAACCAATAAACGGCTGCATGAGGATCACTTCCTCTTATAGATTTGATGAAAGCTGATATAATATCATAGTGCATCTCACCATTTCGATCGTAGGCGGCCGGATTTTGCTGAAGTCTTGATGTAACAACCTCATCATCAATGGTCACGGTCTGACCATCAGGGGTGGATTGTTCAATAAGGTCAATGATATTCAACAACTTGCGCGCATCTCCGCCGGCAAATCTGAAAAGAGCATCTTTAGATCGGATATCAAACTCCCGTTTTTTCAGAATCTCGTCAGTTTCAATTGCCCTTTGCAACAAGTGATCAAGATCCTCCTTTTCCAGCGACTTTAATGTGTAAACCTGTGCGCGTGAAAGAAGGGGTCGAATCACCTCAAATGAAGGGTTTTCTGTTGTGGCTCCGATCAGCGTTACTGTTCCCTTTTCAACAGCCCCTAACAGAGAATCCTGTTGAGATTTATTGAATCGGTGAATCTCGTCAATAAATAATATCGGTCGACCTTTAACAAACATACTTCTTGCATCCGCCTCACATCTCAATAAGACTTCTCTGACCTCCTTGACTCCAGATGTGACGGCACTTAAAGTATAGAACGGTACATCTGTTTGAGCCGCTATAATTTTCGCCAGCGTAGTCTTCCCAACTCCAGGAGGACCCCATAATATGAAGGAATTTACCCTTCCGGCCTCAATCATTTTTCGAATAATCCCATCTTTACCAACAAGATGAGTCTGTCCGATATAATCATCGAGGGAATTAGGGCGTAGTCTTTCGGCCAAGGGTATATTGGTGCTCATCGGTCAATTTATGATTTCCTGTTTTGTAGAATGGAAATAAGTTCTTGAGGGTCAATTTCTTCCAAAGATTCAATTACTCTTTCCGAATAAGGTTTCAATGTGACGGGAGGGAGTGTGCCGGCTACTCCTATCACATAGCTACCGGATGCTTTCCCAGCTTTGACACCCTGGAGAGAATCTTCAAAAACAGCACAATTTGGGGAATCGACTCCTGCTAACTTTGCACCGAGTAAATATCCTTCGGGGTCAGGTTTAGAGCGAGTGATTCTCTCTGCCGTAATAATATCTGATAATAACGGAAAAAGGTCCGGACGTTCGGATTCAAGATGGGCCATTTTCTTTTTGTCGCTACTTGTGACAAGCACCCGAGGGATACCGAGGTCCATAAGTTTCTCAAGCAATTCCTTTGCTCCGGGTTTCCAGTTATAAACCATCTTCCCTTCGAGCTCGTAGAGATCTTGCCTTATTTTTTCATGTAATGATTTATCTGGGAAATAAGTTTCCAGGATGTTGTTGAGAGTCATTCCCTTGATTCGGAAAGCAAGATCAGAATATTGAGAAGAGTATCGGCGATTGATCTCGCTCCATATTTTAGTATATTCAGTCTCACTGTCTATCAACACTCCATCAAGATCGAATAGAGTGGCAACCTTTAAAACTGAGCCTAAATCTTTATTTTTATTATTATCTTTCATCATCTATTCTAACGCAAAATTACTCAAATTTGTTAAATATTGAGTAAATTTGTAAGAATTTAGGAGATGAAGCCATGTAAGTCTATTTCGAAGTTGTTTTGAAGTCTTTTTCGAAAGAAAATAAAATATTAACAGAAAGTTAACTTACATGCCTCAGATAAAAATAGGTTAGAATTTAGTTCTACGGCAAGCTGCCCCAAAATAAATTATGATTGAAGATATAACATTGAGATTGTCGCCAAAACAGGCTGGAGAGGAGGATCTTTTGGTAAAGGAGATGATCAAAACTCTAAAGCTTTCGGCAGATAAAATTAATGACTGGAGAATAGTCAAGCGTTCTATTGATGCCCGTAAAAGGAATGTTATTATCAATCTAACTGTTCGGGTAGCCACGGGGGAGGATACTAAGATTGAACCCCAATTGAATCCGGTTAATTTTCAAAAGTTAGAAAAGGATTCACCAACGCTAATTATTGTAGGAGCCGGGCCGGCCGGTTTATTTGCCGCCCTGAAAGCTGTCGAGTGTGGTATCCGGCCGATAGTGATTGAAAGGGGAAAGGATGTTGATTCCCGAAGAATTGATATCGCGAATATCAGCCGAGAGGGGAAAATAAATCATGTCTCCAATTATTGTTTTGGGGAAGGTGGCGCGGGAGCGTACAGTGATGGTAAACTTTATACACGAAGCAAGAAAAGAGGGAGTGTTGAGGAAATTTTGCAATTGTTGGTGCAACATGGAGCCAATCCCGATATTCTTGTTGATGCTCATCCACATATCGGAAGTGACAAACTCCCCCATGTGATAAAGGAAATTCGTAAAACTATAATTAAATGTGGGGGAGAAGTCAGATTTGATACCTGTGTGGAAGGGCTTATAATAAAGGATGGAAAAGTCACCGGTGTTGAGACCGACAAGGGTGACGTTTATGGAGAGGGAGTAGTATTGGCCATTGGCCATTCTGCTCATGATACCATCCATAAATTGCATGATAAAGGGCTGAAGATGGAATCCAAAGGGATTGCCATTGGAGTCAGACTTGAGCATCCGCAAAAACTTATTGATTGTCTGCAATATCATTCAGATAAAGGCCGAGGTAAGTATCTTCCCGCCGCAGAATACAACTATGTAACTCAGGCTGAAGGAAGAGGAGTTTATTCTTTCTGTATGTGTCCGGGAGGTGTCATCGTTCCAGCCGGAAGCTCTTCAGAAGAACTTGTAGTCAACGGGATGTCGGCCTCCGGTCGCTCTGGAGATAAATCTAATTCCGGAATGGTTGTTGAGATCCGTCCGGGAGATTTCGAAGACTATAAGGTATATGGAGATCTTGAGTTGTTGAGGCTTCAAGAGGATCTGGAAAAAAGATTTTATAGAGAATCCGGAAATAGTCTCAATGCTCCTGCTCAGAGAATGATCGATTTTACAGAGAAGAAAGTTTCCCATAGTCTTCCTTCCACAACTTACGCTCCCGGAATCCATTCAGCGGATTTCAATGAGTTGTTTCCACCATTCATAGCCGATAGGCTTCGTGCCGGTTTTAAAGATTTTGGGAAGAAGTGTCCCGGATTCTTGACAAATGATGCTATCCTTTTAGGGCTTGAATCGAGGACTTCATCTCCAGTAAGGATACCCAGAGATAAAATTTCCTTAAATCATCTTGAAGTCGAAAGTCTATATCCGGCGGGAGAGGGGGCAGGATACGCCGGAGGAATTGTCTCGGCAGCTATCGACGGGATGAAATGTGTGGAGGCGTTTGCCCGGAATTATTCAGGCACAAATAAAGATAGTGATTAAGAAATATAAAATTCATAACTGAGATATGTCTACGATACTAAATATAGAAACTTCCGGAAAGATCTGCTCTGTTGCAGTGACAAGAGAGGGAGTCCTTGAATTCGATCTTGAGGATCGAGAGGGGATGAAACATGCAGAGAAATTGGCACCTTTTGTGGAGAGGTGTATGAAAGAGATAAGGCGAAAGGAGTGGACACTGGATGCTGTGGCTGTGAGTATAGGTCCGGGATCATATACAGGACTACGTATTGGCCTTTCTCTGGCAAAGGGCCTTGCTTTCTCACTTGGGGTGCCACTAATCGGAATCAGCACACTAAAGATTCTGGCTGTAAAAGCGATGTTCCGTAATTTTGACTTTACGGGGGAAGAGATTCTTGTTCCAATGATAGATGCGAGAAGAATGGAAGTTTTCACGGGAGCATATAATTTTGCTTTGGATGCTTTGGAGGGACCGGGCCCTATGATTCTTGACAAAGATTCATATTCAGAGCTGTTGAAAGATAAGCAGCTCTATTTCATGGGAGACGGAGCCCCAAAATTTAAAGAGTTGATAAGTTCTCCCAACGCGCATTGGATGGATGGTTTAGAGCCACTTGCAAAAGATATGATTGCTCTCTCTGAGAAAGCATTTAGGGAGAAAGATTTTATTGATATCGCATATTCGGTGCCTGAATATCTTAAAGAATATCAGACAACAGTTGCGAAGCCAAAGATTTAGGCCGATACTTGAAAAATTTTTGTTATATTTGTAAGTGAAGAGATTTTGAAGCTTCAGAATTTTTGACGCATTCAGTTAATTTTTAGAATGGTGAGTTCTATCTGAAGTTTTCCCTGATACAGAAAAATATTAATTAAAGATGATACCATATAATACTGACCTCAAGCAAATTACTCTCCCTGAATTCGGACGTAATGTGCAAGGAATGGTGGATTATTGCCTTACAATTGAGGATAGGGATGAGCGCACTAAATGTGCTTACACAATAGCTGAGATCATGGCGAATCTTTTCCCTGAACTTGTTGGCGCTAATAAGGATTACACACATATCTGGGATCAGATAAATATAATATCCGGTTTTAAACTTGATATTGATTTTCCCTGCGCGGTAGTGACTGAGGAACGTCTTAATCCCAAGCCGGATAAAATTCCTTATACAGCCTCGGCTATGCGATACAGGCATTACGGAAAGAATATTGAGAAAATGATTGAGACCGTGGCCGATATGGAAGATGGGGAAGAAAAGGATGTGTTGATTTCCTTGATCGCTCACCATATGAAGAAGTTAATGCTGATTCATAATAAAGAGGGAGTAGATGATGCCAAAATCTTGAAAGATCTTTGCGAATATTCAAAAGGAAAAATTAATCTGGATCCGAACACCTATCTTCTGCATGAGTTTCAGGAGATGACTCCAATAGCGCCCCAGAAAGGGAAGAAGAAAAAGAAAGGGAAGTAAATATGAGTAGTTTTATAGTTGAGGGAGGTCATCGCCTATGTGGCGAGATAAGTCCCAAAGGTGCTAAAAATGAAGCACTGGAAGTGATTTGCGCAACTCTTCTTACCAAGGATAAGGTTGTGATCTCTAATCTTCCACGGATTTCCGATGTCAATAATCTTATAAATCTTCTTGGAGAACTCGGGGTGAAAGTGAATTATATTAATTCATCTACCTGTGAGTTTCAGGCAGACGATATTGACATAGATTATATTCATACACCTGCTTACCGTAAAAAAGCCGAATCGTTGCGTGGATCTGTAATGATTCTTGGGCCGTTGGTGGCGCGTTTTGGAAAAGCTGTTCTTCCTAAACCCGGTGGAGATAAGATCGGCCGCAGGAGACTTGATACTCATTTCATCGGATTGCAGAAATTGGGTGCATCTTTCGTATATTCATCTGATGAAAGATTGTATACGATCTCAGCTCCTCAGGGACTCAAAGGCACATATATGCTGCTGGACGAAGCCTCGATTACAGGAACCGCCAATATTGTGATGGCTGCTGTTCTTGCAAAAGGGGTGACTACGATATATAATGCAGCTTGCGAACCCTATATTCAACAACTGTGCAAGATGTTGAATGCCATGGGAGCTAAGATTTCCGGAGTTGGATCAAACCTTCTAACAATAGAGGGTGTAGAGGAACTTCATGGTGCAGATCATCAACTACTGCCCGATATGATTGAGGTGGGTAGTTTTATTGGAATGGCAGCCATGACCGGTTCGAATCTTCTTCTGAAGGATGTTGGGGTTAATGACCTTGGTCTAATGCCCGAAATGTTTGAAAGGATTGGAGTTAAACTGCAGATTGAGGGAGATGATATCAGAATCAATCAGGAGGAAATCTATGAAATAGAAAATTTCATAGATGGCTCGACGCTCACTATTGCTGATGCCCCCTGGCCCGGTCTTTCTCCCGACTTGATAAGCATATTCCTTGTAGTCTGTACGCAGGCAAGGGGGAGTGTGTTGATCCACCAGAAGATGTTTGAAAGCCGACTCTTCTTCGTAGATAAATTATTGGATATGGGAGCACGAATCATTTTGTGTGATCCACATAGGGCAGTTGTTATTGGTGCGGGAAAATTTAATTGTTTGCGCGCCACTGATATGGTTTCGCCCGATATTAGAGCAGGAATCGCAATGCTAATTGCCGCTATGGGCGCAAAAGGCACAAGTAAGATTCAGAATATAGGACAGATCGACCGGGGTTATGAAAATATTGACCTTAGGTTGAACCGTCTCGGCGCAAAAATCATTAGAATAGATGAGTAGGTGAGAACGGGTGAAGAAACCTTATTTCGTCTATTCAAGGTAAATAATGATTTTGGAGACTGAGATTGTTGAAATATGATTGAAAAGAAAGATATCGTTGAGATAGGCAAGTTCCAGAAGACGCATGCTCTTAAAGGGGAATTAAATGCGCTGTTGAATGTGCCGGAGGAATATGTAGAAGATGGGAATCCCTTAATTGTGGAGATGGATGGTATATTGGTTCCATTTTATGCGGAATCGGTTCGTCCTAAAGGTGCTACCTCTTTCCTTGTCAAGCTTCAGGGAATAGATTCACAGGATGCGGCACGAGAGATGGTAAACAGCGTGATATTCGCTCCTAAGACTCTTGCATCTGATTATTTCGGAGACGAGGGTGAGGAACTTATTTTCAATGATGATCTTGAAGGTTTTAAAGTTGTGGATTGCCAGCTTGGTGAGATCGGAAGGGTTATTAGGGTGGATGATTCTACTGAAAATGTACTTCTTGTGGTGGAAGATTCTGATGGCGATGAGATTTTCATTCCGTTTGTAGAAGATTTCATACAGGAGATAAATGATGAGGATGCCCTAATACTCACACATCTTCCCGAGGGATTGGTAAATTTAAATTCTAAAGAGAAATTATGAGTGATTTGTTGAAATATGATGAGGATGATGCTATAAAATTTATCCGTGCAACACTTCCTGCTGATGTTAATGCCCGATATGACGATGATGAGATTCTATATGTGATCGATATTATCTGGGATTGGTATGAAAAGAATGGATACCTAAAGATTGATGCCGGCGTAACAGAGGAGGAGGAACTCGATATGGATAAGCTGACAGCTTATGTCACAAAGGAGATCAAAGCCGACAAGGAGATGGTGATGGATCCGGAAGATATCGGTTTAATTGTAAGAGGAGAGGTTCAATATGAGGAATCTATCGAAGATATTTTTTAATTCACTGGCTGGGGTAACATTATTGTTGACACCGCTTACTGTTGATGGAGCAAATCCTTCTCAGAAGAGGGATGAGGCTCTTGATGATCTGTCGTTCACGGAGATGATAAATTCAGTGGAACTTGATGCCAAAAGTGCTGAACTAATCAGAAAGTTTCAGGATAAGGAGGGTAGAATCAGATTGCATAATAAAGAATATAATGCAAAGAATTCTTCGATGGTCGAGACATTTCGAAATAAGGAGGTTTTGCTCATAACCATCCCGGCATCCAAGATATTTGCGCCCAATGACGTGGAAGTTAGAAAAGAGGCGGCAACGTTGCTTGCGCCCTTGAAACGATATCTCAAGGAGCCGGATATGTACCGGGTTTTGCTGGTTATGCACACTGACAACACCGGGTCGGAGAAATATCGAGAACATTTAACTGAGGAGCGTTCTACTGCAGTTTTCGACTGGTTTGTTAAAGAGGGGTGTGATACACGCTATCTATTCTCTTATGCCTATGGCGACGATATGCCGTTGGTTGAGAATAATTCCATGAATAATCGGGAACTCAATCGCCGTCTGGAGGTCTATCTCGTTCCAGGCAAGAAGATGCTTGAGCAAGCTAAAAAGGGGAGAATTGTCTTTTAGATTCTGATAGTTATCTTTCCATTCTACTAAGTATTTGGGGTTGCGTTAAAATCTTGAATTTTGACACAACCCCGTTCTTTTATTAGTGGAATAAGTATTTGTTAAAATTAATCGATATATTGTAGTTGATAATATTGAACAATAAAACTGGTTCTTTTTGGCATCTTTTGCCTTGTCATTCAGTCGCATATGAAAAGAATGCTCCCTCTTTCCACAGCAATATCTGCTCAAAATAACTTCGTTTTATATGTTCATTAATTTTTACAGACTACTTATAACATACTTGCCCATATCATCTAAAGATGATATTTCTTATTTTACGAGGGTCCGAAACATTCTGTCGACACATCTTTTCTTTTGATCAAGATTGGGATGGACATATAGATTCAATGTTGTGGTGATATTAGCATGTCCTAAAAGCACGCTTACGGTCTTATAGTCACACTGGCTCTCGATGCAGCGGGTTGCAAAACTATGGCGTAAACCGTGGAATTTAAGGAGCGGTAAATCAAGGGAATCTAATAGTTTTTTATAATAATTTCGATAGGTACGAGGTTCAGTAGGTGTTATATCATTTGTGAGAACAAAATAATTGTCATTTACTATTCCTTTTAATGGTTTAATAAGCTTAATCAGTTCACGAGTCATTGGAATGTCACGGTTTGAATTACGTGTTTTAGGGGTTGATATCACCAGTTCAGTATGTCGTTTTGCGTTTTCCACGACATAAAGACGTTCGATGGTTTTGTTAACCGTGATTATACCCTGCATTGTATCAATATCGCTCCATCTAAGCGCACATATCTCACCTATTCTCATGCCTGTATGCAGACAGATAAGTATACCTAAATTCCGGAAAGTAAAATTGGAAGATATATGGGTCATCAATTTTCTCTGATTGGATAGGGTAAATATCGGTAATGCTTTGCTTTCATGATCAATAGGGTATTTTATATCCCAGTCGGGATGTTTAAAGTAACCATGTTTGGATCCATATCTGACAATCATTTTTAGAATGATGATCATATCCCTGACACTTTTTTGACTTAAGCCTGAGTTGAGTTTACTGATAACGAAATGTTGTACTTCTCTCTCATCAATAGAAACTGAAGAGCCGAATACGGGCAATAGATGATTCTCCAGAGTCAAAAGATAGGCAGACATTGTTGAACGTTTAACGTAGTTACGTTTCTCCATCTTCCATAAATCGGAAATCTGAGCGAAATTAATGTTATTCATAAGGATAAAAGGTTAAGTAATTGTTAAGTAGCTGTTCAAATTAAACGCTACTATTTATAATATTTTATGTAAGCTGCTCACCTTCAAACTAATTCTTCTTTTGAGTGATTTTCATCCTATCTTAAGTCGCATAGCCCGCTATGCCACTTATTCGAGTATGAAAATCCCTCAAAAATAATTGTGCGTATTGTATGTGTTTAATATCTACAGCTACTTAAAATTCTATCAATATAAGAGTTGATAATATTGAACCAAACTTTTTGGCATATATGCTGAGTTTTAAATATCTGCTCCAAAATTACCATGTATCGTTGTTCATTAAAATTTCCTTAAACTTATAGAAATAAGTTACTTCATGCTCGTAGAATGCTACAATTCCTTTTACAGGATCACATTCTATGAACCTTTTATTACCCCGGAATTGAGTTCAAAATAAATAGAAACAATTGAATAAAATGATGAATGAACCCCTTGAATTAAATAAGATCCTTTTAGACCAATATTGAATATAGTAATTAATAATAAGAAGGACTGTGATTCTGGTCTTTATTGAAATAATAGGGAGGGACGTATAAGGGAATATGAGGGTAGGTGGCTGAAATTTCACCTTTCATTATCATTAACATATAGCTATCGGCAAAAAATCAATAGGGAGGTAGAATGACTAAACAGTACTTCCGCAATTAGGCAAAAAAACAGCGATGTGGCAAGATTTGACTCCTGACACATCGCCGGCTTTATATTGTTTAGGAAATTATTTATACGAGATGAATCCAGGAGTCGCGGTCTCCCGGAAGCAGGTCGATCACCGGAATTTCAATCATTGTGTAGCAACCCGGTTGCAAACGGAATGTGGCACGTGCACAGGCCACAAGAATCTGTGCCGTCAAAGCCGGATTATTAATAGCCATGTCAAATTCAAATCTCTGACTGTGAGTCTTTCCTGAAACACCTTTGCGCACCATATTGACGCCATGACCCATATCTTTGAGTGCATCAACACTTTCCACTGCCATAACATGGGTCTCATCGGAGGCGAAATAGGGATCCTCCTTGATAGCTTTGGCTACGGCTTCGAGTTCGTATCCGGGGAGAAGTTCGACATAAACCATGCGCCGATGTAATCCTGTACCCAAAGGAATAGTCATGGAGAGAGCATCCTTAACTCCCTCTTTGGATTTCACTGCTACTGTGTGACCCATGCTCATGCCCGGACCAAAATTGGTGTAGGTAATACCCTTAGGAGCGATTGCTTCAAGCAGAGCTCTAACTACTGAATCGCTTCCCGGATCCCAACCGGCAGAAAGCACGGCTACAGCCTTTCCCTCTTTTGCTTTTGCGTCAAGACGCTTTCTTAGGGCAGGGATTTGAGTATGAATATCAAATGAGTCAACTGTGTTGATCCCCATAGAAAGTATTTCGTTAGCGTGTTGCTCAACGCTTCGGGTCGGGGTAGCCAGGATTGCCACATCAACGTCTTTGAGTTCTGTTATGGAACCTACTACCGGAATGTTGGCCGCGATTTCACCGCGGTCGGCCGGATTTCTACGAATAATACCGGCAATTTCAAAATCGGGTGAAGCCTCTACAGCCTCCAGGGTAAAACGGCCTATGTTGCCGTATCCGACAATCGCGATTCTTTTCTTCTCCATAGTAATCTTATGTTTGGGGTAGTATCTTTATTTTGTGAGCTTTTTATAACGGATTCTGTGTGGGGTTTCAACACCGCCATCACGCTTTTTCTTGAATTCCTCATATTCTGAATATGAGCCTTCGAAGTATGTGACTTGGCTATCTCCTTCGAAAGCGAGAATATGGGTTGCTATACGGTCAAGAAACCAACGGTCGTGGCTTACCACTACTGCACATCCGGCAAAATTCTCAAGACCTTCTTCCAGGGCGCGTAGCGTGTTAACATCGATATCATTTGTGGGCTCGTCAAGCAAAAGAACGTTTCCCTCCTCTTTTAAAGCCATGGCGAGGTGCAGACGGTTTCGTTCGCCACCTGATAGAACACCAATCTTTTTCTCCTGGTCGGCTCCGGTAAAATTGAATTTGCTAAGGTATGCGCGCGCATTCATGTCGCGGCCACCCATTCGGAAAGATTCTACTCCTTGTGAGATGACTTCATATACGCTTTTTTCAGGAGACAGATCCTTATGGTTTTGGTCTACGTATGCTATCTTAACGGTTTCTCCAACTTCGAATTCTCCACCGTCCTGTTTTTCTTGACCCATTATAAGGCGGAACAGTGTAGTTTTACCCGCACCATTGGGTCCAATTACACCAACAATGCCGTTAGGTGGAAGCATAAAATTCAGATCCGTGAAGAGAGCTTTGTCATCATAGGCCTTTGCAAGATGTTTTGCTTCGATCACCTTATTCCCAAGACGTGGCCCGTTTGGAATATATATCTCAAGTTTCTCCTCACGTTCCTTCTGGTCTTCATTCATGAGGCGGTCATAGCTTGACAAACGTGCCTTTCCTTTAGCCTGACGAGCCTTGGGAGCCATCCTGACCCATTCCAATTCTCGTTCAAGAGTCTTGCGGCGCTTGCTTGCAGCCTTTTCTTCCTGAGCCATGCGCTGTGTCTTCTGCTCAAGCCAAGATGAATAGTTTCCTTTCCATGGAATTCCTTCGCCACGATCAAGTTCAAGAATCCAACCGGCCACATGATCAAGGAAATAGCGGTCGTGGGTAACAGCGATAACTGTACCCGGATATTGCTGAAGATGCTGTTCGAGCCAGTCGATTGACTCTGCGTCCAGGTGGTTGGTAGGCTCATCAAGAAGAAGAATATCGGGCTGCTGCAGAAGAAGACGGCAAAGTGCCACACGACGTTTTTCGCCGCCGGATAGCACAGCAATCTTCTTATCATCCGGTGGGCAGCGCAATGCGTCCATAGCCCTTTCCAATTTGTTATCTATATTCCAGGCATCTGTAGCATCCAGTTTATCCTGAATCTCGGCTTGACGTGCAATAAGTTTATCCATCGCCTCCGGATCTTCCAACACGGCAGGATCGGCAAAGGCGTTATTTACCTCATCGTATTCTTTGAGCAGATCCATTATAGGTTGAACACCCTCCTGAACAACTTCCTTTACAGTTTTTTCAGGATCCAGTTTGGGTTCCTGTTCGAGATACCCCACGCTATAACCCGGTGAGAAAACCACATTTCCCTGATAGCTTTTATCTATGCCGGCAATAATCTTGAGTAGGGTAGACTTACCAGAACCATTTAATCCGATGATTCCTATTTTAGCTCCATAAAAGAAAGAGAGGTAGATATTTTTTAGAATCTGTCGCTGCGGAGGGATGATCTTGCTCACTCCCACCATCGAAAAGATTATCTTTTTATCGTCTGACATGTTGGTTAAGTTTTACGTTTTATGTAGATGTCAAAATCAAGCCGCAACTACACAATTTTTTATTTTAACGCTTAAATTATATGCATGAAATTTTGGCTCTTTTTTATAGCCTCCTTAAGTTATTATGACCCCATAACTCCTCATAACGCAGTATGACTACCACCAATATCTCATGCCGAATTTTAATTTACTTTATTGGGTATGCTTAAAGAGAGCGATTATTTCTTTCCTGCAGAAACAGTTCTATATTCACATTTGACCTTGCCTCGGGCAAGATTATTGAGCTTATTTCTCACCATCTGTTTTCTAATAGGAGAAATTCGGTCGGTGTAAACTGTTCCGAGCAGATGGTCGAACTCATGTTGGATTATACGGGCTAAGAATCCTTTGAATTCCTTTTCGTGTTCTTCAAAATTCTCATCAAGCCAATTGAGTCTGACGTGTTCGTAGCGTTTCACACTCTCCGACATCCCAGGAAGTGAGAGACAACCCTCTTCTCGACTGACCGGATCTTCATCTTCAATTATTTCGAGTTCCGGATTAATCAAACACATTTTGGAATCTTTACATTCCGGGAACCTGTCGGAAAGAGGACTGCCGTCAATAACTATAAGACTTATGGATTTTCCTATCTGTGGAGCAGCGAGTCCGACGCCGTCGGTATAATACATAGTTTCCCACATGTCCTTGATCAGTTTATCAAGGCCCGGATAATCTTTCTCTATATCTTCGGTCTCCTGACGCAGTACAGGATGACCATAAACGTAAACTGGTAGAATCATAATATATATGCAAAATTACTCAAAAGGGAGCATTTATGCAAATGAATTGGAATGTGGTAGTCATAAGGAATCAACGGCTATTCAGGTAGTCTGTCAGGATCAGCACGGCCGACATTTCATCTGCACGTCCCTTCTCCCGGCGTTGACTTTTTTTGAATCCGCCTGCCAGCAGCTCGCGATGGGCTATTACTGATGTGAATCGTTCATCCCAGCGGGAAATCTTCATATTGGGCATCTCTTTTTTCAAGGATCTGATAAATGGTTCGATATACTTAGATGATTCTGAAGGTGTACCATCCATTTGCCTAGGCTCTCCAATAATGATAAGTTCCACCTCTTCTCTTGAACAATATTGCTTCAGGAATTCCATCAGATTATGGGTTGGTACTGTTGGGAGTCCATTGGCACTTATCTGTAAAGAATCGGTCACTGCGATGCCGCAACGTTTACGCCCGTAGTCAATTGAAAGGATTCTGGACATTCTTTATAATTTGAGTGCTTGTATAAGCAAAAGAGACTGCACCGGATCAATTTTACCGGTACAGTCCCCCTGTATTTTAGATTGATTTCAATATTATTTGTTTGCGAAGAAGCGGTTATAAAGACCTTCAAATCCGCGACCATGGCGGGCCTCATCCTTTGCCATTTCATGCACTGTGTCATGAATAGCATCAAGATTTGCAGCTTTTGCGTTTCTTGCAATTCTCATCTTATCTTCATTAGCACCAGCCTCAGCATGCATGCGTTTCTCAAGATTTGTCTTTGTGTCCCAAACCATGTCGCCGAGTAGTTCTGCGAATTTAGCAGCGTGTTCAGCCTCTTCCCAAGCATAACGCTTGAAAGCATCAGCAATTTCAGGATAACCTTCACGATCAGCCTGACGGGACATAGCAAGATACATACCTACTTCAGTACATTCTCCCAAGAAGTGAGCATTCAGGTCTTTCTCCATCTCATCACCTGTGCCTTTAGCCACACCGATTTCATGCTCTGTTACAAATTTAAGAAGCTCTTTCTCGTCAAGAGGTTTGAATTTAGAAGCAGGAGCACCACATTGAGGACATTTTTCGGGGGCAGTTTCACCTTCTGCCACATATCCGCAGATGGTACAAATCCATTTATTAGCCATAGTTTTTTATATTTATATTAGTTATTTATGTGTATTGGTTACAAGACTTGTTTCAATTATTATACAACCTTACTACAATAATACAATTGGGAGGTAAGAATTGTTCAATTTTATTTATTTTTTTAATTTTGTGACAGAATTATTTTCTCTACAATGAATGAAAAGAGGGAATCGGAATTAGTCAGGAAGATTAGATTTGTCTGCCAGTCGTCTGGGGTAAAGTCTGTGGTCTTAGGTGTTAGCGGAGGCGCCGACAGCACTGCTTTGCTCTATCTTTTTGATAAATCCGGAATTGGGTATATACCTGTTCATTGTAATTTTCATTTGCGGGGGGAAGAGAGTGAACGAGACATGCATTCTGTGGAAAAGCATTGTGAGAGGTTAGGTAAAGAATTGCACTGTGTGGAATTCGATACAAGAAGCTATATGGAGGAAAAAGGGGTGTCACTCGAAGTTGCCTGCAGGGAATTAAGATATGCAGAGTTCAGAAGAATAATGCGGCAGACGAGTGCAGATAGAATCGCAGTTGCTCATAATGCGGATGACAACGTTGAGACACTTTTGCTCAATCTTTTCAGAGGAGCCGGTACTACAGGACTGAGGGGCATGAAACCGGATACAGGTGAAATTATCAGACCCCTTTTGGATATTACAAGAAAGGAGATTGAGGATTTTCTTGATCATGAAGGAATAGAATTTGTTGTGGATTCTACAAATCTTGAGTCTGATTTCAGGAGGAATTTCCTCAGGAATGATATCATTCCTCTGATTGAAACCCGTTGGCCAGGGGTTAAAAAGGCTATCGGGAAAAGTATAGAGAATCTTAGAGGAGAGGAGTGTGTTCTTAATTGGGCACAAGCCGAGCTCGTGGGTGACTGTGGAAATTTTCTTCCCATGGAGATTCTTGCAAACTCACCCGATTTACTCTGGACTATCCGGTGTTTTACCGCACCATTTGGAACAAAGCGAGATATTATGCTTGAGATTGTAGATGTGTTCAAGAAAAGGTATGGAAGTCAACATATCATCGGGAAATCCTGGAAAGCCGGAAAAGGTAAACTTACATTTACAAAAAAAGGGTTGAGTTATTCTGAAGATGAAGGTAATTGAAGATTTGTAAAACGTTGTATCCTCTATTTCATTATTTCATTCATTGAATTGAATCTGCTGTTAAGTTAAAAATTTATGTTACAAAGAAGAGTTGATTTTGTGAAATAAAAAATAATTGTTAAATTTGCACAATAATATCCATAATGCTTTCTCATTTCTGAATGGACAAGTCTGTCTTGGAGAGAGTGTAGAGGGATTTTAAACAGTCTTTATGAGATAACGCTTGCTCTATTGATTGTTTACTCTAAAGAAAATTCCATTTAAGAAATATTAATTCATCTTTCCCATTGTTATATAGTTGATACGCTTGAGTTGCGATATGGGAAATGACATGAAAACACGATACACAATATTTTATGTATATTTACGATGATTTAATGACCATGGATGAAGGCCAATTAAGGGATCTTGCTGCATCTATGGGAATGAAGAAGGCAGCTTCAGCCGACCGGCAGGAACTGGCCTATTATGTTATTGACAGCGAGTCTGAGACAACTGCAAAGCAGGCAGTTGCCAAGGGTGCAGGGAGATCTAAGTCGGATAAGGATAAGAAACCGCGTGCAAAAAGATCTGCTAAAAAATTATCAGAGCCACAACCTGAACAGGAAAATATTTCTGAAGAGGAGCCTGCGGCAATTATTGAAACAGTGGCTGAAGAGGAAATTCCGGCCCCCAAGAAAAGGGGAAGGAAACCCAAAGCGAAAGCTGACGACTCTGAGGCTGACAATGCGCCGTTGTCCAAAGAGGTGATAGAAGATTCTCCCCTCCAAGGTGATGCAGCTCATGAGGAGCCTGCAGAAGAGCGTACTGTAGAAAAAAGGAAAAGAGGAAGGAAACCAACTTCAGTTGTGGCAGAGGTATCTCAGTCTGAGAACAAGGATGCCGATAGTGGGATTGCCGAGACACCTGGTACGGAAACTATTACTACTTCTGAGACTGAAAAGTCATCTCCAAGTAATGGGGAAGAGGTAGAAGTTAAGGATGATATTGTATCTCGTCCTCAACAGCCAGATTTGCTGCCTAAAAAGGAAAAGCCATCTTTGGATTCTTTTTTCTCAAATGCAAAGAGAAAGACATTTGTTCCCCGTTCGCAGCGTGAAATTCAGGAAGCTGCCATTGCAGCTGCTGTTTCCCCAATAATAATTGCAGAACCTTCTGCAGTTGTTAAGCCTCTTACTCCGAAACAGCAGAAACACCTTAATAGAAAACAACGTCAGCAGCAGCGTCAGATTCAGCAGCAGAATAATGCCCGTCAGCCGGAGACAAGTTTCGATTTCGAAGGTATCCTGACAACTTTCGGAGTTCTTGAAGTGATGCCGGATGGATATGGTTTCCTCCGTTCAAGCGATTATAATTATCTGGGTAGTCCGGATGATGTATATGTATCCCAACAGCAAATCAAGGATTACGGTTTGAAGACCGGAGACGTTGTAGAAGGAGGAATACGTCCTCCGAGACAAGGGGAGAAATATTTCCCACTCTGCAAGATTGAATCAATCAACGGCCTTTCACCGGAAGTGATTCGCGACAGAGTGCCGTTCGAACATCTTGTGCCTCTTTTCCCTGAAGAAAAATTCAATCTTACTGCGGGAAGAAACGGCAATATATCCACCCGTGTTGTAGATATGTTTGCTCCGATCGGAAAGGGCCAGCGAGCATTAATTGTGGCCCCTCCAAAGACAGGTAAGACAATTCTTCTGAAGGATATTGCTAATGCCATTGCTGCCAATCATCCCGACACATATATCATCATGCTGTTGATAGATGAGCGTCCTGAAGAGGTGACGGATATGGCTCGCAGTGTGAATGCCGAGGTTATTGCATCAACTTTTGATGAGCCTGCAGAGCGTCATGTTAAGATTGCAGGACTTGTCCTTGAGAAGGCAAAACGACTTGTGGAGAGTGGACATGATGTAGTTATCATGCTTGATTCTATCACCCGTCTTGCAAGAGCATACAATACTGTAAGCCCAGCATCCGGTAAAATTCTTTCTGGAGGTGTTGATGCCAATGCTTTGCAGAAACCGAAACGTTTCTTTGGGGCGGCAAGAAATATCGAGAATGGCGGTTCGCTCACTATTATTGCGACTGCTTTGACTGAAACATCTTCAAAGATGGATGAAGTTATCTTCGAGGAATTCAAGGGTACGGGTAACATGGAATTGCAGCTCGATCGTAAACTCTCCAATAAACGTATCTTCCCGGCTGTGGATATCATTGCTTCCTCAACCCGAAGGGATGATCTTCTTCTCAGCGAGGAGACGCTTAACCGCATGTGGATTCTAAGAAATTATCTTGCGGATATGAATTCCTTGGAGGCCATGGAATTTATTAAAAAGCGTATGGAGATGACGCGTACCAATGAGGAGCTGCTCGTAACTATGGATAAATAGTGATGAATACATTCGGGAGATTTATAAGGCTTACGACTTTTGGAGAAAGTCATGGGCCTGCGATGGGGGGCATTCTTGATGGAATGCCCTCATGCATTAAGATCGATTTTGGGAAGATTCAGGATGAACTTGATCGCCGCGCCCCGGGGAAAGGGCTGGGTGTGTCCCAACGTAAAGAGCCGGATAAAGTTGAATTCCTCTCAGGATTTTCCACTGATGGTTATACACTTGGTTCTCCAATTGGATTCATAATTCGTAATAAAGATGCCAGGCCAGACGATTACAATAATTATTTGAATAATTTCAGGCCGAATCATGCTGATTTCACGTATTATGAAAAATATGGTATTCATGATTTCAGAGGGGGAGGTAGGGCAAGTGCAAGAGAGACTGTATCCAGAGTAGTGGCCGGTGCGATATGCAGACAGTGGCTTGAAGGATCTGGAATCTCAGTTGAATGTAGGTTTATCGAAACAAATTCTGTTGAAGAATCAGCAGCAAATGGGGACTCGACAGGCGGAATCGTAGAAGGAGTTATAAAAGGCTTGCCAATTGGTTTGGGAGAACCTGTTTATGATAAGCTTCATGCCCGTCTCGCATCAGCCATGATGAGTATAAATGCAGTTAAGGGTTTTGAATATGGTGACGGGTTTAAGGCTGCTTATTCCTTGGGTTCGGTCTCAACAGACATCCCTTGTATTGATGAAATGGGTAATGTGAGCTTCAAGAGCAATCATTCCGGTGGAATTCAGGGTGGAATCAGTAATGGTATGCCGGTAGATTTCAAGGTTTATTTCAAACCAACTCCAACCCTGATGAAACCGGTTGAGTCAATAAACTCAGCCAAGGAAAGCGTGGTTATAGAACCGCGGGGAAGACACGATGCGTGTGTTGCAATCAGGGCTGTTCCTGTGGTGGAGGGTATGGCGTTGTTATGTGTAGCCGATTTCTTGCGAATTGCAAGAATGTAAAAAGAAATTGGATGAATCCCTATTACACAGATTATGCGGAGTATATCGGAAGATTCTTTCCGAATGACAAGATACAGAAAATTTCTGTAAATGCCGGTTTCTCGTGTCCCAACAGAGATGGGACAATAGGCAAGGGGGGATGTATCTATTGTGATAATCATAGCTTTACACCGGCTTATTGTTTCGGAACAAAGGATATAAAGAAACAGTTGATTGCCGGTAAAGAATTTTTTGCGAGAAAGTATCCGCGAATGAAATTTCTTGCATATTTCCAGAGTTACACCAATACCGGGCAGAGAAGTACAGAATACCTCAGTAAGATTTATCGGGAGGCTTTGGATGTGGATGATGTGGTGGGCCTTATTATAGGAACTCGGCCTGATTCCATTTCTGAAGAAATAATTGAAACATTAGTGAATCTTGGAGAATTTGGAAAGGTTTTTGTAGAGTTAGGGGCTGAGTCTTCACACAACAAGACCCTTGACATTATTAATAGGGGCCATAATTGGGAAACCACAGTCGATGCAGTAGAGAGACTTTCAGCTTCTGGGATATCTGTTGGACTGCATCTTATTATGGGGCTTCCTGAGGAGACTGAGGATATGATGTTTGAGACAGTAAGAAGAGCAATAGAATTACCGATCGAATCTTTAAAACTTCATCATCTCCAGATTCTGAGGGACACACCGCTTATGGATCTTTATGAAACCGATAAAATCAAGGTCAAGCCATTTAAGTTGGAAGATTATGTGGATTTATGTGTAAAAATAATTAAATTAGTGCCTCGAAATATAGCCATTGAACGGTTTTTAGCATCATCTCCACCGGAGAAGGTGTATTCTCCTAAATGGGGACTAAAGAATTATCAGTTTACTAATCTTCTTATCAATAGATTAAATCAATCAAATAAGTAGTTGGTAAAAATTAATGAACAAATAAAACGAAGTTGTTTTTGAGCAGCTTTGCTGCGGAGAGTGGGAGTATACTTTCGTATGCGACTGAATGACAAGGGAAAAGATGCCCAAAATTACCAGTTTTATTGTTAAAGATTATCAACTACAATATATCGATTAAATTTTAACAACTACTTAAAATATAAACAGTTATGAGAAAATTTATTTTAACTCTTTTAGTGGCTATTGCATTATCCTTCTCAGTAAGTGCAAAGGTTACTATCAATCTTCCGGAGGGTGCCCAACCGAGTTATTGGGTAGAATACGTAATGCTTTCGGATGAGAAATCTGATGCTGTTGGAGATTCAATAGCCGTGGTTAATGGGGTTCTTTCTTTTGATGTAACTGATAAAGGGGTTGCTGAGTATTATATTCCGTTTGCACAAAGGGAAGCAATAAGTTTCTATAGTGGGCCCGGCGATAATCTTGTCGTAAATGTATCAGCAGTTTCTCCCTTAGAATATACAGTATCCGGAAATTTGATGATGGATGGTATAGGAGAAATGAAGCCCAAAGCAAGAGCTCTGGTACAGAAGGCAAGGGAACTTTCAGCTGCCGGTGCTATGACAGAAGCTATTTCGGATAGTCTTCAGAATGAGTATAATGGAGTCTTCAGAGATTTTATCAAGAATAATCCTACATCTCCGGCATCTATATATGCAATGACAAATTTACCTGACGAAGAATTCCTGACTTGTTTTGAGTCAATTCCAGAAAGTTTAAAAGCAACTGCCTATTATAATATGGCCTTAAGCAGGAAGAAGTATGCCGACCGTCGTATTGCTGCGGAGAAAAAGATAGAGGAACTTCAGAGTGGAAATGTAGATGCACCCTCCTTTACATTTAAGAATCTTGACGGGAAGGATGTTAGCCTGTCCGATTTTAAGGGAAAGTGGGTTATTATTGACTTCTGGGGAGGTTGGTGTTCCTGGTGTATCAAAGGTATTCCAAAGCTTAAAGAAGCCTATGAGCAGTATAAACCTGAGCTTGAGATCATTGGAATAGACTGTAACGAGTCAGAGGAAGCATGGCGTAAGGCAGTAGCCAAATATGAGCTCCCTTGGGTGAATGTCTACAATCCTCAGAGAGGTGGAGACTCTGGTGTGCTTGCAGATTATGGCGTGCAAGGTTTTCCGACAAAGGTTATCGTTAATCCTGAAGGAAAGATTGCAGATATTACAGTAGGAGAGAATCCGGAGTTTTTTGATATTTTGGGTAAACTCATCAATGGCAACTAATTGATAATGAGTTTCCATCTTTAATAAATAGTAATAAAATAAGCGTCCTGAATTTAAATTCAGGACGCTTATTTTATGCGTAAAGGAAATTATTTCTTCGCGCGGTTGCCATAACGACTGCGGAATTTGTCCACACGTCCGGCTGTATCGACGAGTTTCTGCTTTCCTGTAAAGAAAGGATGTGAGGAGCTGGTGATCTCAAGTTTTACAAGAGGATACTCCTTACCGTCGATTTCGATAGTCTCACGAGATGCCACTGTGGAACGAGTGATGAAGATCTCCTCGTTTGACATATCTTTAAAAACTACCTCACGGTATTCTTTGGGATGAATGTCTTTTTTCATTTTTCTAAAAATACTGCAGTTAATTAATAAAATAATTCTTGACAGGTCGCGATCCCGTCAAATGGCTTGCAAAGTTAACACTTTTCCTCGACATAACCAAATCAACCAATGCCCATTCCATTCCAGAATAATTCCAGAATAATTCTAGGGAAACAATTTCCAGCTAAATATATCCAATTAAAGAACATTAACTATATTATTAGAAGTTCTCAACTTTAAATCTCCGCCCAGAATTACAATGATAGGTACCTTAGTAAGTATCTGTTTTCTATGTGCCGATGAGAATTTACGTA
The DNA here is from genome assembly GCA_964499025.1 of uncultured Sangeribacter sp. Taxonomy (GTDB): domain Bacteria; phylum Bacteroidota; class Bacteroidia; order Bacteroidales; family Muribaculaceae; genus Lepagella. The sequence goes on from CAZCJC010000010.1 coordinate 21,948, forward strand.
ACCATTGGATTTTAAGAAGCATAGGCTTCTGCGTTTGTTCGTTAGATGATAAAAATTTTAAAAGCAAGCCTATTGAATCTCAATTAGCTAAGACCTATAACATATTTAGATTCACTAGATCAGATTAAAACTAAAAGGGTCGAATCCAACATTTAGAATCGACCCCAAATTTACGAATAACAATTTTGAATAATAATCCTATCAATTAATTTCTTGTAACTCTTCCAGTTCCTTTACATTTTGTGCAAGAAGGATGTCCCCATCCATCGCACGATGAACAGTATTGTTTTTGAGGAATAGTTTTATTGCCATAACAGGATGGACAAGTATGATTTTTTCCATATTTATCTGTTACGACCCCATCCCCTAAACATTGAGTGCACGTGATTTTTACAGTGATTGTACCGCTCCCTTGGCAATTACGACATTTTACTACAGGGTCATGTTTATTCCCATCACAGCGATCGCATACGAAATCTGCACTTTTACTAATAGTGTCGTTATGATAATTTCCTGACTCTGTCCAAGAGCTGAGTCCCAAAATGAATACTATTCCTATTGCTCCAGAACAAAGCATAAGCATCAATTTTTTCATAAAATTTCGATTATTTATTGGCCTTATAGTCCTGTCAGCCGATTCTCAAAAACAGAAGCGTGGACTAATTTACCACACCTCCTACTGATGGTCCTGAGAAAACCTTGAATGCAAAGGTGTGAAAACAGCAGCCCACGCTATTGCGTGAGAACCGTCTTGTTACCTCTTGCTTTCGTTGAAAATTTCTCAGGTTTTCAGTAGAAAGATAAGCAAAACGCCTCTTCTTTTAATTAGTATGTTGTGTCATTCCGGATTGACGATACGAATTTACGAAAAATTTTTAAATCTCGCTAAGAAAAGTGATAAAGTAGTCGAAAATTATGAATATTTAGGTCTGTACCGAATCTGAAAAGCTTCTTTTCGATATCTTGAAAATATTGAGATTTTCAATGAAGTTATGGACTCTATGAGAGAGGGGATGGATAAAGTTATTCGGTAGGATTTATTTCACCGAAGGTTCTGTTGATAAATAAGAATGTGTTACATACAGCGTCTCCGGAAGAATTTGTTATTGTTATTTGGTCTGATTTTTCAGGTTTGCCCGAAGCATTTTGTTCAAAATGGATTTTAAGAGTATTTTTGTTTACCGATGTTAGGGAAAATCCCATTTCAGCATTTATGTATGAATCATTTGGACCAACCAATGAATAATTGATGTCATGATTTGAACACCTCAATACTACTTCACCCTCCCGATAATTTGCCTCGATGAATATGGCAGAAGAATTTGGAAAATTAGAGGCGGTGCGATTCTGTAGGGCTACTTTGAAGTAATCCGGATCAGAGACTGAAATTAATTCCCAGTCCATGTAATTTTCACCGGGTTCATCTTTGCAAGATGATAAACAGATCATTAGTGTAAAGATGAATAATAATGAATGAATTTTTAATTTCATAATGAAGCATAAATATTTGTGGTAAAATTATGTAATTTCAACGAAATTTTAAAGGAAGGCGTTTAAGTTCACCTCGTATACTTACAGGATTACTAAGAGATATGCCTGCGATAAAACCAAAACCATTTAGCGTAGCTGTTTGTGTTAGTGATGTGATTCGGTAGAGTAAAATACTAAAAATTGCCGTTGTGTCATAATATGCCATCTGCAGCGTTGCTATCTGGATGAGGCTTGCATCTGACCCATTCTGACGCACCTTAAGGGGCTGAGCCAAAATTAACATTTTGACACAGCCCCATATGATACATTTGAGGTATATAATCGAAAAGAATTATTCGAACTCTACGAGGGGTTGATCGGTTGCAATTACATCTCCCTCTTTTACGAGGATGCGCTTGATAGTTCCCTCCATGTCGGAAGCGAGGTCGTTCTCCATTTTCATTGCCTCATAAACGAGGAGAAGATCTCCCATCTTAATCTTCTGACCGGGTTTTGCGATCACTTCAATGATCGTACCGCCCATAGGAGCTCTGAAAACCGGACCAGTGATTTCTACTGTTTCAGTAGCTTCTTCCTTCTTTTCTTCCGGTTTTGCGTTCTCTTCCTCTTTTGCTTTATTTGCCTCGAATTCGGCTTTACGCTTATTCTTGAGATAAGTGTTAGCTACAGAGGGGAGAAGTTCGAGCAGCAGATATTCCTCGTCATTCTGAGCCAGTTTTACACCTCCAAACTCTGGCAGTTCAGGATTCGCGGGCTCACGGAATGTAGTTGTATCGTACGGACGCTCAATGGGAGAACCTGTGATCTTCTCACGGAATGCAGGATCTATCTCAACGGGAGTCTTACCGTATTCACCTTTCACGAGAGAGATAAATTGGTTGTTCTTGTTTGAATAGTCGGGCGCACCTTTGCGGCGGTCAAGGGCCAGGGCTACAGCTTGCGAACCTACGATCTGGCTTGTGGGTGTAACAAGGGGTACCAAACCGGCATCACGACGTACCTTCGGGATAAGAGCCATTGCCTCATCCAAAACGTCCTCAGCTTTGAGGGCACGGAGATTGGCAACCATATTAGAGTACATACCGCCGGGAACCTCAGCATTCTTAACCAGTTCATTGGGTTTCGGGAATCCAAAATATGCCTCAATCTTATGACAAGCATCGAGAAGTTCCTCCTCGCGATTATCTGTTGCCGCAGAGATTGCGCGGTCGAACTCAGCATCGATCTCCTTAGGCATCTTAGCGTAATATTCATCAAAATCGTTGGGCCATTTATCCTTGTTGAGGTCGAAGTCGGCGAGGGATTTACGAGCGTGAACAAGCTCCTTACGGATCTTAGCAACTGCATCCATATTTACTGCTATCTCAATTCCGAGTTTCTGACAGAAGATCCATATCAACTCGATTGCAGGAGCTGCTGATCCTCCTCCGAACCACCAGATATTGGTATCTACGATATCAACGCCTTTGATAATTGCAGTCAACACTGCTGCGAGACCGTAGCCGGGAGTACAGTGGGTATGGAAATCTACAGGAACTTTCAGGGCCTGTTTCAATTTAGGCATCAAAGTAAAGATTCTACCGGGATTCACAAGACCGGCCATGTCTTTCAATGTCACCATCTTAGCTCCAAGTGCTTCCATCTCGCGAGCCTTATCCACGAAATATTCGTCAGTAAAGATCTTTTCGGGTGCTTCAGGAGCTTTCGAAGAACCGAATAGTTTGGCAAAGAAACCGGTTTTCTTAGGAGCTTCTGCCGGAGCATCCTTAGGATCCACCGTATAACATACGGCAGTATCGGAGATGCCTCCGAGTTCATTGATCATTTTAACAGACTCACGGATATTGTCGATATCATTGAGCGCGTCAAAGATGCGCATCACATTCAAACCATTTTCTATTGCTTTCTCATAAAATCCTTTGAGCACATAGTCAGGATAGGGCACATAACCGAAAAGATTGCGGCCTCGAGACAAGGCGGAAAGTAAAGATATTCCCTTCATCTCTTTGGAGCATGCACGAAGGCGATCCCAAGGAGATTCTCCAAGATAACGCATCACGGAATCCGGCACTGCTCCTCCCCATACTTCCATGATATAGAATTTAGCTTCACGATAAAGAGGAAGGAGTTTGTCGATGTTTTCCTGTTTCATACGAGTGGCGAACAAAGACTGTTGTCCATCGCGCAATGTCAGGTCTCTTACTTGTAATACTTTTGCCATTATATCTGATTTAAGGTTTATATTATTGTTCCTAAAGTATGGATTTTTTTATGCGCAGCCAAAGCAAGATAAGGTGTAAAAACCATCCTTTTAGCAAAACGGATAAAATTCTGCGGTAAATATATCAATAAAAAATATATGCTACAAATATTTATGGAAAAATTTCTCTAATTTGAGAGTAGAAAGGTTCAGAAAGAAAGGATGCAAATCATAATAGTCACTCTGGATTTCGGTATAAATTTAGGCTGCGGGTCATATGACCCACAGCCTAAATTATTTCATTCTCCGATCATCCTGATCATTCAGAAAGACTTCTCACGATAGAGTTATAAAAGCAATTGATTAATCAAAAATGCCTTCAACACTTTCCTCAACTTCGGCCGACTCCCCAGTGTCTTCATAAATTTCACCTTCACAGGGGTTGTAATTGTCAGGGAATTTGAATTTAGCATCCTGTTTATAGGGGAGTTTAGGATCAGCGTAAACTTTCTGCATGAAGAGTCCATAGATTGGGAGAGCAGCCCGTGCTCCTTGTCCGAACGCCATAGAGTTGAAGTGGATATATCGTTCCTCACCTCCAACCCAAACACCGGTGACGAGTTCTGGTGTGAAACCCATGAACCAGGTATCGGAGTTTGAGTTTGTCGTACCTGTTTTACCTCCCATTTGGGCATTTATGCCATATCTGCTTCGAAGACTTGCTCCAGTTCCACTGTCGACTACATTAAGCAGGATGGATAGAATCTTGAAGTAAGCATCTTCCGATATCACCTCCGTGCGGTGAGGAACAGCGGAATATATAAGATTACCTTGATTATCCTCAATCCGTGTAACAAACACCGGGTCCACCCTCATGCCATGGTTGGCAAAAGCAGTATAAGCCCCAACCATATGCCCCACGGGAACATCTACCGTTCCAAGACATAGAGGGAGAGTGGCATCAATATACCCCGTGATTCCAAACATGCGCATTTTATTTGCAAGACTTTTGGGGGTGAGTTCATTTACAAGACGCGCTGAAATCCAGTTATTGGAATTCGTAAGTGCCCATCTCAGATCAACCATCTCTCCAATTCGTGCACTGCCCGAGTTTCTTGGTGCCCAATTCCCGAATACAGGTTGTGTGTTGGAGAATCGAGAGCAGGGTGTGAAATCTTGCTCCATAGCAAGGGTATAAAGGAAAGGTTTGGCTGTTGAACCGATCTGACGTTTACCTCTCGAGACCATGTCATACTGGAAATGAGTGAAGTCGGGACCACCGACATAGGCTTTAACATATCCCGTTACAGGATCCATACTCATCAGACCAGTACGGAGAATGGTTTTCATATAGAGGAGAGAGTCATAAGGTGACATAGTTACGGTTTTTGTCCCGGGAACTATTTTTGTGTCCTTCTGATTTCCTTCTGTTTTTGTCTCCTTTACATAAGCAAAAACGTCCATTTCATATGGAGTATGAAAAGCCTTCTCAATTTCCTCTTCCGAGCAGCCGGCTTTCTTCATATTCCGGTATCTTTCCGTTTGCTTCAGCGCATTATTGATTAGCTTCTGCACACCGGCAAAACTGAGTTCACTTTGATTCGTGGTATATGGACCTGTTTTTTGACCTCTTTTCTCATTTTCAAAAGCCGGTTGGAGATAACCGCCGAGATGTTGGTTAACCGCCTCTTCAGCGTATTGCTGCATCCTGAGATCTATTGAAGTATATATTCTTAAGCCATCAGTATATAGATCATAGTAGGATCCATCCGGTTTGGGATTCTTGAGGATCCAGCCATATAATGGATTCTCCTCCCATTGAGTAGAATCGGTATTATAATTTCCCCAAGCTATTGTATAAGCCATGTTGGACTTATAGTCCGAACGTTTGGGCTTTACCGGTTTTTTAGCTGTCATAAGACGGCGAATCTCCTCACGCAGATATGGCGCTCCACCTTCTTTATGATCCACTTTGTGATAATCAAGCTTAAGCGGCAATTGTTTAAGTGAGTCGGCTTCAGCATATGATAGGAAACCAGCCTTTGTCATCTGATCAAGCACGGTATTTCTTCTATCTCTTGTGCGTTCTTCATGACGCAAAGGATTATAGAAACTTGGATTCTTGAGCATTCCGACAAGCATTGCAGCTTCCTCGGCTTTAAGTTCACCAGGTTCCTTTCCGAAGTAAACATTAGCAGCCGTTTTTATTCCTACGGCATTGTGAAGGAAATCGAACCTGTTGAGATACATATTGATTATCTCATCCTTAGTGTAGAATCGTTCGAGCTTTATCGCAATCATCCACTCGATAGGTTTCTGGATAGCGCGTTTGAAAATATTGGTTGATGGTTGTGAATAGAGCTGTTTGGCAAGTTGTTGAGTGATGGTGGACGCTCCACCTGAAGATTTATCACCCATCATGACGGTTTTAATAGCGGTTCGTCCGAGTGCCTTGAAATCTATTCCGGAATGTTCTTTGAAGCGTACGTCTTCTGTAGCGATAAGAGCGTTGATAACATAAGGTGAAACTGCGTCATAGTCGGTATAGACCCTATTCCCGGCACCGAAATAATACCGCCCAAGTTCTGTTGTCCCATCTGAAGCATAGACGAGAGAGGCGAGCTTGTCATGAGGATCTTCCAGCTCCTCAATAGGGGGCATGTAACCGATCACCCCATTGTAAATGAGCAGTAAGAAAAGAAAAATAAAGAAACCAAGTCCAAGGAATGAGGCCCATAACCATTTGACAATACGGCGGTTACGAGTTGCACGTTTCATTGCCCGACTATCGAATCCCTGATTATCAAAAGGATTGGTTTTATTGTCCATAAAAAAGTATTCAAATTAAAACGATATGTGGGTAGTATACAATCGAAAGTCTGCAATTGACCGTTGCCCACAAAACGCAAATTTAGCAAATTTTTCGGACAATCACTAATATTGGAAAATATGTGTAGTTATTCTACAGGGTGTGATATGGTTGGCAATATGATTAATAGAAGAGGTACTAAAGCTTAATTTCTGACAAATCAACAAGCTTATTGACAATAGCATATATTGTCAGGCCGGTTGCACTATGAATTTCCAATTTACGTGCGATATTTTTTCGATGTGTGATTACGGTATGCACAGATAGGAAAAGTTTATCGGCAATCTCTTTATTAGTCATGCCTTTAGCCACAAGTGTTATTATCTCCTTCTCCCTTAAGGACACCGTTTCCTTTTCTGACTCTGCATCTAAATCATCATCTTCTGCAAGTCGTGAAAGATTGTTGATCTTAGATGCAATAGTTGGCACATCATCCACTAATGATATAACACCATCGTACAAATTTTGTGCATTTCTATCAAGTGGCCCAACTTCGAGAGCGATTATTTTTAAATCCGGTTTTTGAATCCTAATTTCATTTGGATTGAAAATCCCTCCGAAATAGGGATTCACAATGAGTATCTCAGGGTGGGATGTGCGAAGACAGTCTTGCATATCATCAGAAGATTTGAGCTCTGTGACGTATATATTTAGCCCCGGAAGTCGACGGATTGTGTGAGAAAGTCCCGTGGATATGATAGGGGATGTCTCAGCAATAATTACATGAATCTTATCATCCTTATTCATGGTTGAGAAGTTTTTCAAGTCTGTTGATTTCGGGAACTAAAAGTGCATCTTCCACCCGGCAGTGGTTTTCAAGCTCATTCTCACACATACAGATACTATAAAGAGCATCGTTCATAAGACTTGCATCTGCATCCGGAGGACAATATCTCAGCAAAATTTTCTTAAGTTCCCCGAGGCGGTCGGCAGCTTGCTCGTGATGCTCACTATACGTAGCTATATGAAAATCTTCAGGAATTATTCCGTTCAGTAGATTTTCCACATATTTAAAGACTGTTTTTTCCTCATACTCCATGTGTTTACGTACCTCTGCATAATATTCATCAAAGAATTTCATTATCAGAAAAGAGACATCGGTAGAACGTTGCTTGATACCCTGCACCAATTTTTGTCTTATAGCAGGAAGGCTATAGTCAAGAAAATATGTATGGCTACGTTCAAGATACAAAATCAAAGATGTGATTGAAAGAGGCATCGAGCAGTCGAATGAACTGAACCCATCGAGCATGAAATTCACAACAGCAAGAAAAGTATTAGTGTCTACTTCATACTCATTACAAACTTCCTGGACGGTCTTATCTCCGAATCCTATTTTTATACCGAACCTTGTCATGACATTGATAAGCGAGAAATTCTCAGCTATTAGCCTTGTCATGGAGTCGTCCGGATAGTAATGTGTCGAAAGGTGAGTCATATATTAAATAATGTCTTAGTTTAAAGAGTCGATTTCCGGTTGACTCCATCATAGATGTGAACTCAACCGGAAACCGAATGTAACTAATAACTATGGCTTATGGTATTACGATGCAAAATTACATTTATTATTTTCTCTCCGCAATCCCTATAATTAGGTATTTAAAGATCAATCTGGCCTATTTCTTCTTCTGAACTGAAAAGCCGAATTTACCAATCATTTTCCCTAATTCGTAGTAAAAACCGTGAGAATATGCAAGCAAACCGGCCTTTTCAAGATCAAATCTTCCATTGTCTGGATCTATGAGTGTTTCATCAGCTCGGACGTTGACAACTTCCGCTATGAACATGTCATGAGTGCCTAACTGTATCACGGTTTTGACCCGGCATTCCACGCTTAGAGGAGATTCAGCTATAGTAGGGGACGCCACTTTCTCCCCTGGCAACGGAGTGAGGCCCGTTTTCTCCCATTTGTTGAAATCTTTTCCGGAGCGGACACCACACCAGTCGGTGGCAGCCGCCATTTCTGCCGTGGTCAGATTTATAGTAAATTCCATCCGCTTATTGATAATGGGGTATGAATGCCGTTGTGGTCGGACCGATATGTAGCACATGGCTGGATCCGAGCATATAGTACCTGTCCAGGCAACCGTGATCATATTCCATTCTTCTGGGAATGCTCCGCATGTTACCAGAACAGCCGGCAGAGGATAAATCATTGTTCCGGCTCGCCATGAAACTTTTGCCATATTATTTGTTTATAATTATGAAATAGTCTAAAATAAATTGAGTGTCCGGAGAGGCAACTTAATCATCTCTTACAGATACTTGAGGTGACAAAATTAATACAAACCATCCAAAGATGTAAACTCGGTAGGTAAAAGATTTACTAAAATGAGATTTTTTATTATCTTTGCGTTGAAGAGATACTAAACAAAAATATATAAACCCAATATTTCCAAGATATGAATAACGATGAATTATTGTGCACCGTTACGGAAAAAGCACAAAAATGGCTGACTCCTCAGTATGATGAAGAGACACGCAAGGAGGTTAAGAAAATGATTGAGGCAGATGACAAAACAGAGCTCATCGAATCATTCTATAAAGATCTTGAATTCGGTACTGGCGGTTTGCGTGGAATCATGGGTGCCGGATCCAACCGTATGAACCGTTATACGGTAGGAGCCGCTACTCAGGGCCTTGCCAATTACCTCAAGGAGTGTTTCAAGGAACTCCCTCAGATCAGCGTGGCTGTTGGTCATGATGTAAGAAATAATTCTGAGAAGTTTGCTCAGATTACAGCTGACATTTTCTCTGCGAACGGAATAAAAGTTTATCTAATTGATGGTCCGTGCCCAACCCCGGAAGTTTCTTATGCAATAAGGAAATACGGATGCCAGAGTGGTGTTATGGTAACCGCAAGTCATAACCCTAAAGAGTATAACGGCTACAAGGCGTATTGGAGTGATGGCGCACAGATGATCGCTCCTCATGATGTCAAGACAATCGAATATGTAAATGCAATCACCTCTGTAGATCAGATTAAATTTGAAGCTAACAAGGATCTTATTGAGGTGGTAGGAGAGGAACTTGACAAGGATTATCTCGCCGATATTCACAAATTGTCACTTGATCCTGAGGCTGATAAACGTCATCACGACATGAAGATAGTTTATACTCCTATCCATGGCACAGGATTGCGTCTGATGTTTGATTCATTAAAGCTTTGGGGCTTTGACAACATCATTCATGTTGATGAGCAGGATATACAGAGTGGAGATTTCCCGACAGTGGTTTCTCCGAATCCGGAAAATTCCGAAGCTATGGCTATGGCTGTAGCTAAGGCCAAGGAGACTGGTGCAAGTCTTGTTCTTGCTTCTGATCCTGACGCTGACCGCGTGGGCCTGGTGGTAAGAGATAAAAATGGTGACTACCAGCTTGTCAATGGAAACCAGATAGTAATGCTTCTTCTCTATTACATCATTACCCAGAATGTAGAGAAGAAACTACTCAACGGTAATGAGTATTGTGTAAAGACGATCGTTACTACCGAAACCATAAAGAGAATTGCGGATGCCAATAATATCAAGTGTTTCGATTGTTACACCGGTTTCAAGTGGATCGCAGATGTAATGAGAAATATGGAGAGCACCGGAAGATATCTGGGTGGAGGTGAGGAAAGTTATGGTTTCCTGGCAGAGACGTTTGTACGTGACAAAGATTCCATTTCTGCAAATTCATTGATAGCGGAGGCTGCTGCCTGGGCTGCAGATAAGGATATGACTCTTTATGATCTGCTCGTGGAAGTTTACAATCAATATGGTTTTTCACGTGAACGTGGAGTAAGTGTGGTTCGTCCCGGAAAGAGTGGTGCCGAGGAGATTGTAAATATGATGAAGGAATTTCGTGCTAATCCTCCAAAAGAACTGGCAGGAAGCCCGATAACCTGTATAAAGGATTACGCTGATCTTAATTGCAAGAATCTTAAAACCGGAGAAATTACAAAGCTTGATTTCCCCACGACATCGAATGTTCTTCAGTTCTTTACAGAGGCAGGTGATAAAGTTTCCATCCGTCCTTCAGGAACAGAGCCTAAGATTAAATTTTATGTGGAAGTCCGTGAGGAGATGAAGTCTAAGGATGAATATGAAGCTCTCGTAAAGAAGGCTGAAGCTCATATTGATCAGGTTCTTAAAGACCTTAAGGTTATGTAAAAAAAACATTAATATAGTAGGACTCGAAAGAATTAATTAGAGAGTTAAAACAGAGAATTCCTCCTGCCTTTATTAGGTGGGAGGAATTTTATTTGGGCATATAATTAAACTAATAGTGGGGTACAAGATGTTTAATAATAAAGATCTTTAATTATATTCAAAATATTTAAAAGTAGCTGTTCAAATTCAACCTCTATTATTAAAAATAAACAATGTATACGGCTAACGTACAATTTACTTGTTCTTTTTTGTGATTTTCTATCCTATCATCAGTCGCATAGCCCGCTATGCCCTTATTCGAGAATGAAAATCCCTCAAGATTATTGTAGGTGGCTAAATGTTCAGCTACTTAAAAGTTTTAATTATTCATAATCCACATTGCGATGTTTGAGTTAAAAAAAATACGTGTAATTTGGTTGCTCGTAGCTGTTGTTATTATCGGGAGCAGCTATTTATCTCCTGCGTATGCTCAGATGCCGATTAAATATAATATGGTGAATCAGATTCCGGCCGATTCAGCAGATCTTGCATATTATGAAAAAAAACATTTCTGGAGAGCCTCAGCTGAAGTGGTAGGTTTAAACCTAAGTTTGTGGGCTTTTGACCGATTTGTCCAGCATGGTGATTATTCTTATATAAGTTTAAATTCAATAAAAGAGAATTTCAAGCATGGATTTATATGGGATAATGATCAGTTAGGAACCAATACATTTCTTCATCCTTATAACGGGAGTCTCTATTATGGAGCTGCCCGTGCCAATGGGTATAATTTCTGGCAATCGGAATTGTTTGCTATAGGTGGGAGCGCAATGTGGGAACTGTTTATGGAGAGGGAATATCCCTCCACAAATGATATTATCGCCACCCCAATAGGAGGAGCGGTTTTGGGAGAAACTTTGTTCCGGGCCTCAGACGCATTTCTTGATGACAGGACATGTGGGTGGGAACGTTTCGAAAGGGAGGCTGCTGCCTTCATCCTCTCGCCAATGCGAGGAATCAACAGAATCATAACGGGTCAGGCTTGGCACAGACGTCCAACCTCCGGAAAAATGTTCGGTATTCCCAATATCGCCATGCAGATTTCGCTCGGAATAAAAAGTATGACATTTCAGGGTAGAATGAGATCTCCCTATATTGGAGGAGTGCTTCAATTAGATATGGAGTATGGGGATAGGTTTGAGCCAAAATCAACTAAACCATATGACTATTTCACAGTAAGGGCTGAATTGCAAGGAATGAAATATCAGCCCGTTTTGTCACAGCTTAATATTAAAGCCAGACTTCTATCACGCGAGATCCTCGATCATAAGAATTCCTCAGGGACAATCGGACTTTATCAGCATTTCGATTTTTATGACAGCGATACGATAACGAATATAGATAAGGTTCCTTACAAATTAGGAGTCCCGGCATCTATTGGCGGAGGATTCATGTTCCGTGATGTGGAACGTAAGAGATATATTTTTGATGCTTACGTTCATGCGAACGCAATCATCTTAGGTTCCATATTAAGTGATCATTATTGGACAGATGAGAGAAATTATAACTTCGCATCAGGATTTTCAATCAAGGCGGGTGTAAATATCACATGGAATAAAAAGAAAGCTTCTCTTTCTTTGAACAACGAATATTACAGGTTATTTACATGGAAAGGTTATCCTCGGGGGACAAATCTTCAGGATGTCGATTTTAGGACCCTTAATGTTATGGGTGACAAGTCTGTTGCTTATTTCAATGTGACTGAAGTAAGATTTGATTATCAGCTTTTAAGAAAGCTATATGGCACACTGGCGTTCATGAACCGCGTAAGATCCACTCACTACAGAGATTGGCCAGATAAAGTCTCCTCCACAATGACCCTCCAGGCAATGTTAACATACAAATTTTAAAAACAAAAGATATGCGTCAGATTATCACACATTTCACCGATGATGATCTTTATAAATTTACAATGTGTTGCGCAGTAATAGATAATTATCCGCGTACACAGGTTAAATACCAATTCATCGATCGAGACAATACCATATATCCTCCTGGTTTTGCCGAAAAAGTAATGGAACAGATTGCCATGCTTGAAAATGTGGTAATCTCAGATGAGGAGATAGAATTCATGCGCAGACGATGTAATTATATTCCTTCATGGTTTTACAGTTTCCTCAAGGGTTTCAGATATGACCGCCGATGGGTGAACGCCACTCAGGACAATGATGGTCATCTCAGTATTGAGTTCGAGGGCGCGTGGAGTGATACAATTTTGCTGGAAGTTAAGGTTCTGGCTATTGTTTCGGAACTGTATTATATTGAAACAGGTGAATGTTCCGGAATGGATCTTTCGAGTTATTATGATAAATCTTATGCCAAGGCGCAACGATTGATTGAAAATGGCTGTGTATTCAGTGATATGGGCACACGGAGGAGAGCCTCTTTTGACGTGCAGGATACAGTGATCCGGGCGATGAAAGATTGTCAAGGTAAAGTTGCCGGTTCCGGTAGATTTGTCGGGACAAGTAATGTGTATTTTGCAATGAAATATGACCTCGTTCCAATAGGCACCATGGCTCATGAATTCATCTGTGCCATTGCAGGAATGTATGGGCCATTGATGGCAAATCATATAGCCATGACAAAGTGGGCAAAGACCTATCGCGGGGCTTTGGGAACATATCTTTATGACACATATGGATGGAGAATCTTCAGCCTGAATTTTTCTGAAGATTTCGCTAATATGTTCAAGGGTCTGAGGGTTGATAGTGGAGACAATTATGAGCAACTTGATCTTATAATCGAGAAATACAGGTCGTTGAATATAGATCCCAAAAGTAAACAGATAATTTTCAGTAATGCCTTAAATGTGGAAAAAGCAATAGAAATTCAAAAATTTGCAGCTGAATTTTGTCAACCTTCGTTTGGAATTGGAACACATTTTACAAATGATTTCTCTAATATTAAAGCACGAAATATTGTGATCAAACTTACGGCGGTTAAAATCACGGAATCCTGGCCATTTTATTGCGACACATGTAAATTAAGCGAAGATAAAGGCAAATATACCGGAAAAAAAGAAACTGTTGAAACCTTCATGAAACTTTTACATCTCTGAGAACGAGATCCTGTTAAGAATGTAAATATGGAATTTTGAGTATTTTTATTAGCGCAAAGGTATTATATAAGTAGTTTGTAAAAATTAATCGATATATTGTAGTTGATAATCTTGAACAATAAAACCAGTTCTTTTGGCCATCTTTTGCCTTGTCAGTCAGTCGCATACGAAAGTATGCTCCCTCTCTTCGCAGCAAAAACTGCTCAAAAATAACTTCGTTTTATTTGTTCATTAATTTTTTCAAGCTACTTATTACTAACTCATTTGATTTTAGAAGTGAGGGAAAATATTTATAATATAGATATATGAAGAGGACAATTGTATTTGCGCTGGCGATAGGACTCGGGGTTTCAACGGCTGTGAGCCAATCTATCTATCCCGGACAACATAATGGAAAATTGGTGGTAGATACCAAAATACCTGTTAAAGTAAAAAGTTTCGATCTTAAGGATGTGGTTCTATTGCCGGGCCGGGTTCGTGATAATCTTGAAAGAGATTCTGCATGGATAGCTTCAATTCCGGTGAAACGACTTTTGCACAGCTTTAGAAATAATGCGGGCGTGTTTTCCGGTTTGGAAGGTGGATACGAAAGTATAAAGAAATTAGGGGGATGGGAATCACTCGACTGTGACCTTAGAGGACATACAACAGGACATCTACTTTCCGCATATGGATTGATGTATGCTGCCACAGGTGCGGAAATATTTAAGTTGAAAGGAGACAGCATAGTCTCCGGGCTCGAAGAGGTTCAGCAAGCGTTGGGAACTTTCGGTTATCTCAGTGCGTTTCCGGAAGAACTTATCAATAGAAATATCAAGGGAAAAAGCGTTTGGGCTCCATGGTATACACTTCATAAACTATTGTCGGGTTTGATAGATCAGTATCTATATTGTGATAATGACAAGGCTATCGAGGTTGCCAAAAGGATGGGGGAATGGGCATATAATAAAGTGATTCCTCTTTCTGCAGAAACGCAGGCATTGATGCTTAGAAATGAATTCGGAGGGATAAATGAGGCATTCTATAACCTCTATTCTGTAACCGGTGATGAAAAATTTAGGGAGGTCGCAGATTTCTTTTATCATAAGGACGCGCTTGAACCTTTGAAAAACGGAGACGTGGATTTTGGTAAAAAACATACCAATACATTCATTCCTAAAGTAATCGGAGAAGCAAGAAGATATGAGATAACTTGTAATGAACCAAGCAATAGGATCGCGGATACATTCTGGAATGCAATGGTGGATGACCATTGCTTTGTCACAGGGTCTCTGAGTCAGAAGGAGCATTTTTTCATTCCTTCTGACATGTCGAGAAATATAAATGGTTATACTGGAGAAACTTGCTGCACTTACAATATGCTCAAACTCTCCAGACATCAGTTTTGCATGACAGCTGATCCTAAAGTCGCGGATTATTATGAGAGAGCTTTGTTCAATCATATCCTTGCCCAGCAGGATCCTGAATCGGGGATGGTATGTTATTTTTTACCACTTCAGAGCGGATGCTTCAAAGTCTTCAGTACTCCGGAGAACTCTTTCTGGTGTTGTGTAGGAAGCGGATTTGAAAATCATTCCAAATATGGAGAGGGAATTTATTATCACTCAAATGATGAGGTTTACGTAAATCTTTTTATACCTTCAAAACTCTCTTGGAAAGAGAAAGGGTTGCAGTTAACTCAGAAGACAGATTTCCCTAATTCGGGTGATGTGGCGATTTATATAGATGAAGCTCCTAAAGATAAAATGAAGCTTATGCTCCGTTATCCGGAATGGAGTGGGTATCCCGTTGTTAGAATCAATGGAAAAATAAGGAAGATAGAGGAGTTGCCATCATCTTATATTGAAATAGAAAGAAAATGGAGAAAAGGTGATGAGGTCACAATAGAATATCCCATGGCTTTAATAATAGAGAGCCCTCGTGATAATGATAAGAAGGGAGCCTTGTTATACGGGCCGATTGTGCTTGCCGGAAATCTGGGAACTGAAGGGATGGTTAGTCCTGCTCCTTTCTCTGACCCAACAGTCAGGAATGACTATTATACCTATGATTATAAAATCCCTGATAATCTCCCGACCAATCTTAAAATAGATGTGCAATATCCCGGCAAACGGATTAAGAGAACAGGGGATGGACTGAAGTTTCAGACCCTTGATAATATAGAAATATTACCGCTTTATGATGCTAATAGAATGCGGTATGTAGTTTATTGGGATCTTGTTGAATAAGTTAATTGCTCAAAGTTGTGAAAAATCGCTTTTTTATATAACTTTGCAACAAACTATCATATCTATTTAACCATGATCCAGTCAATGACCGGTTTCGGCCGGGGTTGTTCCTCTTCCTCAACTAAAAAAATAACTTTTGAAATAAAATCATTAAACAGCAAGCAGTTTGACGCTTCATTCCGCATGCCCTCGATTTTCCGAGAATATGAAATCGAGATTCGCAATTTTGTAGCTTCGCGTCTTGAGAGAGGAAAAGTGGATGTGACTGTGTCGATTGAGATGCTTGGAACCGAATCCGCCTCCACTGTCAATATACCTCTTTTGGGAACTTATAAAGCTCAACTTGAAGAATTAGGGAAGGCGCTTAATCTTCCTGAGCCGTCAGACTGGTATTCCTTGCTTATGAGAATGCCCGATTCAATGAAAACAGTGGCACCGGAGGCTGATAAATCGGATTATGAGGCATTAAAAGGGGCCTGTGAGGAAGCTGCTGATTTACTTAAGGAATTTCGTATTCAGGAGGGACGGAAACTTTATAATTTCTTCATTTCCAAAATTGAGGCCATCTCATCTCTCTTGTCAAAGATAGAGCCATATGAAACTGAGAGGGTGTCTAAAATTAAATTGCGTCTGGAAGATCAGCTGAGCCGCCTCTCTTCAATTGAATATGATGCAGCCCGTCTTGAGCAGGAACTGATATTCTATATAGAGAAACTTGATGTCAGCGAAGAGAAGTTAAGATTACGTTCTCATCTGAATTATTTTCTGGAAACTCTTGGAGGTGAGGACCTCCCGAAAGAGGGGCAAGGGAAGAAACTCGGTTTCATAGCTCAGGAAATGGGCCGCGAAATCAATACTCTTGGCTCCAAATCCAATAATGCTGACATGCAGAAGCTTGTAGTTATGATGAAAGATGAACTTGAGCAGATCAAGGAGCAAGTTCTGAACGTATTATAAAGGAGAAGATGAGTAAAGGAAAGATCATAATATTATCAGCTCCTTCGGGCACGGGAAAATCAACCATAATTTCCCGACTTATGCAGATTCCAGAATTGAAATTAGGTTTTTCTGTTTCTGCTACCAGCCGAGCTCCGAGAGGCCAAGAAAAGCATGGATGTGAATATTATTTTCTATCTCCGGAGGAATTCAGAGAGAGAGTAGAGAGAGGAGAGTTTGTTGAATGGGAAGAAGTTTATAAGGGTACATGTTATGGAACCCTTGTGTCTGAAGTTGAGAGAGTGACCGATTCCGGCAATAACCTTATCATGGATATAGATGTGAAAGGTGCCTTGAACGTAAAGAAGCTTTATGGAGATAAGGCCATAGCAATATTCATAATGCCTCCGTCGCTAAGAGAACTTGAAAACAGATTGCGAGCCCGTCAAACAGAAAATGAAGATTCTATTAGGAAACGTCTTGATAAAGCAGAATTTGAGATTAGTCTATCTGATAAATTCGACAAGAAAGTTGTCAATGATCAGCTTGAGAAAGCTGTGAGCGATGTTGAAAGAGAGATAAGGGACTTCATTGAGATTTAGAAACAGGTTAAATGAAGATAGGAATATTCAGCGGAAGTTTCGATCCTATTCACACCGGCCATGCTATGGTTGCCAACTATGTGTCTCAGAATGGAGATTTAGATGAAGTGTGGCTTATGGTGAGTAGATTGAATCCCCTGAAATGTGGTTCCATTCCGGCTCCTGATTCTGATAGACTAAAAATGGCGTCGATAGTGGCCCAAGGATGTGATAATGTCAAGGTTTCTGATTTCGAGTTGGGACTTCCTTTACCTTCATATACCTACAGTACTCTCTGCTCATTACGTAGTCTTTATCCTGAGGATGATTTTTATCTGATTATTGGATCTGATAATTGGGTGGAGTTTAAACGTTGGAAAAATTGGGAGAACATCATATCTGAGTTCAAAATAATCATTTATCCAAGATCAGGATTTCCACTTTCAGGGGATTTGCCTGCAAATGTAAGTGTTTTGCAAGGTTGTCCTCAAGCATTGATATCTTCGACTTTTATAAGAGAAGGTATAAAACAGAAGATGAATCTCAACTTTTTTTTACCTCAGGAGGTTTTTAATTATATAAAGAAAAATGGATTATATCAAATAGGATATCATGACAGATGAAGAATTAAAGACGCGCCTTATGTCGGTAGTAGTTCTTGCTACCAATTATTGTCATACATTGGAAAATGCCAGGGACTATGAGAAAGATGAGTTTATCGTGAGGGTCCTTGATCTTCTTCCACGAATCTACTGGGAATTCTCAGACCTGAATGAGGATGAGATGGCAGGGAGCGCAGATTATGAATATTTCCCGTCATATGTTGATGAGGATTATTATTCCAGTATTCTGAGAAACGTAGAATCCATAATGGGACCTGATGATGTATTTCTTGAGACTTTCGAGGAGGATATGAAATACAGCGATACTCCTGTGGCCGCTTCTATATCAGAATCGTTGGCAGATATATTCCAGCCTCTTTATAATTTTGTTGGTGTAGTAAAGGATTCTGATGGGGATAGTGTCCAGGAGGCCTTTAAAGAATGTAAAGAGAATTTTATTTCATATTGGGCGCAGACTCTCTGTAATGTGATGCGTGCTCTCAATAACCTTAGGTATAATAACGGGGGAAATTAATATATAATGAAACTATTGAACTGGCTCAACGAGAGCACATGTAATTTTTTAGCTGTAAGGACAATCGAAGGTGAGTTAATTCAAGCCGGGTTTAAAGAGTTACGTCAGGAGGATTCCTGGAAAATTGAACGAGAAAAAAAATATTTCATAAAGAAGAATGACAGTGCCATATTTGCATTCATAATTGGGAAGGGCAAAATGGATGAAAACGGCTGCAGAATTATTTCTGCACACAGTGACAGCCCATGCTTCAAAATAAAACCGAATTGTGAAATTTATGGTGAAGGAGGTGTCATATCTTTAAATGTCGAGAAATATGGCGGAGGTATTCTTTATACATGGTTTGACCGGCCTTTGTCAATTTCCGGGCGAGTTATGGTGAAAGGGGAAGATGTGTTGCATCCTCAGACAAGATTGATCGACTTCAAAAGGTCGGTAGCTACTATCCCTCATCTGGCTATACATTTTAATAGAGAAGTTAATGAAGGGAATAAGTTATCAGTTCAAAAAGATATGAAACCAGTATTAGGTTTCTATTCCAAAGAGAAGATAGATGAATTCAAGAAAAGAGGGGGCCTGCTGAAGATAATGATAGGAGAAGAGTTGGGAATAGAGCCGGAAGATATTCTTGAGTATGAGTTAGCTCTTTATCCTGCAGAGAAAGCGGCGTTTGCTGGGTCGGATAACGAATATTTCCAATCTGCCCGAATTGATGACCTCTCGATGGCTTTTGCCGGATTGGAAGCATTACTTGATTCGCAGGAGGACTGTTCAGCAACGCGGATTCTGGCAGTGTTTGATAATGAAGAGACCGGTAGTTCCACCAAGCAGGGAGCAGCTGCCCCTGTATTGAGAGATATAATTGAAAGGTTAGTGCGTAAGATCGAGGGGGATGATGCGGAGAAGGTTTTTCGGACCTTTGCTAATTCCTTTATGATTTCAGCTGATGATGCCCATGCCTGGCATCCCAATTATAATGAAAAGTATGATCCTACCAACCATCCTGTAATTGGAGGAGGACCGGTGATCAAAATAAATGCTAACTGTAAATATATGACGGATGCTCAGAGTGCTGCTGTGTTCAAAGGATTGTGCGAAGTAGCCGGAGTGAGATGTCAGTATTTTGTAAATCATGCAGATGTTGCAGGTGGCTCAACATTGGGAAATATCTCATCCTCACAATTGGATATCAGGGGAGTGGATATGGGAAATGCGATATGGGCGATGCATTCAGCAAGAGAGACAGCGGGGGTAACCGATCATGTTGACACAGTCAAAGTATTCCGCCAATTTTTTAAATGAGTTCTATAGTGAAATTTGTTTAAAGGAATAAAAATTAGTAATTTTGCGTTTAAGTAGAAATTAGAATAATATTAATCATATTTAGGAAATGAAAATAGATTATGCCAAAATCGACGATGTGAACGGCGAGATCACTGTCACACTCGAAGAAAAGGATTATGCCGACAAAGTAAAGAAACAGCTTAAAGAGATCGGCAAGAGCCACAGTGAGCCGGGATTCCGCCCCGGTCATGTACCTGCAGGCCTTATCCAGAAGAAATATGGCAATGCTGTAAAATACGATGTAATAAATAAAGAGGTTGGAAATGCCGTCTTCGAATATATAAAGGATAACAACCTTCATGTTCTGGGAAATCCTATTCCTCAGCAGAATGATGATTTCAGTCTAGATCAGGCGGATTTCACACTCAAATTCAAAGTGGGTATCGCTCCTGAGTTTGATACTAAGGTTAATAAAGATCTTAAGGTGCCATTCTACAACATCAAAGTTACTGATGAGATGATTAACCGTCAGGATGAGATGTTCACGCGTCGTTTCGGAAAACAGGAACCTGGTGATACAGCCGATGCAACAGCTCTCGTAAAAGGAGTTATCACAGAGCTCGACGAGGATGGAAATCCCCAAGAGGGTGGCATCGTGGTTGAGAGTGGTATTGTTGCTCCTCAATATTTCAAGGATGAAGCCCAGAAGGCTCTGTTCCTTGATAAACATGTAGGGGATGTAGTTAAATTCAATCCTGCTGCAACATGTGACGGCAGTGCTTCCGAAATGGCTTCGATGCTGAATATCGACAAGAATGAGATTGAAGCTCATAAAGGAGATTTCAATATGGAGATCAAGGAGATAATTGTCCTAAAGCCAGCGGAGCACAATCAGGAATTTTTCGATATGGTTTTCGGAGCTGACAAGATTCATAATGAGGAGGAATATCGTGCGGCGATCAAGGATATGATTTCTGCGCAGCTCCAGAATGATTCCAATTATCGTTTCACAATAGATGCCCGTAAGGCTATTCAGGATGCAATTGGTGAGCTACAGCTTCCGGATGAAGTTCTCAAAGATTTCTTAAAGGGACAGAACGAGGCACTCAATAATGAGAATATTGATGAGGAATATGCACGCCTTCGTCCTGAACTGGAATGGGAACTTGAGAGAGAGGCTATTGCCGCTCAGCTCGGAATTGAGGTTAAGGAGGAGGATCTTCTCAATATGGCGCGCATGATGGCTCAGAGTCAGTTTGCTCAGTATGGCATGACAAATGTGCCCGCAGAGAGTCTTGACCGTTATGCTCAGGATATTCTCAAAGATGAGAAAGCTCGTCAGCAGGTGATCAATCAGACTACTGATATGAAACTTTTCAACGGTATCCGTGCCACAGTTTCGACTGAAGACAAGGATGTAGATGTTGAGGAGTTCAATGATCTTTTCCGTAACGCCTGATACCGATAATTATTCGGCGTCTGTGCATAAGTATACTTCAAAATGCTTTTGCAGATGATTGACTGCACAATTGGCACAATATTTGTTTAAACTATATCTGCATGGAATTCGCCATGCAGATATATGTTTTATTATAGTTTTAATAATGAATATGAAAAACGATTTTAGAAACTTTGCCGTAGGTCATCTGGGAATGAGTTCCAATACCCTTGATTCATATGCAAAGTCTATGGAGCGTACAGCCGGAGGAGTATTCACTCCTACATCCGACTATATGAATCCCTATATTCTTGAGGAGCGTCAATTGAATGTTACCCAAATGGATGTGTTTTCACGTCTTATGATGGATAGGATTATTTTCCTTGGCACTCAGGTAACAGATCAAAGCGCGAACATTATTCAGGCTCAGCTTCTATATCTAGACTCAGTAGATCCTGAAAAAGACATAGCTTTGTATATTAACTCGCCCGGCGGATCAGTTTATGCTGGTCTCGGTATTTATGATACTATGCAATATATCAACAGTGATGTCTCAACGATCTGCACCGGCATGGCTGCTTCGATGGCTGCAGTCCTTCTCGTTGCCGGAGAACACGGCAAGAGGTTTGCACTACCTCATTCGCGTGTGATGATTCATCAACCTATGGGTGGCATCCAAGGTCAGGCATCAGATATCGAGATTACAGCTCGAGAGATTCTTAAGCTTAAAGAGGAGCTCTATAATATAATATCAACCCATTCCGGGCAGCCGTTTGATAAAGTGGAGGCTGATTCAGACCGCGATTACTGGATGATTGCGAAAGAAGCAAAAGAATATGGAATGATTGATAAGGTTCTCCAGAATCCCAAAAAGGAAGCGGAGTAAGCAAGCATTGATATATCTTTCATAAGTGAAATTTAAACGACATCTAAAATATAATGGCAATTAAGAGGAATGGTCTTACCTGCACTATGTGTGGGAATATAGACACCCCTTCAACACCGGTGGTGAAAGTGCTCGAAGGCTTAAACTTGTGTACTGACTGTATCGGGTTTATTGATGAGGCCCGCGACATGCAGCTCAAGAAGCGGAAGTCGGAAGGAAAATCACAGCCGGAAAAGAATCATAGCATTCCAAAGCCTAAAGAGATAAATGACTTCCTGAATCAATATATCATCGGTCAGGATGAGGCTAAGAAGTATCTGTCAGTTGCGGTCTATAATCATTATAAGAGAATAGCCAGTCAGGCTGAAGATGATGTAGATATCGAGAAATCTAATATAATTCTTGTCGGACCTACCGGAACAGGGAAGACTCTTTTGGCCAAGACGATTGCCAGGTTGCTTGATGTGCCGTTTACGATAGTAGATGCAACCGTTCTCACGGAGGCCGGATATGTTGGTGAGGATATTGAATCGTTGCTGACACGGCTTCTGCAGGCATGTGATTACGATGTAGAACGCGCTCAACGTGGAATCGTGTTTATTGATGAAATAGATAAGATAGCCCGGAAGAGTGATAATCCGTCGATTACTCGAGATGTAAGTGGGGAGGGTGTTCAGCAGGGACTCCTGAAACTTCTTGAAGGAAGCGTCGTACTTGTGCCGCCAAATGGAGGACGTAAGCATCCGGAGCAAAAGCTTATTCCGGTTGATACCAAGAATATCCTTTTCATTTGTGGTGGTGCATTTGACGGAATTGAGCGTAAGATTGCATCTCGACTCAATACCCATGTAGTAGGGTATGGACATGATGAAAGAAGTAAGAAGCAGCAGCGTGACAATCTGATGAAATATGTCATGCCTCAGGATCTTAAATCTTTCGGATTGATTCCCGAGATTATCGGTCGACTTCCGATTCTTACCAGTCTGGAGCCACTTGATAAGGAGGCTCTACTCAGGATCTTGACCGAACCAAAAAATGCCATAACAAGGCAATATAAGAAGTTGTTTGCCATGGATGGTGTGGAATTGGTGTTTACTGACGATGCTCTCAATTTGATAGCCGATAAAGCCATAGAATATAAGCTCGGGGCGCGTGGGTTAAGGTCAATAGTCGAGACAATAATGGTTGATGCCATGTATGAGATGCCTTCAAACCCAGATAAGAAATTTATAGTTGATGCTGCGTATGCCTCTTCTCAATTGGATAAGGCTCATTTTGAAAAGAATAAATTAGGAGATTAATACCGATAATCAAGCAATGTATATACGGGTGCGATTTGACAATTTTGTCAAATCGCACCCGTATAATGTTCTCAATGGCTGTATGGAAGCCGGTTTTTATGAAGGTGAAAAATGCCATTTGAAGGGTTCAATGTTGAAATTATAAGAAATTTAAATAATATCTTATGGAAAAAATAAAAAAATATTTGCTGAAAAATAGAAAATTTTTTTAATTTTGTAAATGGAGTCATCTAAACATATTTACTGAAGTTAATATAAAATAATTGGTTTGATGGCCTCAGTTAGTGATCAAAGGACTCATTAATCCGTTCCGACAATTGTTAAAATTGGATTTTAACTGAATGTCAATGAACTTTCGCGATGAACAAAGCCACCGATCTTAAAGCCGCATTAAAGTATTATTTCGGTTTTGATAATTTTAAAGGAGACCAGCGACAGATAATTGAAAGTCTTCTGGAGGGTCATGACGTCTTTGTGCTCATGCCCACAGGGGGAGGCAAGTCGTTGTGCTACCAATTGCCTGCCCTCATGTCGGATGGCACGGCGGTGGTGATTTCACCTTTGATTGCTCTTATGAAGAATCAGGTGGATGCTTTGCGTAATTACAGCGAGACGGATGGAATCGCCCATTTCCTGAATTCATCACTAACAAAGTCGGGAGTTGAGAAAGTGAAATCAGATATCCGCGAAGGAATCACCAAATTGCTGTATGTTGCTCCCGAATCTCTGACAAAGGAGGAGAATATCAATTTCCTTCAGTCGGTTAAGATATCATTTTTTGCAATTGATGAGGCCCACTGCATATCAGAATGGGGGCATGATTTCCGGCCCGAATACAGGAAAATTCGCCCGATGATATCCGAATTGGGGGACTTTCCCGTTATAGCCCTGACAGCTACCGCAACACCGAAAGTTCAGATGGATATCCAGAAGAATCTCGGAATTCCTGATGCCAAAGTATTCAAGTCAAGTTTCAATCGGGTGAATCTTTATTACGAGGTTAGACCCAAGACCAAGGATATTGACAGGGATATCATTAGGTATATAAAGAATAATCCCGGTAAATCAGGAATTGTCTATTGTCTAAGTCGGAAAAAAGTTGAGGAGTTATCAGAAACCCTTAGGCTAAATGGGATCAGGTCGCTTCCATATCATGCCGGAATGGATCCTCAGACACGATCGCAGAATCAGGATGCTTTCCTTACTGAAGAAGTGGATGTTATTGTTGCCACGATTGCTTTCGGTATGGGTATTGACAAGCCGGATGTTAGATTCGTGATACATTACGACATTCCTAAGAGCCTTGAAGGTTACTATCAGGAAACTGGTCGTGCAGGTCGTGATGGTGGAGAGGGAAGGTGTATAACTTTCTATACAAAGAAGGATCTTGTCAAACTTGACAAGCTCATTCAGAGCAAATCTGCAAGTGAGCAGGAGATCGGACGGCAATTGCTGATGGAGACAGCCAATTATGCAGAATCCTCAGTGTGCCGAAGAAAAATCTTGCTTCATTATTTCGGAGAGATGTATGATGAGGAGAATTGCAATAACTGTGACAACTGTACTCATCCTAAAGTCAAAATAGAGGCCGGAGATGCACTTGCTGCGGCTATCGAAGCAATCAAGGAAACCGGAGAGCGTTTCAAGCCAGAATATGTTGTAAATGTGCTCATCGGAAGAAAAACTGATGAAGTCAAGAGCAATAAACATTATGAGCTGGATATTTTCGGAGCTTTAGAGAAGGAGGGTGAGAAATTTTGCGGCACTTTATTGCGTCAGGCTGTAATTGCAGGGTTTCTGATAAGTGATCTTGAGTGTTACGGAATTCTTAAGGTTTCGGCTTCCGGTGAAGAATTCCTTAAGACCCCCGGTTCATTCAAGATTGTAGAAGATGTGCAATATTCCGATACAGATTCAGAGACTCCGGAAAGATCCGGAGGAGGTTGGGTTGCGGATGAGGAGCTTTTTGGAATTCTCAAGGGTTTGCGTAAAACAATAGCACGGCAGAAGAATCTTCCTCCGTACGTAATTTTTCAAGATCCATCGCTGGAAGCTATGGCCACTACTTATCCAATTACGGAAGAGGAACTCGCGAATATACCAGGTGTTGGTAAAGGGAAGGCGAAAAGATATGGAGAGGCTTTTCTGGAGATAATTAAAAGGCATGTTGAGGAGAATGATATTGAGAGGCCTACGGATATGAGAATACGCCTGAAGCCGAAAGAAAATAATATGAAAATCTCCGTGATTCAGGCCATCGATAGAAAAATTGATCTGGAAGAGATTGCTGACAGTAAAGGGTTGGAATTTGGGGAATTAATCGATATTCTTGAAGCCATTGTTGAAGCCGGGACTAAACTTGATATAAACTATTATGTAAATGATATCCTTGATGATGATCAGATTGAGGATATGATGGATTATTTCCGCGAAACAGAAGAGGATAATCTTGAAAATGCCATTCAGGAACTTGGTGAAGATTATGACGATGAGCAGATTAGACTCATTAGAGTAAAATTCATCTCCGAAATGGGAAACTGACGGCAATTTTTATTATTTGGAATCGTTTAGTTAAATATGAGCATGTTTTGGAATGTGTTCCCAATTTCATACTTGTTCATAAATAATCCAGTATGAGGCTTAACAAGCTTTCATGATAAGAAATATAAATGAGTTCAATACATATTTCCAAATGAAAAAGAAATTTGTCGCGACATCGGGGCTAATCCTTTTTGCCGCAGCCTTGGCTGCAAAAGAACCGGTGATTATGACCGTAAACGGCGTGGATGTACCCAGGTCGGAATTTGAATATCTTTACGGAAAGAACAGCAAACAACAGTTAAATCCCCAGTCACTTGATGAATATGTTGAAATGTTCAAGCTTTACAAGCTGAAAGTGGCTGACGCAAAGGCAGAAGGAATCGATACTCTGGAGTCGTTTAAAAAAGAGATGCGCGAATATCGCCGTGAACTTGCAGCTCCTTATCTCACGGATTCCGCCTTCCTGAACAAACTCCTCAAAGAAACCTACGATCGTTCCGGTCAGGAAGCAGAGGCGATTCACATCATGATGTTCAAGACTCCTGATGCTAAGGAGAATCGACTGCTCTATAACCGACTTGACAGCATTCGTAGGGAAATTATTGGTGGTGCTGACTTCGCTGAGCTTGCACGCCAATATTCTCAAGATAAAGGTTCGGCTCAGAATGGTGGTAGAATGGATTATCTCACTGCCGGAAGAATTCCATATTACAGCTTTGAAAGTGCGGTATTTAATACTCCGGAGGGAAAGATTTCGGAAATAGTGGAAAGTCCGGTCGGTTATCATCTTATCAAAGGTGGTAAACGCAGAGCTGCAAGAGGAAAAGTGCTGGTCGCTCATATTCTACGTTTAGCCCGTGGTAACGATGAGGAGGCGGATAAAAAAGCCAAGACTACAATTGACAGTATTTATAATTTGGTATCGGCCGATCCTGATTCATTTGCAGAACTGGCAAAGAAATATTCAGAAGATGGTTCAGCGCGACAAGGTGGAAATCTTCCATGGTTTGGACCAGGCGAGATGGTAGTTGAGTTCGATTCTGTAGCTTTTGCCCTTCCTGTGAATTCTATCAGCCAACCGTTCCGCACAGCATTTGGTTGGCACATCATAAAGAAACTTGATAAGAAGGGAATTCCTTCAATGGCTGAGATGAAACCGGCATTCATTGCCAGGGTTACAAGTCCTCAAGATGAACGCTTTGAATTGATAAGGGCTAATCAGACAGAAAAACTTTCTAAACTGCATAAGGCAAAGGTCAATGACAAGACTTTGAAATCAATCTATGAGAGTATTGATAAAAACGGTTTGGATTCACTTTTTTACTCTGATTTCACCTCGGGAAGAAATGGAAATTCTGAATTGTTTATTATAGATGGCACTTCATATCCAGTGGAGAATCTTGTATCCCAAATGAAGGGTATAATTCAGCCCGAACCGGTTGCTGCCAGAAAGATCTTCGATTCCAATTTTGATTCTTTCTATAACGGACGACTTGTAGAGGCGGAGGAGGAGAGGCTTTATAAGGTTGAACCTGCTTACCGAAATCTTCTGAACGAATATAACGATGGAAGTCTCCTTTATGAAGTGAGTGTGAAGAAAGTATGGGATCCTGCTGCCAAGGATGTTGAGGCCCTTGAGAATTATTTCAATTCTCACAAGGATAATTATAAATGGAGTGTTCCACATGCCAAAGGGTATCTCGTCAAATCATTGAACGACACAATCGGCAATCAAATTCGTCAGCTTGCTTCCGAGACGGGACGTGATTCACTTGTGAATACCATCCGCAAAGCTTTCCCGGGTAAGTGTTCGATAGAAAAAATTCTCGTTGAGAAGGGAACTAATCCCGTTGTTGACCATCTTCTGTTTGGAGGAGAGGCTCCCAAGACATCGAAATCCAAATTCAATGATGTCTTCATGATTGATCCCCGCATTCTAAATGATCCGGAAGAACTGAACGATGTGAAGGGTCTGGTGACAAGTGATTATCAGAACGAATTGCAAAGTCAGTGGGAAGAGGAATTAAAAAGATTGTATCCCGTGAAGATAAATGATAAAGTTCTTAAGACTGTTAAGCAACATGTAAAATAAGTTAGCTCCACAACGGTATTGAGGTTGTGCCAAAATATATTAATTTTGGCGCAACCTCTTATTATTTGGATATTTTTGATTAAATTTGTGAGTGATTATGAATTGGATATGCTCCGTTAGTAGTACTTTACTCTGTTCCATAATGTTTTTGAGTGTGACATCATGTGGTGGCGCAAAAGATCGCGTGGATACAAAAGAGGAAGTATTGATTGAGGTAGCCGATTCTGCACTTACGATGCGAGACATTTTGGCAAAGATTCCCTCGGGTCTGGAAGAGGAGGATAGCGTTGAGATGTTCCGTAATCTTGTGGATCGATGGGTAAAGAATATGTTGCTAACCGATCTTGCGAGGGAGAATGAAAATGAACTCGAGAGAATAAATTCTTTAGCTGAGGATTATAGGAACAGTCTGATCATCGAACGTTATCTGCGTGGAAAATTAGAGGAAGTTAAATCGGTCTCGGCCTCTGACATTGATGCCTACTATGAGCAGAATAAGGATGCCATGATCGTTGAGACTCCTTTGATTAAAGGTGTATATTTGAAACTATCGGATTCCGACTCAAAGTTATCTGATATTAGGAAATGGATAGTGTCAGGAACTCCTGAAGATATTGACAAGATTGAGAAGAATGGTTTGAGAAATGCTTCACAATATGAATATTTTCTCGATAGATGGATTGAATGGAGCAAAGTATCTGAACAGATTCCATACCGGTTTTTTGATGCGGATGCGTTTTTGACCACGACCAAGGATTTTGAGACCACTTATGGAGGTTCGGTATACCTTCTTCACATTTCCGAATATCTTCCCTCGGGAAGCCTTATGCCAAAGGAATATGCCGCATCGAAGATTGAAGATATATTGATGAGGGAGCGCAGGTCGGATTATGTTCAATCTCTTTTGAAGTCGCTTTATAGAAAAGGGATGAAGGATGGAAAGCTGAAAATAGGAAAGTATGATCCGATTGAAAAGAAGTTTGTGGAACAGGGTAGAACTCAATCAGAATAAGAATACACAATATATGAAAGTGCAATTAAAGAAAATAATGATACCTGCTGCTGCATGTTTGGCGATATGCGCTATTGCAGCGCCGGTGAAAAAGAATGTAGTTGACGAAGTTGCCTGGATAGTGGGTGATGAACCTATATTCAGGTCAGAGATAGAGGAGCAATACTCACAGATGCGTTCGGAGGGGGTTACTATTTCCGGTGATCCGTATTGTGTGATTCCGGAAAAAATTGCCATAGAGAAGTTGTATCTCCATCAGGCAAAGATCGACACTGTCGAAGCACCGGAAGGCCAGGTGCAGAGTTCCGTTGATAAGCGTTTGAATCAGTTTATTAATGGTCTTGGCTCAAAAGAGAAGGTAGAGGAATATTTTCGTAAACCTTTCGCTCAGCTGAGGGAGCAATTGCTTGAGGTGATGCGAAATAACTATATTGTGGATCAAGTTCAGAATAACCTGACTAAGGAAGTTAAGGCTACTCCGGGGGAGGTCCGTAAATATTTCTCCTCACTTCCTGAAGACAGTATACCATATGTTCCCATGCAGGTTGAAGCTCAGATTATCTCTATCAATCCACTTGTTCCTGCTCAAGAGATCGAAGATGTAAAAGCACGTCTGAGAGATTATGCTGATCGTGTAAATAAAGGTGAGAGCAGTTTTTCATCCCTTGCTATTCTTTTCAGCGAGGATCCTGGATCCGCAATGCAAGGAGGAGAGCTTGGTTACCAACCTCGCTCCGCATGGGTGCCCGAATTTTCGAATGTGGCATTCAATCTGAATGATCCGAAAAAGGTATCGAGGATTGTAGAGACGGAATATGGTTATCATATCATTCAGTTAATTGACAAGAGGGGAGATCAGGTGAATGTGCGTCATATTCTCCTTACCCCAAAAGTGAGCGAGAAAGATCTTTCGGAGGCAACAGTTAAACTCGATTCATTGAGAAAGGAAATTGTGGCAGGCAAGTTCCCCTTTGAAGAGGCTGCGCGTTTTGTTTCGCAAGATAAAGATACAAAGAATAATAAAGGAATAATGGTCA
Source organism: uncultured Sangeribacter sp. (assembly GCA_964499025.1). GTDB lineage: Bacteria > Bacteroidota > Bacteroidia > Bacteroidales > Muribaculaceae > Lepagella. Next base: position 52,235 of record CAZCJC010000010.1, read on the forward strand.
ATAGTCAGACAGGAAGTCCGAGATTCGAGATGCAGGATCTTCCTCCTGAAGTGGCACGCAGAATTGAGCTCATGCAACCTGGTGATGTATCAGAGGCATTTGTGATGAAGGACGTAACCAAAAATAAAGATATAGTCGCAATCGTGAAACTCACTCAGAGGATTCAGGGGCATAAGGCTAATCTTGCCGATGATTACAGCATGATTAAGAATATGTATGAGCAGAAGCATAAGGCTGATATCCTTAAAGAATGGGAAGAGCAGAAAATTAAGGACACGTATGTTAAGATAGCCGAGGGCTGGGAAAACTGCGAGTTTGAGCATGAAGGCTGGTTGAAGAAGTAAATGTAGCTCCGGGTATATGCGCGACCCTATATTAAAGACTCCAAAGTTGATTATATTTCTCCTGGCAACTATTATGTTGTCGGGAGGAATCTCTGTTATAGACTCCCTATTGGCTCAGAATCGTAAGAAAGAGGAGGTTAAGGAGTCTTTCAGGCGGCCTGCGCCGACTCAGCCGATCAAGCCAACCATCCCATCCGCAAATCGTTATCAGGAAGATAAAGTATTTCTTGAGCAGGCTGACAGTTTATTCCGACCTCCTATGGATTTTGAGGAGAGGCAGATTGTGAAAGGGAATGTAATTTTCCGCCAGGGAGGAATGTGGATGTATTGTGATTCAGCTTACTATTTCCCTGAACGTAATTCACTTGATGCATTTGGCCATGTAGAGATGCGTCAGGGTGACACTCTTTTTGTATATGCCGACAAGCTCTTTTATAACGGAGGAGAACGCCATGCCGTCCTGACTTCCGGGCCGTCGCGAAGTGAAGTCATGATGAAAGATCCTAAAATGACCCTTACTACAGATTCCCTCGACTATGATCTAAATCTGGAATTGGGGTGGTATACTCAAGGCGGACGATTATTTGATGAAGTAAATAATCTTACTTCAGTATATGGAGAATATTCTCCCGCTACAAAAAATGCCAAGTTCCAGAACAATGTCATATTGGTCAATAACAAGGATGGGTATACAATGTATACAGAGGAGCTTGACTATAATACCGATACACATATTGCCAATATTAACACCGCAACGAGGATAGAAGGGGCAAATGACACAATTCTGACCTCGAGCGGAAGATATAATACGGTAACCGATAATGCTGTATTAACCTCACGTTCAACCATAATCCACAAAGATAGTGCGGATAATGTCGTTACTCTTGAAGGGGATTCAATCATCTATGATAAGGCTACGCATATTAGCCGTGCATATATGTTCAGAAATAAGATCCGTAATCCTCAGCCTATGGTTCTTACGGATACTGCCAGGAAAATGACGCTTATAGGTGGATATGGAGAGTATAACGACTCCCTTCAGGAGGCTTATTCAACAGAATATCCATTATTGATAGAATATTCTCGACCTGATTCTCTCTTTTTAAGAGCCGATACCATTCTGACCTATTTGAGAGTGGAATATGTATGGCCAGATACATTAAGTCATAACTGGGACACCTCTGTAAGAAATCGGTTGAAGGGATATAGGAATGCTCAGGATCTTGCAGATGATCTTCATATTAATCTTCCGGTGCTTCCATATAATTTTCAGAAGCCGGGTACAAGTGGTGAATTGTATGGTTTTGCTCTTGAATTCTTCAGTCGGCTAAGTGAACAGAAAGCAGCCAGAGAGAAGGCTCTTCAGCAGGCTGGAACGCAGGTGCAACCAAACTTACCAATACTAAAAGTATCAGATGAGAATCCTGCTGCTGAAATTGATTCGGGAATGATGTTGCCCAATGAAAACTTGAATATTGAAGAAAAAGAATCTGATATCAAAGGGTCAACTGAATTAGCTGTCAATTCCAGCGTTGAGGAGAGTCCGGATGATGATGAAATCCAAGAAGAGATTTCGGAGGAGGAGATTGGAGATAGCGAACCAGGAGAAGCTGATTCTTATTCACAGCGGGGTGTCAATTCAGAAGAGAAAATAAAAATTCCACGTCTGGATGCACTTGGTAGGGATTCTACCCATATGATTCCTAAAGAATTTCATGTAGCCAGAGCCGTGGGAAGAGCAAGATTCTTTAATCAACAGCTACAAGGCGTGGCAGATACATTGATCTTTCATGAATATGATTCCACGCTCTATATGATAAAGAAGCCGATAGTCTGGAACGAGGACCGACAGGTATATGGAGGCAGAATAGATGTCCATTTCAATGATTCTACTGTTGATAGGGCTTATCTTCCTGAAACCGGTTTCCTTGCTGAATATATTGACGAGGATTTTTATAACCAACTTTCAGGCAAGATAATGACTGCTACATTCGAAAATGGGGATTTAAAACGTCTTGATGTTGAGGGAAATGTGGAGACGATCTTCTTGCCAATGGAGAATGATTCCACCTACAATAAACTGGTTCATGTTGAAAGTTCATACATGACCATGGATATGACTGCAAGAAAACTTGATAAATTAAAATTCTGGCCGGAAACAACAGGAACTATGACAGGGCTCTTCATGGTGAAGAGGAGTCAACAGTATCTTCCGGGCTTTAAATGGTTTGAGATCCTTAGGCCACAGAGGGAATGGTATGGCGATCGCTGGAAATGGATGGATGCGCTCGGGGAAGTTCCTGAAGCATTGGATGCCTATTTCCGGGAGGATGCCCCTGCAAGTAAAAGTAAAATTGCACCTTCAGCTGAAAGTTTGATAAATCCTCCTAAAGATATCTCTAAAGAACTATCGTTAGAAAAACAGGAGAAACAGAAGGACCTTATTGAGGAAATTGAAAAGTTTGAGACGCAGGAGGTGGAGGAAGTTACGGAGACCTCGATGGAGGAAAAAAAGGGGAGTGGAGAGGATTAATAACAACGGTGTAAAGAATGAGCGATATAATCAGATTGTTGCCTGATTCTGTTGCTAATCAGATAGCAGCAGGAGAGGTTATCAAGCGGCCGGCTTCGGTTATCAAAGAGGTTGTGGAGAATGCCGCCGATGCCGGTGCGACTGATATTAAAATTATAATCAAGGATGCGGGTAAGACCCTGATACAGGTTATTGATAATGGTACGGGAATGTCGGAGACAGATGCCAGAATGGCGTTTGAGCGCCATGCCACTTCTAAAATCCGTCAGGCTGATGATCTCTTTTCTTTGAATACCATGGGTTTCAGGGGAGAGGCTCTTCCTTCAATATGTGCTATTTCGGAGGTAGAGATAAAAACACGTATGGAGGATTCCAAACTGGGGAGCCGACTGGTTATTTCCGGAAGCCGGGTGGAAACGCAAGAACCATGCGTCTGCGATAAGGGAACAGTTATATCTATCCGGAAGTTATTCTTCAATACTCCTGCAAGACGTAAATTCCTGAAAAGTGATAATGTTGAGCTGAGCAATATCATCAAAGAGTTTGAACGACTTGCACTGGTCAATAACCATCTTCGACTTTCTCTTGATACGGGCACAAGAACCATTGATTTGCGTTCGGGAACATTTCGGCAAAGGATAGTTGATCTATGGAAATCCAATCTCGACAGTCAGCTTATCCCGGTTGAAGTTGAAACTTCTCTTGTAAAAATCGAAGGTTTCATATCTCGTCCGGAATATGCAAGGAGAAGAAATCCACTCCAGTTTCTCATTGCCAATGGTCGGAATATGCGACATCCCTATTTCCATAAGGCTATAATAGGGTGTTATGAAAAATTGATAGCGCCGGATACCCAACCTTGCTATTTTTTTAAGTTTACGGTAGATCCGGGAACTATTGATGTAAACCGTAGTCCTACTAAAGATGAGATAAAATTTGAATATGAGCAGCAGATATGGCCTATACTCGTAGCAGCTGTAAAAGCAGCTTTAGGGAAGTATTCAGCGGTTCCTTCGATAGATTTCTCAATGGATGCGCTAACCATAAAACCTCCCAGAAGCGGGGAAACAATAAAGACTCCGGAACTCAACATTGCGGAAGGATATAATCCGTTCAACACCTCTTTCAATGGGAGTGGAACATCCTATCATAAAACTCCGGTGACTGATTGGGAAAAACTATATGAAAATTTCTCAAAGAAATCTTCCGACAATTCATCTGCTCTTTGTGACAATGAATCTCAATTATCGGAATTGGAAAATGATATTAAACCCTCGTTGGATATTTCTAACGATACAGACTCGACTTCATTTAAGATAGGTGAAAACCAGAATATTTTTGAGGGGGAATTGAAAGATGTGGCTCCTGTCTGCCTTCAATTTGCAGGAAAGTATATCGTTACCACTTCAAGAGATGGAATCCTTATAATTGATCAGCATAGGGCGCATGTCAAGATTCTGTATGAAGAATATATCAGGCGAGTTGAGAATATGGAGGTTGTTTCGCAACGTGTCATGTTTCCTGAGTCTGTGATTCTCGATGAAGCACAACGGACGGTGCTTGAGGAAATTGATGATGATATACGACAACTTGGTTTCTCACTTGAATATGAATCTGATAACATTTGGCAAATCACGGCCATCCCGGCCATCCTTAAGAACGGAGATCCAAAGGATATAATTTTGCGGTTGCTTGATTCCTCAACTGAAGACTCTGTAAATTATGGAAAAGAGAACAAGACCGCCATTTCGATTGCTGAAAAAGTGGCGTTACTAATGGCGCGTTCTTCTGCGATAAGGAGAGGGGAGAAGCTGAGTGTTGCAGAAATGGAAAATATTGTAGGCCGTCTGTTCACACTCAAGGATCCGGCAATGACCCCCAATGGTAATATCATTTACTATGTAATGGATGAAAAAAGGATAGAGACTCTCTTTAGATAAGACATTATTTTGCCCCAAAGCTTAAATAAAATTAAGCTAATCTCATAAATTGTCATAATTGACACATCCCCCGATCTCGAAAGGATCAGGGGATGTGCTTTTGTAATAGGTTAATTTATAGAAAATTAGAATAAAAATATAAAAAAAATTAAATTGACCGAAATTTTTAGCATATCATTTGTTAATAAATTGAACGAAGTCCTAAAGCGAGGTTAAAAGCTCGCGGAGGATTTAGAAAACAAAAAAGAATATTAACATATAAAATTTATAAAAGTCATGGGAAAAATTATTGGTATAGATTTAGGAACCACCAACAGTTGTGTTGCAGTGCTTGAAGGAAAAGATCCTGTTGTAATTCCGAATAATGAGGGACGTAACACTACTCCTTCAGTTGTAGCATTCGTTGATGGTGGAGAGAGAAAGGTTGGAGATCCTGCCAAGCGTCAGGCTGTCACTAACCCTACTCGTACGATATATTCAATCAAACGTTTCATGGGTGAGAAATGCGACCAGGTAACCGATGAAATCAAACGTGTACCTTACAAGGTAGTTTGTCAGAACGACATGCCTAAGGTAGACATTGACGGTCGCGATTACACACCTCAGGAGATTTCTGCCATGATTCTTCAGAAAATGAAGAAAACTGCAGAAGATTATCTTGGTCAGCCTGTAACTGAGGCCATCATTACTGTTCCTGCATACTTCGATGATTCGCAGCGTCAGGCTACTAAGGATGCCGGAGAGATCGCGGGCCTTAAGGTTATGCGTATCATCAACGAGCCTACAGCAGCAGCTCTTGCTTACGGTCTTGATAAATCAACCAAAGAGCAGAAGATTGCAGTATTCGACCTTGGTGGCGGTACGTTCGATATCTCTATTCTTGAACTTGGAGATGGTGTATTTGAGGTAAAATCTACCAATGGTGATACTCACCTTGGAGGTGATGATTTTGATAATGTAATCATTGACTGGTTAGCAGATGAGTTCAAGAAAGATGAGGGTGTGGATCTTCGTCAGGATCCGATGGCTATGCAGCGTCTTAAAGAGGCTGCCGAGAAGGCTAAGATCGAGTTGTCAAGCTCAACATCAACTGAAATCAATCTTCCTTATATCACAGCAACTCAGAGCGGTCCTAAACACCTTGTAAAGACCCTTACACGTGCTAAGTTCGAGCAGCTTTCATCGAAGCTTATAGATGCAGTTGCTGCTCCTTGTGTCAAGGCTCTTCAGGATGCCGGTCTTACAGCAGCTGAGATTGATGAGGTGATACTTGTCGGAGGTTCTACACGAATCCCGGCTATCCAGACCAAGGTTAAAGAGATTTTCGGTAAAGAACCCAACAAGGGTGTTAATCCTGATGAGGTTGTAGCTATCGGTGCTGCAATTCAGGGTGGAGTGCTCAGCGGAGATGTAAAGGATGTACTTCTTCTTGATGTTGTTCCATTGTCGATCGGTATCGAGACCATGGGTGGCGTTATGACTAAGCTTATAGATGCCAACACCACTATCCCGACCCGTAAGAGTGAGACATTCTCTACTGCAGCTGACAATCAGCCAGAGGTAACAATCCGTGTCCTTCAGGGTGAGCGTCCTATGGCTGCTGATGATAAACTTCTTGGTGAGTTCAATCTTGGTGGTATTGCTCCCGCTCCACGTGGCGTTCCTCAGATTGAGGTAACCTTCGAGGTTGATGCCAACGGTATCCTCAATGTTACAGCAAAGGATAAGGCAACCGGAAAAGAGCAATCAATCCGTATTGAGGCTTCAAGTGGTCTTAGCGATGCTGAAATCCAGCGTATGCGTGATGAGGCAAAAGCCAATGAAGAGGCCGACAAGAAGGCAAAAGAACGTGCAGATAAATTAAATCATGCAGATTCTGTAATTTTCCAGACCGAGAAGCAGCTCAACGAACTTGGTGATAAGATTCCGGCAGATAAGAAGGCCGCTATTGAGTCAGCTCTCGAACGCCTGAAAGAGGTCCACAAGAACAAGCTTGTTGAGGATGTTGACAGTGCTGTCAAGGCAGTAACCGATGCCTTCCAGGCAGCTTCTCAGGATATCTACAATGCACAGCAGGCAGCAGGTGCCGGGGCACAGGCCGGTCCTCAGCCGGGTGCTGAATCTCACGATCAGGAAAAAGACATCACAGATGTAGACTTCGAGGAAGTGAAGTAAGCCTTGCAGCTATAAAGAACAATCAATGTATAAAAAAGCGTAGTCAACCGGCTACGCTTTTTTAGTGCTTATTTATTGGATGCATGTTATTGTTTTCCTTTGTTTGTTTCGGGGTTTTCGATTATAGTTGCGATGAATGTTGTTTCCCTAATCGAGAGCACGTGGTGGTTGTGCCTGATTTATGCCGTCCCTAAATCGGAGATAAGATGGTGGAATTAGAACCACAGAGTTGCTGAATGGGAGGGTAAGGTTGGCGTGTTGTCTCTCCCGGGGTTGGCAACGTCGCCGAGAAGAAACCGACCGGCTCCTACCGCTATATAAATTTCAAAGAACGAATGCAATATCCCCGGCTCTTTCTATATGGCACGATTAAATGATTTCCTTTTAAAGATTGACCTTGACGAACTTGTCAAGTATATTGAAATTAATGGCACACCTCGACTTTATCATAAAGACGAAATTATGTGCGTACAGGGAGAGGTTTGCCGACGGATAGCTATTATTCGCAGGGGCTATTTCAAACACTACGTTATCAATGCAACAGGCGAGCAGTGCATTACAGGCTTTTCGTTTCACGGCGAGATTGTCACCGACTTTGTATGCTCGTTTATCTCAAACAAGCCTGCTTTTGCCTCAGTTTCAGCGGGACGTGAAGCAGAAGTTATTGAGATGGACCTAAATAGTGTAAGACAATTTATGGCTGAGACGCACCCCGATTTTGTAGGGCAAGCCTCCTCACATCTGCTTATGGAGGCTTATCGGCGCTATCTCGACTTGCATACAAAAACTCCGAAACAACGATATATCGACCTCATTTCTCGTTGCCACGAAGATATTTCGCTGATTCCGCTGCAAGAAATCGCATCTTATCTGTCAATCTCGCGCCGCCAAATACAACGCATCCGCGAAACAATGGTATAGTTTTCCATGCGATTGGGACAAATGTCCCACGATTTCTCAATTCTTAGTCCTACATTTGCACATTAAGCAAACCTCAACGATTATGAAACTGAGAATCTCCCTATTGTTAGCGTTGGCAGTGATGATGTCCGCATTTTCAGCAAATGCAAAAAACAATGTGCGTGCCGATATATTATTTAATAATAGCTTGGTTTTGGAAGCTGTAGAACTGAAACTTCCAGGCAGTTGGAATGACAAAATCGAGTACATCGCAGGCGGGAAAAAGCATAAGCTCTATGCCGACAGCATAGATCACATGTTATTGTTTCACGTTGATGCCCCCGAGCGCATAGCATACGTTCGCCGGAATCCGGTCGGGCAGTTTGACCACAAGAAGAATGAAGTAAAAGACTGGAAGGCCACGAATTGGCAATTTCTGGAATCGGCCGGTGAATACTTATTGTATTGGGTGACATTTTGGAAAGTGAAGGTTAAAGATAATGGCTTTTCTTTTACCGTCGGTGCAAATGCTGGTTCACATGTAACACCTTATTTTTTCCAAAAACCTTGGGAGAGATTGAGCCTGAATATACTCTCAAATCCCTATCGCCCCGATGTAACGCGCGAATGGCTTTCTGCCTATCTTGCCGATGACCCGGAAGTGGTGAAACGCATATCTGACAAAGGGTATTTTAGCAGGCGGCAAGCCTTGCGGCATGGCAGTGACACAAATCCTTTCTTCTACGAAGATATCGCCGTTGACTACCATCCTCAATAATTCTGCCTTTATTGTCTTCAACCGAAGCCTGACTTTTGGTTATGAAAGGCAGTTAAATTCCACGGTTATAACCTTCATTCCCATTATGTTGGCAAATCAATTTGCATTCGCCTCCTGAAAATGGATGTTTGGCAACTTACACCTTAGTATAAGGAAAAAAGTATAAGGAAAAACCGAACGCTATTTCCAAAGCCCGGTTCTCCGCCTCGACATCTACAAAGTTTTTTGATAAATTAATCGTAACCAGATTAAACATGAATAAAGTTTTGCTATTTCTAACGGCAATAATAGTAGCACTATTCACCCCCTCCACAACATTCGCCAAAGAGAAGGGGGAAGTAAAGTTGGCCAAAGTATGGTTCAAGGACGGAAGCATTTACGAGGGACCGCTGGTGAAACACTGGGTGACGTATTCGCAGAGATTTACCGCCTCGAAACACAATTTTCACATTCTTCCGGAAGGGAGTGACAAGTCGGTCAAGTGCCAGTCGTCGCAGGTTGATTCAATACTGATTCTGAGCAGCACTCATTCCGAATTAAATGACAGCGCGATGTTTGTGCCAATGATTGACGGTCGTGTGCCGATGAACGGCCCGAAGAGAAAGACCAATAAATTGATGCGGCGCGTCAAACAAGGACGATATGTTGACTTCTGCACTCTTCCCTATATGGGTAACTGTATGCGCGGGTTAAAGAATGTTGACCAACTGTTAAAGTACTGGTTGATTCGGTTTCACGACAATGACGAGGCTTTTGTTTTCTTTTCAGTGCCGATTTGGAATGGGTGCAACAAAGAATCGAACTATCTTAAATATTTCTATGACCGTATCAAGTCGACTCGTCAGGGATTGGCTGAGGCTATCAAAGAGAAATATTTCCCCGATAAGGGAACGGATAAGCAGGGCGAAGTGCTTGAATCGGCACAGGACTTTGTCGACTTCATTGATGATTACCTCGCAAAACACCCTGAATGAAACGGCTCGGAGTTTTTATGGCAATAGGTGTGCTTCTCGTTGGTTGTCAAAACAATGGCGACGACGAGTTGCCCGTGCGTGAACCCGATTATGTGAAAATACATAATGGAACGTCAGCCTTCGTGACACCTGCCGAGGGATGCGATTTGACAATACGCTTCGTCACAAATGCCGACTGGACTGTTGAACACAGCAGATACAGCGAAGGATCTGTTGCATCTCTCTTGCAGGAGAAGGGAGGGGCGGGTGAGAACGAAATGACTGTGGTTGTAGCGCCTAATGCCGGCACCGATGCCAAGCAACGTTCATACTCGTTTACCATCATTGCCGGGCGTGCCTCTGCCGAAATCACCATCACACAGGAGCCGATGTTAATTGAATTGCCTGAGGAGGATGAGGTGCGAACCTTTTTGATGCGCCTTTACGATGACGCGGGCCTGGCTGACTGCAAGTGGGCAGCCAAATGGGGAACCGACTTGCCTATCAACGATTGGGGCACCGAGGTGAACTATGAGAACGGTCGACTGAATTTATATCTGAGCGACCGTAACATAAAAGGCAAAATCAACCTCTCGGGATGCAAGGCTCTCGAAAGCCTTCGATGCTCCAAAAATCAGATTTCTGAAATCAACGTGTCAAATTGCCCTCTGCTCAATTATATTGATGCCACAAATGTTGGGCTTAAGAAGATAAATCTGGAGGGATGCCTGAACATCAGCCGTTTGTCAATTCCATATAATCCTTTGACTGAGATTAATATCGGTTGGTCATCAACGATTACCGAACTTCAAGTAAACGATTGCAATTTAACGTCGATTGACTTGGAAAGATGTGAATGGCTAAGGAGCGTGTCAGTTTATAGAAATCAGCTTCGTGAAATCAACATTCCCCGTCGAGGACATTTGACATCATTGTTTTGCTATTCCAATGAACTTACCTCACTCGACTTAAGTAATTCTCCGCTGCTTCATCTGCTCAACTGCGGCGAGAATGAGCTGACCGAACTCAACGTGAAAGGATGCCCGCGTCTTGACTGGCTCTATTGCTATGACAACCGACTAAAAAGCGTGGATGTGAGCGACCAAAAGGAAGTGTTGTCGAATTATTATTGCTATTCCAATCAATTTGGCACGCTAAATCTCGATGGCTTCCGCAACCTTAGCGAATTGCATTGCTCCGACAACGGGCTCACCAGCCTCAGCATTGCCGGTTGCAAGAAAATCCGCTGGCTATATTGCAGTTACAATAAGTTGGAAGAACTTGACATCAGCGCACCCGACCGTGACACATTCGAGCGTCTTGACTGCTCTTACAACCGTATGCGCAAAATTGACCTCACATCAATTAAGCCATTGCGCCTTTGGTGTCAGGGTAACCGCATCGGCAGCGAAATCCCTGAACATTTCGACCGGTTGCTTGAATTTGAATACGACGTCAGATTCGAATACTACCCCGAAAACGGCACATACACCGACCGAGGTTACGGTTGGTGGTATCCCGGCGAACCCGAAAAGATGCAACACACCCGCTGATAAATAAGCGTCCCTTATTTTTACCACGTTTTGTTGTAAACTCATTGATTAATAGCGTAGCGGTGAAAACCTGTCATCACCAGCTGTTATTGTCATTCGTATCAATATAGCTAACTTAGCTTTTTCTCATATCAAAAGCGCGGCGAATTTAAATGAGAAAATTCACGAACATCTGTCAGATTCATCCATTAAGTATATGCCTCAAAAAAACAAAGAAATTGATTTTGTCGCTGAAAAAATGGGTAGCGAAAATACATTCAAGTTGCGGTTAATGTCCATGACAAAGCTATGGCTGACCGTGAGTTTGGCAATTTCAGATCAATTGGTGAAAATTGTGAAAAGCTGGTTGTCACACTACGTGATTCGACGCCTTACACCCAACACGGCATCAAAATGCTTTCTCTCCGCGACTTCTTGACTCTGCCTTAACCTATGCAGGCGGGCATTACTGAATTAGCTTGATAACAATAGATTTTAAAGTTACCATATTTGGGACATAGCTGCACAA
>CAZCJC010000011.1:0-62129 GCA_964499025.1 uncultured Sangeribacter sp.
ATAATAATTTATGAGGAAATTTTTACTCAGTTTAGCCGCACTGCTGTCATTGGTATTGTCGGTTAACGCTTCAACGAAAACCTATCAGCTGGTAACTGATATAGCAGACCTTCAAAACCCTGCTAATAAATTTATAATAATAAAACCGGGTACCACTACATATACTCCATTTTATTCCTTGAGGATTTATACAGCGGCTTCCGGGTCGGTTTCGATTATGGGTAACTCATTATCTAAAAGTCATATCCAATATGAGCCTTCTACTGAAATAGTACCCAATACAATTTCTATTGACTTAGAGAAGAATTATGACACTAATTGTATCTTCTCTATTCGGGATAATGGGTCTTCTAAGGTTCTATACGACAATGTCAGTGGGAAATATTTTACATTCTATAAGGATGCTGATAATGCTAAGACTGATAATGCCAGACAAAATATTACTTTATTGGACGAGGTTTCTCCAGATAACCCGTTACACCAATTTTCTATAGATATTGATCCCGATACCTACGGAGTCATCTTTAAGAGTCATTATAATGAAGCTGAATATAACTTTTGTTTTAACGGGACTTCATCCTTTTATAATATTAATACATCTAACATAGAGGGAAATCTTGTAGCCCCTGAGAACAAAAACAGTACCACAGGGAAATATACCTATCCTCTATTCTATAAGGATGTAACACCAGTCGCAGCTCCTGAATTTGGAGGATATGACTCGAGAGGTTTTGATGTGGAACTATACCAAACGCTATCTCTCGAAGGCAAAATCACACCTAAGGCTCTAACCTACAATTTCACTACTGATGATACTGACATCATAGAAATTGACAACGAGACAAAATCTTTTAAGGCATTAAGTCTTGGAAAGGCAACCATCAATTTTACAACAGAGGCAGTTCCGGGCGAATATGAAGCAGGTAGCGGTTCCTTCACTATCAATGTAACAAAAATCACCCCGGCTTTACATTTCGCAGACCAGGTGGTATTTGGCAAATTAAATAAGGGAGTGGTCTGGGATCCGGTTATTGTAACGAATCCTGCAAATGAAGAAGATAGAGGCAAGATCACATATACATCCTCCAATCCTGATATCGTAAGCATTAATGAAGAAACCGGTCGGATTCTTCCCGATGATGTTAAAAATACAGGTGTAGTGACTATAACCGCCACTATGGAGGAATCAGAAAAATACTTCGGTGGGTCAGCGTCTTATAAAGTTCTTATCAAGGATCCGGATGGAGCAATCGAGTCGGGAACAACAATTTTTGATTTCACTACACTCAATCCCTACGGAATGACGTCATCCATCACTACATTGTCATCAGGATATGAAACTGAGGTTAAGGAAATTCTGGGAGATGATATAACTACTTTAACATTTGATGGTCAGTACATGTCTTATATTGTCAGCTCTTATAAAGGCACTTACGAATTAAGACTTAACAATAGCGCTACTACCAAAATTACTATAAATGTTCCTGAAGGGTACACAATTTCCGCTATCGGTATGACAGGTACTTCTTTTAATGGTGCCTATACCCCGACCAGTGATTCGGCAACAACTGAGGATCCCGATGAATGGGATAGCGACGTCACTCTTACATGGCATGCAACTCCGGGTGTAGACGTTACACAGGTAGAATTCGAGCCAAGAGTTCAAGGTGCTGCGCGTATCAATACCATCTGGGTACAATATCAGCCCGCAAATGCACCTTATGAGTCTGCCGACCTTAGCTTCGGAAAGGTTGTGAACAATATCATTATGGATGAAGAGGCTGTGATCAATGCGGTCAGGAATCCGAATGGTCTCGAAATCAGCTACTCCATCGTAGGTCTTGAGGATGATGAGTACTCAATCACCCCTTCAGAGGATGGCAAGACAATGAAAGTTCTTGTAAAGAAACCGGGATTCTATACTCTCCAGGCTACCTCTCCCGCCGGAGACGGTTACCGTGATGGTTTTGCAATCATGCGCCTGAATGTTTACCGTCACCTTGATGTTTATGCTAATGATAAGGAAGTCACTGATGAGACAATTGACACCACTGACAGAGTGATAGTGACATTTGAGGTGCCCGATCTCGCAAAGGTCTTCTGGCAGATAATTGACGATGCGGATCCGACGATTCCCGACACCACACCCACCGATGATGAGGATCAGGAAGTAGGCTTCCAGCTTTATGAAGATGGAATAGAGATTCCCAAAGGTCTTGACGGAAAACTAATACTGTATATCGCCAACTACGGCTATGCTTCTCCCAAACGAACAATCCTTCTCGGAGACGCAGAGGTTGTTCCGACTCCGGAAATCGAAATAGCAGATGATAATTTCCACCTTGAGGGGAATTATATCACAGGTAAGGGCACTGTCAAGATTAGCTTGAAAGCAGCTGAAGGTCACGACATCTATTATAGCCTTGGCTCAAAATCAACTCGCAAATATGTTAAATCTCATGCCGCTACAAGAGCTGCCGGCTGCTCCGATAATCATGAGGGTTATACCCTGCACGATGGAAAAGATATCGAACTTACAAGCAAACATTCAACCCTTTCAGTCTATGCATGCAATCCCTTGACCGGAGTACACAGCACTCCTCAAACCTATGAGCTCTCACTCCAGACAGCTGTTGCAGAAATAGAGATCAATGAAGGTGAGGCGGCTTACTATAGTATTGACGGGCAGAAGATCGAGGCTACCAAACTTGTACCGGGTATATATATCCGAATCAAAGATGGCAAGACAACCAAAGTATTGGTTAAGTAATTGCCATAGCGTGGTTAAGTAAATAACAAGGATTTTTGTTATGTAAGTTTGAAAAACAACTATTAGCTTCAACGTTAAGGTCACTATTGTGATATTACAAACTAATTTTGAAAACTTACTTATGTATGTAACATAAATTTTTGTTAAGTTTTGTAACATTTGAGGATAGGGCTGGTTCCATTGTTGGAGCCGGCCCTATCTGTCTATGAATGATTATTTTTTCAGATTATTGAGATTATATGTAGCCAAAGGATTAGGATACAAATTTGACAAGTAAGTTTTAGACCCCACCTCATAAATTAGGGAGCGGATCAAATTAAAACTTTAAGTACTTATTCTTTAGACTTAGCTATGTATGCTATTCATAAGCAACATGAACCTAATCTTAGCTGTTTTTTATTTTACATTTTTTAAGAAAATGTAAGGAATTTTCAAAAAGTATAGATAACTTTGCAACGATTTTTGTTGCTATTATTGAGATGTTCAATTTTACACGCTGCAAAATATTATCTTTACTGGCTGTTATCTCATTTGCTTTGCTCGCCGGTTGCCGTGGCGCTTCGGATTCCGGTGATTCAGATCAGTCTGACTCTACAGATATAATGGTGGAGGATTATCATGCCGACAATGATATCGCCATGATGGTGCAGAGTATTGCGGACGCCCTGAAAATGGGTGAACCTCTCGATACTCTCGACTATAATTTTGAAGGTGTTCTGACTGATGGCGAAGGGCACCCTCTTTATACCGATATCCAAGGTTCGCCGGGAATCTGGGAAGTGGATGTAATATCTCCTACTTTTGCCGTGATCCGCAATATTTTCTTAGGCGACCTCCTCCCGGATGATCTTGAAAGCTATCTGGCCGGGGCACTCAACCTTTCCCCTGAGAGCATTATCGAGACCGCGGAATTCGATGATGATGAGGAAACGCAATTGGTGGTATACGACCTTGAAGGTTGCTACCTGCGAATCGAAACACGCGCTGCTGTTGCCCCAAATGGTCTTGAAGGGCCATTAGTCAGCATCATTGCCACCACAAATCCTCCTTCCGATTTCGAAAAATAAAAAGCTGTCGGTATAATCCGGACAATTTCATGCTATATCCATAAAAGACGATGTGTCATAATAGGCCATCTGCTGCGTTGCTATCGGAATGAGGCTTCGGTCACATACTTCAGTATGCTCCCTCAGCCTCATCCTCAGCGCCTTGCATCTGACCCATTCTGACGCACCTTAAGGGGCTGAGCCAAAATTAACATTCTGACCCAGCCCCTTTGCAGACTAATATTTGTTTGTTATCGTACCATAACTTTTTCCGATCCAACTATGCAGATACCGGCCGGAGCTGCAATCTCCGTCATGCCCACATTTACTTCACCTTTGAAGATTAAAGTGGCAGCGGCGTCATAGATAGTTATTTCGCGGGTATCGGGAGAGGTAATCAGAATCTTACCTTCACCTCCCTCAACAGAGAAACCGGTCGCCATAGCTTCATTCACTGCTGACTGATTGTCTTTCATACTGAAAGCTGTCAGAACAGATCCCCAGTTGATAGGTTTCTCACTTTCAGCCTCACTATTGAGGAATTTGAAAACATTATTACCTCTTACAGGAGCATAAAAAGTTTCAGATTTTTCATCATAAGCTCCATCAAACACTGTCGGGACACCTCCACCAGTAACCAGGTTGTAGCGTTCAGATTCAGCACGTGTTGGAGTCCAGGCAGTGAGTGTAGCTGCTGACGCATTAAGGCCTTTGGCTGCATTCACCATATTATAGCCGTATAACCAAATCTGGTCGCCAGCCTTGAAGGCATAGAGCCAAGAGCTAATACCACCGCCATACATGGCTCTGTCTGAAAGAGTACCGTCAGCAGGATTGATTTTAAGGGCAAAACCTTCGAGCTTTGTTTCAGCAGAACTGAGGGAAGCCTCTGATGAACCGGGAGCGATTATACTTCCGTTAATTGCACCCACAGCATAAAGCGCGCCGCCAATCATCTGGAGACGTTTCAACTGCAAAGTGCCTGTATTTCCGTAAACTGTCAGATAATCCATCGCAAGGTTCTCATCACAACAACCAATCATGAGGTTATCCCTTGCATTGGGCATAGTTATTGACTTTTCCCCAATTGTAAGAACAGATTCCTCTGAACCCTGGACATTTCCCGCAAAATAGATCTTTCCATCAGCATAACACATTGCGGCAATCTGATCCCGAGTCAAGGCACCGTCAGAACTCATATGGGCAAGATACTCTCCCTCCCCATTTAATTTTACGAGGAACATTCCTCCGGCTGCCTTTTGCGAATCACCTGTATAACCTTCAAGATTTCTGGGTGTAAGCACATAACAGGAATTCTTCTCTCCTGCAAATACCATCGGGCTTCGATAGTTTCCTCCAATGTATATATTGCCATCCTTGTCAACCACAAGAGCGTAAGGGGTCACTGCATCGGTAGTGGCCTTTGTCCCAATGGGAGTCTGATCCTGAAGAATGGTACGGGTCCAGTCGATTGATCCGTCGGATGCTATTTTAACAATCAGCGCGTTGTAGATCCATGCGCTGGTATTCCAATTCTCAAGAGTCACCTCCGTCCCATCAGCTTCCACGAGAACCGGAGAAAGATAATCAGGGTCAAGTTGGGTGGCACGCGGTTTCAGAATCATAACCAGACCTCCATCTGAAGTAGCTGCAACAGCTGTTGCGCTCGCTCCGGGCACATAACCGCTCGCTGAAGAGACAGCCCACTGTTTTGTGCCGTCTGCATTATGCTTTATCACCATCAGGTTATAATTTTCAGAGGTGGAGGAAGTAGCGGCTCCTGTGGCTATCTCCTCCCCATTGTAGGAGAATTTGTCGGTAGATACTTTTGAACCGAACTGACCAATTGAGATAAGTTTGCCGTCGGATGCAACCAATACCGAGGTAATGTTATCCTGAGCAGCCTGGGAATCAAGAAGATAACTCCATTGATAGGTAGGAGCCTGAGCAATTGATGTGAGGGCCAATCCAATGAGGCCGGAAACCAGTAGTAATTTTTTCATCATATAAAGTTGTTAATGTTGTCAATTTTATCCGAGTGCAAAATTACGGGGCACAACTTATTTATGAAATACCCAATTTTAGGGAAAATCCATCAACCTTTTAGCAACTTTATGGTATTGTGACACCCTATGTCAATGAGTAATTTTGCATCGTATAAACCGCGCGTGACACGCGCCCGGCAATGATGCACGCCTAGTTATCCCGGAGACTAACTGTGGAAATCTACCCGACAACGCGCATCGATACCATTCAACATAACAACTGTGACCTACTATATAAATTCAAAAATACTTGAAGCGATATTGGCCCTAACTCTCTCAGGAAACCCTGCGACTAATCCTGAAGTAAACTCTCAGGATCTTGATACGGGCACCACATTGAGAGAAGTTGTGGTGACGGCCGGAGAAAGCGGTGGACTCACCAGTTCATCAAAAATCGGCCGGTCGGCCATGCAACATCTTCAGCCTACAAGTTTTGCCGACCTGCTGGAATTGCTTCCGGGGAATATGTCGAAAACTCCGGATATGGCCTCTGCAAATGCCATGACATTGCGCGAAACCGGCAATCTTACAGCTACAGGAACCAAATCATCAAACGAAGATTATGCCATAACTTCTTTAGGAACCCTTTTCATGGTGGATGGTGCCCCGATGAATACTGACGCTAACATGCGCGGAATTCCGGGGGCAGCTTCCGGCGAGCCCGAATCAAAAAGAGACATCACTAACAGGGGGGTGGATATGCGTGCCATCTCGACAGATAATATTGAGAGTGTAGAGATTGTAAGAGGAATTCCATCAGCGGAATATGGCAATTTAACCTCCGGAGTGGTTAATATCAAAAGAATACACCGTCCCACTCCATTTGTCGGAAGGTTAAAGGTTGATGGATTCAGCAAACTTTTCTCTCTTTCGAAAGGGTTTGAGATCGGCGAAAACACTCTGATGAACATTGATGGAGGATACCTTGATTCTAAGGCTGACCCGAGAGATAACCTGGAAAATTACCGCCGACTAAATTTCTCGGCACGCGCCAATATCCGTATCCCCGGAGATAATCTTGAGACGAGTCTCACAATTGGAGCCGACTACACGGGATCATTTGACAAAGCCAAAACGGACCCCGATCTAAATTATAATAAAATCGATGAATTCACGAGTCGATACAACCGTATGGCTCTGACTTCTAACGTGCGATTAACACCCTTTTCCTTGAACTGGTTGACGCAAATATCAGTCAACGCCTCAATCAGTTATCAGATCGATCGTATAAAAAGAAGAAAACAGGTAGCGCCACAACGCGCCTCCGTAGCCCCGACAAGTATGGAGGAGGGGGTGCAGGAGGGTCATTATCTCCTATCTGAGTATATCGCCGATTTCCTCTCAGATGGGCGTCCTCTGAATTCATTCATAAAAATCACTGCCGACGGTGAGGCTAATACCGGGAATCTTCTTCACTCATACAAACTCGGAGGAGAATGGAGCATCTCAAAAAACCTCGGCAGAGGGCAAGTCTATGATCTGACAAAACCTCTATCTGCCTCATGGGCCACACGCCCCCGTAACTACAGAGAGGTTCCGGCCCTTCATAACCTCTCATTCTTCGGAGAAGAAAAATTAACATATACCTACGGAGGAAATCTCGCGGAACTGCAGGCCGGAATAAGACTTGCCATGCTTCCCCGACTTGACTCAAAATATTATCTTTCAAATCGGGTATACGCAGATCCACGATTTAATGCAGTCTGGAATTTTCCAATATTCAATGCCGCAAAGAGACCTTTGCGGCTGCTTGCCGCTGCCGGTTTCGGATATACAACAAAAATGCCTACTATTGATTATCTGTATCCACAAGTTTCTTATTCCGACTTCATAGAGCTCAACTATTATGATGTAGCGAAACCTGAATCCAACAGCCGGGTGGTGCTGCACACATATATAAACGACCCGGTGAATTATGATCTCCGCGCTGCCCGCAATATGAAGTGGGAAGTCCGTGGGGGTGGCACCTGGGGAGAATCGAGATTTTCCGTGACTTATTTCCGAGAGAGGATGAGGTCAGGATTCAGGTATCTCACAGAGTTTTCCCCTTTCCAATACAACAAATACGATGAAAGTTTCGTAAATGCATCCATCCTTACCGGCCAACCCGACCTAAACACTCTGCCCTATGAGTTCAGACAGGTCTTGAACGGCACAAGACGAGTCTCCAATGGGAGCCGTCTCGATAAAGAGGGGTTGGAGTTTCAGCTTACCACCCCCCGTTGGAAAGCATTACGAACTGCTCTGACCGTGACAGGAGCCTGGTTCCGTTCCACATACTCTAATTCTCAGATGCTGTTCGCAACGGTAAACGATGTTGTCGACAATCATCCGGTAAAGGAAAGTTACGTGGGATTATACAATTCAGATGATGGAAGAAGGAATAACCAGTTCAATACCAACTTTATGTTTGACACTCAGATTCCCCGGTGGGGACTCATGTTCACAACCAGCCTGCAATGCATGTGGTTTGTATCTACCGAGAGATTGCGTCAGAATGGCATACCTGACTATTTTATCTCTGCCGAGGATGGTCAGCTTCATCCTTTCACCACACGCGATTTTGAAGACCCAATGCTGAGATATCTGGTGAAGAAGTATAATGATGATGCTTTCAGAAAACAGACAATTCCCCCTGCAGTATACCTAAACCTAAAAGCCACGAAGAAAATAGGGAAATGGTTGAGAATATCAGCTTTTGTAAACAACATAATTAATTACCTGCCCGATTTCAAGAGCAATGGTCTGTTGGTACGTCGCGTTGCTGACACATATTTCGGCGCAGAAATAAACATATCGATATGAAATCAATAAATAGAAAACTTCTTCCTTTTAGCACACTTATCCTCTTACCACTTCTTCTCATAAGTTGTGGAGATGATTGTCCCGAGATACCTGACCATTCCGATGATATAACAGATGTAAATCCTGATCCTCTTCCCGGATTTCCACGAAGTAACGATCTTGTTATTGCAGAAATTTTCTTTTCGGGGACTCTCCGGACTTCCGGAAACTCCTATCTCGGAGATGATTACATAAAGCTATATAATAATTCCGACCATATAGTCTATGCCGACGGGCTAACAATCTTTGAGAGTAAATTTCTCACCACTGAAAAATATGACTACACCCCCGACATCATGGCTGAGGCTGTTACGGTCGACGCCCTATATACAATCCCCGGCTCAGGAGAGGATTATCCGGTGAAACCGGGAGAATATCTGCTTATTGCAGATACCGGTATCGACCACCGGACAATCAATCCCAACTCTTTCGATCTTTCAAAAGCGGATTTTGAATGGTATGATCTCTCATCTTCCCCCTCAAATCTCGATATTGACGGCCCGGAAGTTACCAACCTTGATAAATGGTATTGCTATACCCAATCTTTCTTTATGCTTCATAATCGTGGGTTCAAAGCATATGGCATCGCGCGTATTCCAATCGATAAGGAGTCATATCTTAAAGATTACTATTATTCTTATGATTATACGATGGTGCATCAGTCAGGGACTTTCCCTATGAGTCAATCAGCTTACCGCCTCCCCAATGAATGGATCGTGGATATGGTGAACTGCTCCGTGGCTGCCAAGCAAGTATGGACCGTTTGTGACTCTTCACTAGATGCAGGATGGACACATTGTGGGGAGATTGACAAGGATAAAAACCGGTTCTTCCGCAGTGTGCGAAGGAAATTACTGGGATTTGACAAAACCGGAATCCCTATTCTTCAGGACACCAATAACTCAACGGAAGATTTCAATCCCGACTGCATTCCGTCAGAAATAGAGATTCAGGGAACAGCTATTGATGCTACCGGGACAGTTGCCACAACCCTGACGTATGATGGAGTAATCGAAAAGAAATGAGAAAACTCGTATTATCTGTATTGCTCTGCGCTATTGCATCATACTCCGTTGCAAAGGCTGACACATTGAGCCCCGACACGGCTGCCATGGCAGAATCACTACTACTATCACGATTCTATCCAATGGCTTTCAATGGTGCCTCCGCGGTTCAATACCGGCTCCCGTTCTCCATTAACCGTCTATCGGTTACATATTCATCCGATCGGAATGACAAGTCTATCAATGAAAAACTTGGAAGAGGAGGAAACGCCGGATGCTTCAGAGCAGATGCATACATGAAATATAAATCATCCACACTACATGGTTTTGCTCTATATGACAATGGGGAGATTTCTGATTTGAGATGGAATGAGACGTCCGACTACAAAAGGGTGTATCCATATCTCACAGCCGATGCAATCGGTGGGGATATGCGTTATGAGCATTACAATTTCGGTGGAGGTTATGCAGATTCACATCGTCGATGGGAATGGGGAGTGTTTCTTTCCTACGAGGCCGGACAATATTATCGGAATGTTGATCCCCGCCCAAAGAATATTACCGGACTTCTTACACTCAATGCCGGTGGAGGGTTCAGGATTTTCCAAGACTATCATCTGTCGGTTACTGCCGGATATGAACGCTACACTCAGAGCAACAGCATAAAATTTGTAAGCGAGATGGGAGAAACAAAAATTTACCATCTCACAGGATTGGGAACCCATTATGTAAGATTTGCCGGTAATGGCCTATCTTCTCACTATGCCGGCAACTCCTTCTCCGGCAAGATCAATCTCATTCCGGGCTTTAACCGGGGTCTAATTCTATCTGCAGAAGGAAGATGCTACCGATTTGAAAAGATTCTTGATGATCTCAACAAGTTACCTCTTGCAGCGGCAAAAGAGAATTCTTTCCGAATGGAAATAGGATGGCGGTCGAAAGTGGATACACTCCTGATCAGGAACACACGTTCTTTCCAATCCTCTTTTGCAATAAAGGGTGTAATTGAAACAGCCAAACGCACCGGGTATGAAAATATCTTCGGAGATCCCGCTTCCTCAATCTATCCTCAGATCGGATCAGAGGAGAGGTTCCATTCCACCAACCGTGCTTATGGAGCTTCATTCCTCTGGCAAAGAGCAAAAGGAACCTCCCGCTCGGTCAGCCTGGAGATAGAAGGGGTCTACGACCGTTTTCACCGAAATTATCTACGCCCTGTAAGATTCAATACTCTTGAATCTCTCCTTACCTCTGTAAAACTTACCGGCAGCCTACCCCTTCCCTTTAGAATCAATGGGCGCCTTGAGATAAATGCAAATTATTACCAACCGTTGAAAAACTCTCTTTACATCGATTCAGAAAGAATAACTGATGATGAAGGAGCAACAGATTCATTTCTTCTGGAAGTCGGAAATGCCAATACACCCTATACTGAAGTAGGAGGTAAAATTAAATTACTGCGTCCTTTTTCGCGGAAATTTACACTCGGTATAAACTTAGATCTCTCCTACCGGAAATATAGGAGTCCAAGTGATCTTCAGCCGGCTCACAACCTATTCTGGAGGATTGGGGCAGGAGTGTACTTCTGAAAATGACTTTAATATCTGAAATCTTCAATGGTTCGCAAATGAGATAGGACGTATAATTAATACTATATCGAAACAATTCTTTATTAAATATGAAAAAATTAAGAAAACAAATTTTTCTCTCCCTCTTTGTTTCACTCGTCGGATCAGCAGGAATCAATGTTTCTGCAAAAAATCCGATACCCAATGACCCGGAAGTTATCTGGGACACGCTCTCAAACGGACTAACCTACTATATCAGGCATAATGAATCACCGAAAGGGATGGCTGATTTCTTCATCGCCCAAAAGGTTGGATCCGTAAATGAGGAAGATAATCAACGTGGCCTTGCACACTTCCTTGAGCATATGTGTTTCAATGGTACTGAGCATTTCCCGGGAAATACCCTCATATCATATCTTGAAAGCCTGGGGGTGAAATTCGGAGCAAACATAAATGCTTATACTTCAACCGATGAGACTGTCTACAATATATGTCAGGTCCCTACTGCCCGCAATTCCTCTCTCGACTCCTGTCTCCTTATTCTCCGCGACTGGAGTTGTGGCCTTCTTCTCGACCCGCAGGAGATTGATAAAGAACGAGGGGTAATAAAAGGGGAATGGCGTCAGAGAAATGGCAATCCCAATACTCGTCTACTGGAGAAATCCCTTCCTAACGTTTATCCCGGTTCTAAATATGGTGTCAGGATGCCCATCGGGAAAATGGGAATTGTGGACTCTTTTAAGCCGGAAACACTTCGCGCATATTACGAAAAATGGTATCGTCCGGAAAATCAGGCAATAATAATTGTTGGAGATATCGATCCTCGAAAGATGGAACAACAAGTGAAAGAGATATTCGGGTCTATTCCACGATCTTATGTTTCAGCAAAATCTCCGCGCTATGTTGTCCCGGAAAACGAGAATATAATTGTCAGTGTAGAGAGTGATCCGGAATTACAAAATGCAATGATACAGTTATATATCAAGCATCCAGATCTTGAGCCGGAGGAGAAAGCCACAATTGATGGCCTACGTGAGGCTTATATGGCAAGTCTCGCCGGCGCTATGCTGGCCGACCGCTTCGATGAAGTGGAGCAGGATCCGGAAGCACCTTTCTATAATTTGGGAACCGGAGACGTGAAATTCCTTATGTCAAGAGATCCGAGGGCTTGGGTGGTACGCTCCACGGCAAAACCGGGGCGTGAGAAAGATTGCGTTGAAACATATGCACGCGAAATCAAAAGAGCTGCGGCACAAGGATTCCTCCAATCGGAATTTGAAAGAGCCAAATTGGATTATAAGACAGAACTTGATTCGAGATATGCAAACCGGGATAAAATCGATAACACACCTTATGCACGAAGATATGTGAAACATTTCATAGAGGGTGGATCCATTCCGGCAGAGGAACCTTATTATAAGATGATGAAAGGGGTGATGAGTTCCGTGAAGCTCAAGGATGTGAACGAATGGTTCGCAAAAATCGCAGGTACCGGTGAACGTAATCATATAATAATGGCTTACCTCCCCTCAACAGCATATTCCATAAAAGCAGAGGATCTGGGGATGGCCTATAATTCTGTAGATCCTGCGACACTTGAGCCTTATGTAGATAAAGGTGTTGACCGTCCTATACTTGAAAATATCCCGGAAGCCGGTGAAATTATAACTGAATCTCTCATCCCTTCTTTCAATGCTAAAGTGTGGACCCTATCGAACGGAGCTAAGGTATACCTCCGCCACAACTCCGACAAACCTGATAAGATCCTCATTCAGGCTTTTAGTCCCGGTGGCCTGTCTCAGGTATATACTCCTGGAGAGGCTCCGAGTTACCTTCTCCTTAACGACGCACTTGCCGTATCTGCATTCGGGAATCTCACGTCATCCGATCTAAGGAAACTGCTGGTTGGTAAGAAAGCGGATGTCAAGATGGCCGTGGAAAAGATGGAGGATCAAATTGCTGTTTCCACTTCTCCTGTCGACCTGGAAACTGCTTTGCAGGTAATCTATCTTAAGGCAACCTCCCCCCAGATGGATCAGAAGGCCTTTGATACCCTATCAGCCAACCAAAGGATGAAACTTGGCAGCCACACCTCCAATCCGACTTTCGAAATGGGAGATTCAATACATGCCAATGTATATGACCATCACCCTCTCGGAATGAAATTGACCCTGGGAGATCTTGATAAAGTGGATTATTCCCGAATAATTGAGATTGCAAAAGATAGATTTTCCAATTTCTCTGATTTCTCTTTCTTCATATCCGGAAATTTCAATGAAGATAGCCTTAGGAATCTGACTGAGAAATACATTGCATCCCTCCCGGGAACGGGCAATATAGAAAAACCGAGGGATATAGGCTACCGTTATGCACGAGGAAAGGAGAAAAGAGTATTTGAAAGAAAGATGGAAACACCCGCAGCCATCACCTACTCACTTTATACCGGTGATGCTCCCTATAACCTCTCCACTCTTGTCAAGGCTCACGCTCTTGGACAAATCCTTCAGACCAAACTTAGAGAGGATATCAGGGAAGATAAAGGCTGGACTTACGGTGTCAGGACACACATCGGCCTGAATGCAGGAATGAACGGGAATGATTCGCCAAAATTCTTGATGCCTGTTTACATACGTGTTGAGCCGGGAAAAGAGGAGGAATGTATTGCAATAGTTGAAGCAACGGTCGAAAAACTCATGAATCCAGGCTTCATTACCGCCGATGAGGTGAATAAAGTTAAAGGTCATGCCCTGAAAAATATCGAGGAGAGGGATAACGACAACGGATACTGGAACTCCGTGCTTCATGCCTACGACAAATTCGGGGAAGATATGCACACCGGTTACACCAACGAAATTGAGGCCCTGACTCCTGAATCCTTGACAGAATTTGCAAGAAGTCTCTTTACTTCCCCAAATCTTCGCCAGCTTATTATGAAACCGGAATAAAAGGGCGGAAGCGGAACCATCGGGAGGGTTCGAAACGCGGCAACGCCATGAGCTGTATGTCGGCCTTACGGTCGAGAATAGACTCAGCCGCATTCCCAACAACTTTCCCTACACTTTCAAGAGCCTGCCTAACCTCCTTCAATGCTTTTGCCGGAGTATTATTATCCTGCGACAGATGACACAGGAATACATATTTGAGATCCGGATTAACAATCTCTTTCAGAAATCGGCCCGTGGCAACATTGTCCATGTGACCGTTTTCTGTTTGTATTCGTGCCTTGAGATATTCAGGATATCTGCCATTCAAGAGCATCTGGAGATCATAGTTTGCTTCAATGACAAGATAGTTGGCCCGGCTCATATAATATCGAGCCCTCTCTGTAACGGCTCCAAGATCGGTGGCAAGCACAAAACGTCGGTTATCAAACTCTACGGAGAAACCCATGTTGTCTGTTCCATCGTGAGGAACATCAAAAGCGGTTACCTCAAAATCAAGTATCCTGAAGGGAATCTCCTTGAATATCGGATTGTGATACTCCTTGATACGCTTCGATATGCTGTGGCGGCGAAGAATGCCGTTGAGCACCCTATTGGTGCAAAACAATCTAATGTGCTTATAATTTCTGACAAGGTTATAGGCATACCTCACATGATCAGAATGATCATGGGTTATGAGGAGCGCCTTTATCGACGACATTGAAACACCGTTGGAAGCAAGCATTTTCACCACCTCTTCGGTTTTAACACCTGCATCAATCAGAATTCCCCCTTTATTTGTTCCCAGATAACTGCAATTTCCACTCGACCCGGAGCCCAACGACATAAAATGAAGATAGCGTTCAGGAATCATATCTACAGCCGCATCCTCATCATTGATATCAAGATCCGTATAGCCGCATTGTCCCTCTCTCCTCCCCTTTTGCAATGAATCCGGGATCTCCGGATCCCATTCCTCAAACGGAAGCATGGGATGATCTGTGAATCTTATTTTCTTAGCGCACATCCTTACCCCCTTTCCCTTTAGGTTGATCCGGAGAAACTCCTCTATAAATCAGGAATATTGCGGGACGCTTGTCGTAATTCTCCTTATTTCCACGCCAGGAGGAAGCCGGGCGGGTAAGGATACTCTCCTTTTCGGAATCGGTTATATCACAGGCTACACAGAGTCTCGTATCAGGACGAAGATTCTCACTCAGAAAACGAATCATCGCATTATTACGATATGGCGTTTCAATGAATATTTCCGTACGATTCTTTCTCTGAGACTCATTTTCAAGTTCTTTGATGACTTTAAGTTTTTCCTTGTCATCTATCGGCAGGTAACCGTTAAATGCAAATCCCTGTCCGTTGAATCCTGAAGCCATCAACGACATAAGGATACTCGATGGTCCCACCAGCGGAATCACTCTCAACCCCTCTCTCTGGGCAATCTCAACGGCAAGCGCACCCGGATCGGCCACCGCAGGACACCCGGCCTCACTCATAACACCCATAGGCTCACCTTTCCGGAGTGGTGAAAGCCAGTTAACAACTTCACGAATATCCGTATGCCTATTAAGTTCATAAAAGGTAATTGCGTCTATGTCAAACTCCCTGTCCCATCGGCGGAGGAAACGGCGGGCGGTCCGCACATTTTCTACTATCATATGTTTTATCCCCTTAACAATAGGGAGGTTTCCCGTCGGGATCACTTTATCCAGCGGGGCATCACTTATATTGACGGGTATGAGATATAAAGCCGGTTCCAAAGACATAATGCAGATGAATTGATACGATATGATAGGGAGAAGGGAGTTACAAATTTAATAATTTAAATCTCATCCCGCTTAAATATTTCCCCATTTTTTGTTAAATTTGTAATACCATCCATCTCAACCTTAAACCTGAACAAGGTAAGAGATAAACTAATTTTGAAAACTTACTTAATGATTCCTGATAGATTCAAAGATCAGATGATGGAGCTTCTCGGAGAGGAGGCCGACAGATTTTTTACGGCAATGGACGAGGCGCCGGCCATATCCATCAAACTTAACCGACGAAAAACAGAAAATCCTAATGTCACTGGTTATACGGATCTCGAACCTGTCAAATGGTGCAATCATGGCTTCTATCTTGCGCAAAGACCGGTCTTTACCCTGAATCCGCTTCTTCATGCCGGAGTTTTCTATGTTCAGGATGCATCCTCCATGATATATGAAGCAATCACTGAAAAAATAATTCCGGCTGCCTTTGACACCGGAGAACCGCTTCGCGTACTCGACCTCTGCGCAGCACCCGGAGGAAAAACAACATCTGTCATTAATGCCGTGCCCGACGGCACGTTGGTGGTAGCCAATGAATTTGTCGGTTCGAGGGCTTCAATCCTCAAGGAGAATCTGATCAAATGGGGGTATCCTGATATTGTTGTCACCAACTCCCCTACTTCAAAGTTCTCACAATTGAAAGAGATGTTTGATATAGTGGCGGTTGACGCGCCTTGCTCCGGAGAGGGGATGATGAGGAAGGAGGAGATCGCGGTAACTCAGTGGAACGAGGGGTTACAAAAACAATGCGCTGAATTGCAGAGGGAAATTCTGGCAGATGCATTCGAAACCCTGAAACCCGGAGGTTTCCTAATCTACTCAACATGCACTTTCAACCGGTTGGAAAATGAAGATAATCTCAAATGGATGGTTGAGAACTTAGGATTAGTTCCCGTCGACATGGAATTTCCCGAATCTTGGGGAATACGGAAAGGGATCGACACTCCGTATCCTTGTATGCGGTTCATGCCTCATCTCACTAAGGGTGAGGGTCTTTTTGCGGCAGTTCTTCGCAAGGAGGGCGACTATCCGAGAGCGAGGAGAGTCAAGGACAAGGCATTTGTGAAACTTCTTCACGATAAGGTAAAGGTGATATGCGACGGCATACCGCGCACAATGCTTAAAGGGAAAGAGGAGGTGCCCACAACAGAGTCGGTGCTTACCACTGACTTCAATCCCGGGGCAATCCCAGAAGTGGAACTTGATAAGGAAGTTGCTTTGTCCTATCTTCGCCATGAGGCGTTGCATCTTGACAAAGATATCCCCAAAGGTTTCGTTGCTGTTAAATACCAAGGCTTTCCGTTGGGAATCGTAAAAAATTTAGGTACAAGAGCAAACAATCTTTATCCGGCAGCATGGCGGATAAAGTTTGTGTGATATGCCGGATATAGAAAAAAAATGGGTAAAACAAGACATGAAATATTCCCGGTAACTGGCATGATGTGTGCTGTCTGCGCCGGGACTGTAGAAAAAACAATAAAAGATTGTTCGGGTGTGGAGGATGCCTCCGTCAACTTTGCTTCCTCCTCCGTGGCAATTGACTGGAATCCAGATAAAACATCGCCCGGGAAAATTGCTGAAGCCGTAAGGAGTTCCGGATACGATATGATAGTGGCCGAATCTGAAATGAAGGCGGCCGAGGAGAAAGAGCTGAAGGAAGAGAAGTCTTACTCCGAGATGAAATTGAAAGTATGGATTGCCTGGATAATAACCGTTCCACTCGCCTCGTTATGCATGACTCATGTTCATTTCCCGGGTGAGGCATGGGTATATATGGGCCTGACACTGATCGTGATGTTGTTCTGTGGGTCAGGATTCTATATCCGAGGTTTCAAGGCTATTTGTGCAAAAGCTCCAAACATGGATTCACTGGTGGCGATCTCAACTGCGGTCAGTTTCCTTTTCAGTCTCTTCAACACCATCTGGCCTGACGTGCTCACCTCCCGGGATATAAGTGCCGACCTGTATTACGAAGGTGCTGCCATGATAATAGCGTTTGTGCTTACCGGAAAAATGATTGAGATGCGGAGCAGACGCTCAACAGGTATGGCATTGAAAGCACTCATGGGACTTCAGCCCAACGATGCGCTTCTCGAGAATCCTGATGGCTCCACCAGAGTTGTCCCCATCAAAGATATCCGCGAGGGGGATATCCTGATTGTGAGACAAGGGGAGAAGGTTCCGGTAGACGGCACGGTCATTTCAGGGAACGCTACCATCGACGAGAGTATGCTGACCGGTGAACCGATCGGGGTAGAGAAGAAAACAGGAGATAATGTTTCGGCAGGCACGGTTGCCACTGCCGGAGAATTAAGAATCAGGGCAATAAAAGTAGGGAGCGCTACTGAATTATCACGCATTATACGCGCCGTCCGTGAAGCACAAGGCTCCAAGGCACCGGTCCAGAGAATGGTCGACAAGGTTGCCGGAATATTTGTCCCGACAGTCATTGCAATTTCGATTCTGACATTCATCATCTGGCTATGTATAGGGAGTTCATATCTTTCAGTAGGTATAGTATGTGCGGTCTCAGTTCTGGTGATTGCTTGTCCCTGTGCACTCGGTCTCGCCACTCCTACGGCAGTAATGGTCGGAATCGGGCGCGGGGCTCATTACGGCATTCTGGTTAAAGATGCAGGCGCTCTTGAAGAGATGGCGAAAGTAAACATGCTTCTTATCGACAAAACAGGAACAATAACAGAGGGACAACCTGAAGTGAGGGAAGTCATTTGGGATGACATACTGACAGATGATGAAAAGTTAAATATTGCTGGTATTATTCTGGATGCCGAGAAAAGGAGCATACATCCTCTCGCCGGATCAATCGTGAAATACCTTGAAAACCTCGATATTGTTCCGGTCCCGTTGACAGAGTATGAATATATACCCGGGAAAGGAATCCTTTGTAAAACAGAATCTGACGGTTATGAAATAGGTGGGGCCGGACTTGTGGAAGAGGGAAATGAGACTCCTCTTGCCAAGGCAGTGAGAGAGTGGTTGGGACGCGGCTCCGGGGTGATAACGGTTCTCAAAAATAATCATCCGATGGTTGCATTTGGAGTGGAAGACAAGATACGGCCGGATGCTGCAAAAGCCGTAAGAGAGTTGGAGGAATACGGAATAAAAGTCGAGATCCTTACCGGCGACCGACAAATTACAGCCCGACACATCGCCCAACTTGCGGGAATAAGCAGGATCACTGCAGAGACACTTCCTGACACTAAACAAAAAAGAGTTGAACAGCTAAAAAGGGAGGGATATGTTGTAGCTATGGCAGGAGACGGCATAAACGATTCTCAGGCCCTGGCTGCCGCAGATGTTTCCATAGCCATGGGAGGAGGATCTGATATTGCCATCGAAGTGGCCAAGCTAACTATCGTTGGAGGAAAACTTTCCGGATTGCCCAAAGCCGTGGCACTTTCAAGATCAACGCTGAAGATTATACGCGAAAACCTCTTTTGGGCGTTTATATATAATGTGATCGGAATTCCTCTTGCAGCTGGGGTACTATATTCAGCCGGTTTTCTGCTGACTCCGATGTTCGCATCGGCTGCAATGGCTTTATCCTCTCTTTGCGTTGTCGGGAATTCCCTCCGACTCAACAGATTTTAGCTTATATAGGTGACGGCGAAATAGCAAATTTGGCCTTCCCGGCAATTACAACAAATCAATTAATTCAAATAAAATGAAATTCAAGACAAATGCCAAATGCGGTGGATGCAAAACCGCTATCCTGGGTGCAGTTCAGAATCGCTTCCCCGATATGGAATGGTCGATGGACCTCGAAAATGCCGACAAAGTGTTGGAGTGTCATGGTGTGCCCGATGACAGCGAAAAAGCAGCTCAGATCGTAAAGACAATTGAGGAAACCGGCTTCAAAGGAAGCTGGCTGCCACAAACCGGATATTGAGAATCTTTTCTGCAATGAACTCTTTCCAACCATCAGATGGCGCCGATTCACGCACTCTCAGAATTATTGGGGAGGAGGCGTATGCTCATCTCAATAAAGCGAGAGTGGCCGTGGTAGGCACCGGTGGCGTGGGGGGATATGCGGTAGAGACACTTGCCAGAACCGGCATAGGAGAGATAATACTCATTGATGCCGATAGGGTCGCTCCAAGTAATATCAACCGCCAGATTATTGCGCTTCATTCCACTGTCGGGGAAATAAAAACCGATCTCTTTGCCTCACGTTGTAAAGATATAAATCCGGATATTAAAGTCATCTCATGCCCGGAATTCCTGAATCCTGAAAATGTCGAGGAACTGATCGGTAAAGATGTGGACTATGTAATTGATGCCATTGATACGGTTGCCCCCAAAATGGCTCTGATATTCCACTGTCTCAATAACCGGATTCCGATCATATCCTCAATGGGAGCGGGCGGACGTGTTGATCCAACAAAGATAGGATATTTCGATATCAGCGAAACAAGGGACGATGGCCTTGCGAAAGCCGTAAGGCAGCGGATGAAAAAAGCAGGCTTAAAGCGAAGGCTGAAGGTTGTGGCAAGCACCGAACCCCCACGGCGTCATTCGGTTATCGAACTGGAGGAACGCAATAAACGAAGTTCTTTCGGAACAATTATGACTGTTCCGGCAATATTCGGTATTTATCTGGCAAACCATGTCATAAGGTCAATCAGCAAAATATAAATTCAATGATTCAGTTAAGCGGCATTAATAAATCATACGGCACTCTTAAGGTCTTATCGGATATCTCGCTTACAATCGGAGACCATGAAATCGTTACTGTTGTAGGGCCAAGCGGCGCAGGAAAGACAACACTTCTCCAGATAGCAGGCTCTCTCGACAGCCCGGATTCCGGGACGGTGACATATGACGGAGTGGAGATTTCAAGACTGCGCGACAAACAACTGTCTCAGTTCCGCAACAGAAACATAGGCTTTATCTTCCAGTTCCATCAATTGCTACCGGAATTCACTGCCTGTGAAAATGTAGCTCTCCCCGCTCTCATTGGAGGGCTATCCCGACGCAAAGCGATGGATAAGGCTGCCGAACTTCTTGACATGCTTGGTCTCTCTTCTCGAATAAACCATAAACCCGGAGAACTTTCCGGGGGAGAACGTCAACGCACTGCCATTGCCCGCGCTCTGATTAACGAACCGAAAGTGATTTTTGCTGACGAGCCTACCGGCTCACTCGACTCGAAAAACAGGGATGATATACGCAATGTTATTGCCGACCTCCGTACTCGACTTGGTCAGACTTTCGTCATAGTTACCCATGACCCCCATATGACCACCATTGCCGATCGTGTTGTGACTATGGCAGATGGGAAAATAGTTTCTGAAACGGTCCGGAGATCCGACATCATTACCTTAGAAATTGAGGAGGATAAGACAGAGCTTACCGCTGTTAACGATATTGCCGAATCGGAAAATAATTGTTAACTTTGTTTTTTCGCATCCGCAAAAAAACTAATGGCAACTCATTTGATAAAGTATCCCAAAAGGATTACTTTAAATATTCATATTTCAATATTCATAATGGTAGTTTAAACGACTGCAATAATAAATAATACAAACATAATTAACCGGAGATTTATCTCCATAAAAACGTAAATAATTTAGAAATGGAAAATAAAGAAAATCAGCTTCAGATCCAGCTCCGTCCTGATATGGCAGATGGTAAGTATACTAACCTCGCTATGATTGGTCACGGACCTAATGAGTTCCTCATCGACTTTATCTTCGCAGCTCCGGGCATGCCCCAGGCTCCTGTAGTTAGCCGCGTAATGATGACCCCCGAGAACGCCAAACAGCTGCTCTTCGCCCTTACTGACAATATAAAAAAATATGAAGCTCAGTTTGGAGAGATCATGCCCCGAGGAGCAAAACCAGGAATCGCTAACAACTAACCATTCAAATTAATAATTAATAATTAATGATTAATAATTGCATGGACAGCGAAAACCAGATAGCAATCCAAAGCAAAATTTTTGCCAGAAGATGTGTCAATCTGTATAAACTGCTATGCAATCAACGGAATGAATATATAATCTCCAAGCAACTGCTTAGGAGTGGTACAAGTATAGGTGCAAATATAGCTGAAAGTGAATATGCCCAATCAAAAGCAGACTTCATTTCCAAACTTTCTATTGCTCTGAAAGAAGCAGCTGAATCCAAATATTGGATTGAACTTCTTGAAGACTGCGGTTATCTTTTAGAAGATGAAGCTTATAGCATGAAATCTGATTGTATCAGCATAATAAAACTTTTAACATCTATAATTAACACTCTAAAAAACAGCAAAAATTCATAACCGACTCAAATAATTATTAATTATTAATTATTAATCATTAATTATTAATCAGAGAGTTTTGGAACACAATTTATTTCTCTACAATTCGCTGAAACGTACGAAACAGCTCTTTAAGCCCCTGCATGAGGGTCATGTAGGGATGTACGTTTGCGGTCCCACTGTCTACGGCGATGCCCATCTGGGTCACGCGCGTCCTGCAATAACATTTGATATCCTTTTCCGCTACCTCCGCCATCTCGGCTATAAGGTACGGTATGTCAGGAATATCACCGACGTAGGCCACCTCGAACATGATGCTGATTCGGGCGAGGATAAAATAGCAAAGAAAGCAAGACTCGAACAACTTGAGCCAATGGAGGTGGTGCAGCTTTATCTCAACCGCTACCATCATGACATGGAGTCTCTGAACGTGCTTCCTCCAAGCATCGAGCCTCATGCCTCCGGTCATATCATCGAGCAGATCGAATATATCAAAAAGATCCTCGAAGCCGGATATGCATATGAGAGTCAGGGATCTGTCTATTTTGATGTCGAAAAATATAATAAAGACCATAAATACGGCATCCTTTCCGGACGAAATATCGAGGATATGCTCAACACTACCCGTGCTCTTGACGGACAAGAGGAGAAACACAATCCACTCGATTTCGCACTGTGGAAAAAGGCATCTCCTGAACATATCATGCACTGGCCATCTCCCTGGAGCGAGGGCTTCCCCGGGTGGCATCTCGAATGCTCCACAATGGGCGAGAAGTATCTGGGTGAGACTTTTGATATCCACGGAGGAGGATTGGATCTGATGTTCCCTCACCACGAATGTGAGATAGCCCAGAGTGTTGCTGCTCAGGGACATCCTGCCGTTAACTACTGGATTCATAATAATATGATTACCATTGAGGGGAAGAAGATGGGTAAATCTTACAATAACTTCATCACCCTCGAACAATTCTTCGAAGGCTCTCACCCCCTTCTGACACAAGCATACTCCCCGATGGTCATAAGGTTCTTCATCTTAATGGCACAATACCGGAGTACGGTTGATTTCTCAAATGAAGCCTTGCAGGCAGCCGAGAAAGCATTACAGAAAATGCTCGACATCTACCGCCGCCTACAAAATCTCCTTCCATCGGAAAAATCGACAGTTGAGGTTCCTGACTTCCTGCATCAGTGCTACGAAGCAATGGATGACGATCTCAATACTCCGGTGGTGATTTCAATTCTTTTTGAAGCAGGAAAAATTATAAATTCTGCTACAGATGGAAAAGTGAAGCTCAATGCCGAGGATCTTGCCAAATTGCGTCACCTGTTTGACACGATGCTGGTAGATCTCCTTGGAATTAAGGTGAGTGCGGAAGAAAGCGGATCCAATCTCAAGCCCTACGAAGGAGCAGTTGAGTTGTTGCTCGACATTCGCAAGAATGCAAAAGAGCAGAAGGATTGGGCAACTTCCGATCTTATCCGCAACAAGCTCACTGATCTCGGATTCAATATCAAAGACACCAAAACCGGAATGGAATGGAGCATTAAATAACATCTTTAGATCATAAATCAACAGAGGAGGGCTGCCTGGGCAGCCCTCCTCTGTTGATTTATGATAGATACCTTAATTATTTTTGAAATTCAGGATGATCAGTTATTATTAGCCCTATAAGTGCCGGCAACGCTTCTTCGGTGGGGATATTTTTCCTTATGAGCTCTTTACCTCGGTAGATGCTTACCCTACCGGGACCGGCTCCTACATAACCATAATCAGCATCTGCCATTTCTCCAGGTCCATTTACAATGCAACCCATGACCCCTATCTTCAATCCCTTCATCCCTTTTGTAGCCTCTTTAACCTCCTTCAATGTTTTAGGCAAATCAAAAAGAGTGCGGCCACAACTGGGGCATGCTATATATTCAGTTTTTGTCACCCTTAAACGGGCTGCCTGTAGGATAGAAAGCTCAAGCGAAGCTAAATCCCCATCAGAAAAATTCGAATTTACAATCTCTATGCCGGAAGCATAACCGTTGAGCAAAAGATATCCAAAATCTGCACCGGCCTTGATTCTTAGTATATCGATATCTTTGTCATCATACTCAAGACGCACAACAACAGGATTCCTGTAACCACGCTCAACAAACCTGTCGATATAAGACATTATTTCTCCCGGAGCATTCCGATGAGATGATTTTATAATCAACGGGCCCGAAAATTCCGGATTCTTAACCGGCATCGAAGCATCCACAAGGAAGAATATCTCCCGCGGCTTATCCGCATGCATCGCTATAATCTTATCCTCGAAACCCTTGATTCTATTTAAGATCTCTCTTGATTTTCCCTGAGGCTCCGTCTGGGGCTCCGGAATAGCCTCATGATTCTCTCTTGAAGCAATATAATCTCGCAATAATGCTGCCACCGGGATTTCATTCTCCGGTGGCTCACTGAGAGAGACACGGATAGTGTCTCCAATTCCTTCAGCCATCAACGCTCCTATCCCAACAGCACTTTTTATCCTTCCATCCTCCCCATCGCCAGCTTCGGTTACACCCAGATGTAACGGATATGTCATGCCCCTTTCATCCATCCGCGAAACAAGCAGTTTCACCGTCTCGACCATCACACCTGTATTGGAAGCCTTGATTGAGATGACAACATCATCAAATTTCTCCCTACGGCAAATTTCCAGGAATTCCATCACAGATTCAACCATCCCTGCGGGTGTATCTCCATAGCGGCTCATGATTCTATCGGATAAGGATCCATGGTTCACACCCAATCTGACTGCAACCCTCTTTTGCCGACACAGATCCAGGAAAGGTATCAACGCCTCCTCAATCCTTTTTATCTCCTCTAAATACTCGGTATCAGTATATTCAAGCTTACGGAAAGTACGGGCCGCATCAACAAAATTCCCAGGATTTATTCTAACTTTATCTGCATGTCGAGCCGCCTCGAAAGCAGCTTTTGGATTGAAGTGGACGTCAGCTGAAACCGGCACCTCACATCCTGATTCCTTCATCCATTGCTTGATTTTCTCCAATGCCGCTGCTTCCTTAACTCCTTGAGTGGTCAACCTGACCAATTCCCCTCCGGTGTCCGCAATTGTCTTAACCTGTGCAGCACTCCCTTGAATGTCATTTGTATCTGTATTGGTCATAGATTGGACGCGGATAGGATTTTCTCCTCCGATTCCAAGATTTCCAACCTTCACCTCATGCGTATGCCTTCTGTGATAATTATAGCGCATATCCAATGTCTGTAAAGCTACTTAATGAATGAGTGTAAATAGAAATACTGACGTAAAGCCAACAGCATATCCGGCAAGTACCTGCCAGACTGTATGGCGACCGAGCCAAACCCTCGATGATCCAAGCAACCCGGTGAGAGCAATTGCGGCAATCATCCATCCGAACGCACCATTCAGTGGAAAGCCGTCACTGATAATCCTTATCATCAAGGCCACAACACCGGCTGCTCCGGCTGCGTGGGCACTTATTTTCCAACGGAAATTCACAATCAGATTCACAAAACCGGCGGCTGCCCCACCCACGAAAAACATAACCAGCCATATAGGAGCCCCTTTCAGGCTCATGAAGAGACCTGTACCTCCCATACAGAGTATGGATATGATATAGGGAATGAGCCTCTCTTTTCTACCGTTCAATCCAAGATCATTCACCAATCCCACCCTCTTAAGAAGCAAAACAAGAAGCATAGGGATAACAACGTTAAAGGCTATTGTGATCAAGGTAAATACAACTTTCGATCTCATTGGAGTGAAATCGAGAATCGAGTAATTAAACGCCAGCAGAATACCGTAAACAGGCATCAGGAGTGGTACCAGAATCCATGAGAGGATTGTAGAAATCCTGTCGATTACCACCTCACAGTCTGTTGGAGGGAAATCCGCTTCCGGGCTAACCTGCCCCTCTGAAGTTACGGAAAAAATCTTTTCAGAAGTTTCCGACGGCACCAGCTCTACCTGTCTTTCTTCATCCTTCATCTCCTCATCCGGATCGTTATCAAGGGGAGATTCTGGATAATATGATGATGTATCAATTTTCATACCTTATTCTTGAATGGTCTATTTCAGTTGCTTGCGTATTGCCGCTGCAAATTTAGGAGGAATCGGAGTCTCGAAATTCATATCCTTTCGTGTGATGGGATGAGCAAATCTCAAAGTCCGCGCATGTAAGGCAAGACGATGTAAAGGACTCTTCTTGGCTCCATATTTCTTATCTCCGGTTATCGGGTGTCCGAGTTCAGAAGCATGAACACGTATCTGATTTTTTCTACCTGTATCCAAGGAGAATTGAGCCAGTGTGTAACCATTTCCCTTACCCAAAACCTCATAATGGGTTACAGCCACCCTCCCCTCTTCAGGATTATCAGTAGTGTAGACCACAAACTGAGAATTCTCAGCCAGGCGACTCTTCACGAATCCCTTGTCATTCTCCAGATAGCCCTCCAGCACAGCTACATACAAACGTTCCAGAATCATGTTGTTCCAGTTATGACGTAAAACCTCCTGAGCTTCCGCAGATTTGGCAAACATCATAAGGCCCGACGTATCCCGGTCAAGGCGATGAACAATAAAGAGCTTATTCCGGGGATCCACACTCTTCACATAATTACGCACTATATCGTATGCATTTTCATCCTGCTTATGACTCAGAGTCGAAACCGAAAGGAGGGCATAACCCTTATTTATTACGATTATATCATCATCCTCATACACCAGTTCAATCCGTGGATGTTTGAAAACGGGAAAAGGCCGTGACAGGTTCACCTCAACTAATGCCCCGGGATCCACTGCTGCATCAAAAGCGGTGGTCACTCCCCCGTTGAGTCTCACCTGACCATACTTCATCCATTTCTTGACATCATTTTTTTTGAAGTCGGTCAATGTATTGACCAGAAATTCCATGAGGGGCACCGGCTCATCTCCCCGATTCTCTCTCCTCAATATCCTGTCCTCCTTTCGGGAGAATCTTTTTTTATCGTTATAATTGGCCATTATAATATTCAATAAGAACTTATCCTCACTATAGGTCTTATCCCTACCGTCAATAAAAAAATCAACTGATAAGTTCTAAACTTAAACTGCAAAATTAGCTAATTTTTTCCATAAGTAACTCACAGAAATTAATTCAAAAGACCAGTTTTAGCATTTATTTATCTCATTTTATTTACTTCAATTGAATAATTTTTGCAAGCTACTTAACATTGGCTTTTGATCGCAAAAGCCAATGACCCAATCTGCATTCAAGACATCTGGAAGCATCACAATATTCCTTTCTCAACTGTAACAACGCCTGACTCTCGAAAGCATCCCCTGATACCAGGCCCTTACTGTTCCAATATCTGATGAACATATTTGATTCCGGTTTCAGTTTCCTCCACAGCTCCAGTCCTCTCTCCGCATCCTCCGGCTCTCCTCTGAAAGCTCCATGAGCATAGATAAGTGGCGCCACAAAGTTTATCAACAGCAGATCAACCGAACTGTCTCCAAGAGCACGACCTGGGAATACCCCCTCAATACCAAAATCTGAATGTGTGAGCCAATAGCCATCCACCTCCTTGGGAATTATCGCCCGCAAGCTCTCGCAATCTTCTGAAGCTTCCAGCAACCGCGACATCAGAGAAAAGCCACCCGACACGGTCCTCGCCAACAGGGCAATACGGCGGTGTGGAAAATTCTGGGGCCTTGTCCTTGCATATTTCCATAAATCGCGACGCATAGGTCGTAGGCCATATTTACGTGCGAGGAAGTAATATTCCCGACACAGTGCCTGATAATATTCATCAAAAATATTTACCGACATATCAAGCATTCCTGCCTGACCGAACAGAAGTGCCTCAAGTTGCATTACATTATCCGAATGACGATGAAGATATCCCAGAGGCAAAGAGCGTGCAAGCATCTCGAATGGTTGGCTGTTGAGTCCGAAGCCCAATGCCCGGGCGAATGTGATGAAACAGACTTTCTCCCAATCCCCTCCCGCCTCTCGCGCTTCATCAAGAATCCTCGCTGCCTTTCTGTGCAT
Source organism: uncultured Sangeribacter sp. (assembly GCA_964499025.1). Classification (GTDB taxonomy): domain Bacteria; phylum Bacteroidota; class Bacteroidia; order Bacteroidales; family Muribaculaceae; genus Lepagella. The sequence continues at coordinate 28,340 of CAZCJC010000011.1, forward strand.
ACGTTCCACTCCTAATGATTCGCAGCAGTCAATCTTCACAAGCGACGGTATGTCGCCAAGACGCTGCTCGCATTTCACTCCGGAGATATTCCGGCTAAGCATTGCATACATTGAAAAGAAACTCTCAGGAAAGGTGGCAACCACCTGAGGAATCGGAGAACCATCCTTTCTATAAACTTTCCCGTCATCAACGGCCACCACATGGAGCACGACCGAATCATATGACGGATCCTTATCATGTCCGTGACGAAACCAATCTGACGCCTTCACATGTATCTCAACGTTACCGACCCACTCAGTAGCTCCTATCTTAACGCGCGCATTTTGGAAATCCGGACCCGCATCTGTGTTCAGCCGGCCGGGAGACAGTATTTCAAGGTTCTCCCCTCCTGTAAGGAAGAGTGACCGCCCGAGCATCTTATGTTTCCAGAGATATTGATAAAGCAGCTCCATCAAAGAAAGTTGGGTAATTTAACCGGTTATTTTACCCCGATATATTAATAAATGTTAATTCAAACGTTTGCCAAACACTTCAGTTTTTAATATTCCGCATATTATTCTTAACTTTGCCGAGTGTTTTTCATAGTATTAAATTAAGATTAAGGTTTCGGTCTATTTCTTTGGGAAAAGAGGTAGACTTTTTTATTTAGATTTATTAAGCAGCTGTTTCTATTAAACTCATACAATATACGCAGTTGTTTTTGAGGGATTTTTCATTCTCTAAGAAGGATCACAGCGAGCCAAGCAACTGATGTGCAGAAAGGAAATCACCCAAAAGAACAATTATATTTTTGGTGAGAAACATCAATAGATAATTATAAACAGCAGCATTTTAATTTGAATAGCTACTTAGAATTATCTTAACGCAATTTAGCTATAAATCCTAATCAAAACAAATAATCCGCGACATTTCTGCCGCGGATCATCTCTGAATTATTTATGATCTTTATACGTTATCCTCAGCACGCATAAAGTGCTGGTAAGGATGATAACATGCCGGACACTTCTCAGGTGGCTGAACACCTTCGAATATATAACCGCATACAAGGCACTGCCATTTCACAGGCTTATCGCTCTTCCATACGGTGCCATTCTCGATACGTTCGCGCATCTTTTCGAAACGTTCCTTGTGATGATTCTCGATAGTGGCTATAGCTGCAAAACGGTCGGCGATTTCAGGGAAGCCCTCCTCGCGGGCAACCGCCGCAGCGTTGGTATACATCTCTACACCTTCGGTCTCCTCCTCGCTGGCGGCTACCTTGAGATTATTTACTGTGGGGGCAAGAATTCCGGCATCCACGCCCATGGCGGGAGCCTGGCAATTACCCTCTGTAAGATATTTCAAATAGATTTTAGCATGATGAAGTTCATTGGCTGCCGTCTCATTGAATATGTTGGCATATTGGAAATAGCTCTCTTTCTGAGCTTGCTGAGCAAAGAAAGTATAGCGGGTATATGCACAAGATTCTGCCACATACGCTGCGGCCAGATTCGCCTCGGTTTTTGTTCCTCTCAGTGGTTTCGGAGGAGTAGTTGTATCAGACATAGTATTTAGTATTTAATGGTTTTAATATATTTTTGATGGAATAAAACAATTGAATGATCCTCCTTGAATCTGAAAATCATCTACGGCTTCATTACCATCTTTTACTATTTTAACAATAATGATATATAATGGTTCGATATTTTTATTTAAATTTGAAATTAAAAAATCAAGGGAATGAAGTTGGCTTAACTTATTATTTTATTGCAGACGCTTTTTAACTTCGGTGAATTAGTATAGACAACTTCAATGATTAAATCATGGCATTAGAGAAGATTAAAGGGATTGTCATCGACTCCGTGAAACATAATGACCGCCATAATGTCATTACTCTCTACACTCGCGAACGGGGTCGCATGTCGTTCATATCTTCCACCGGCTCCGGGAAACGGAGCCGCATGCGAAATGCCAGACTCCTGCCCCTTTCAGTTATTGAAACAGAAGTCAATATAAAAGGGGGATGGGACCTTCATCTATTGGGAACGATAGCTCCCCTCGAAATATGGCATGACCTATATTTCAATCCGGTAAAATCTGCCATTACATTATTTCTTTCTGAATTTCTAAATCGCTATCTAAGGGACGCCACACAGGATCCTGCAACCTGGGACTACATCCACTACTCCCTCAAGTCTCTTGACAATGCTTCCCGGGGACTCGCCAACTTCCACATCTGGTTTCTCATAGCATTTCTGGAGATGGCAGGCATATCGCCCGATCTCAGTAATCTGGAAACTGGTGATTGGTTTGACATGAGAGCCGGTATGTCGGTCGCCGAGCCGCCTACTCACCGCGATACTCTTACACCGGCAGAAACCATGTTGCTCCCCTTGCTTAGCCGGATGACTCTTGAAAACCTTCACAAATTCCGCTTCACAGGGACCGACCGACGCTTGCTACTCGAAAAACTTCTTCATTATTATGCAGTGCATTTCCCCGGGCTATCATCTTTAAAATCTCCCGATATTCTATCGGAGGTGTTCAGTTGACTTAGGTATTCAGCAACCTCCACAAAATCCATACTAATCTCTCAGTATCCATTCCTCCCTCCACACTATATTACATTTGCGACATTGAAATTAACAGCATTCAATCCCTAATAGCTGTTAAGCTATCCTTTTGTCGCGACGCAAAGCGTTAAAATATCATAAAGACGCAAAAATTATTGATAAAATATTTTTTTGTCAGAAGATTTTGTATTAAATTTGCAACGTGTTTTTCATGGTATTAGATTTAAGGTTAGAGGATTAGTTGTCGGGAGACAATTAATCTTTTTATTTTTAGCCCGTTAGCCCATCTCGCAAGCACTATTACGGATTCAACAAAGGTTGCGTGGCCTTTGCAAGCAAACGTGATGAGTCCAGAATATATCACGAAATAAATCTCCTGTCCAAAACATCCAAAAGATACGTCTATAAAAAAAGCCGCGCCCGATCCATAAATTGAATCAGCGCGGTTTCTAATTTTGAGTACAATTCCCGGAATTCGAAAATCAATTCCGGGAAAATCCTTCTTAAGATTACTTGATTGAATATTCCCAATTAAGCCGGTAGGTTCAACGAAGAATCAGCATCGCATCGCCATAAGCACCAAAGCGATATTTCTCCTTTACTGCCACGTCATAGGCCTTCATCACGACATCATATCCGCCAAAAGCCGCAACCATCATGAGCATGGTGCTCAGGGGGAGATGGAAGTTCGAAACCAAGGCATTGCAAACGGTGAAGTCATAGGGAGGGAAGATGAACTTATTTGTCCAGCCTTCGAATGTCATAAGATGGCCATTCATACACACCGAAGAGGCCAAAGCGCGCAGCACACTCGTACCGACTGCACACACATTCGATTTTCTGTCTTTGGCGGCATTAACCATCTCGACAAGATCCTCATCAACAATCATCTCCTCGCTATCCATTCGATGTTTGGTAAGGTCTTCAACATCTATCTCTTTGAAGTTTCCTCTTCCACAATGCAGTGTGAGGAAACCACGCTCCACACCCTTAATTTCAAGACGCTTCAGAAGCTCCCTACTAAAATGGAGCCCTGCGGCCGGAGCCATGACAGCTCCTTCCTTAGAGGCATAGATACACTGATAATTCTCTGCATCCTCAGGCTCCGCCTTTCTCTTGATATATTCCGGAAGAGGTGTCTCCCCGAGCGAATAAAGAATCTCCTTGAATTCCTCATGAGGCCCATCGTAGAGGAAACGGAGGGTACGGCCTCTGGAGGTAGTGTTGTCAATAACCTCCGCAACCATGGAATCGTCATCACCAAAATACAGCTTGTTGCCTATTCTTATCTTGCGGGCCGGTTCTACAAGGACATCCCAGAACTTATTTTCAACGTTCAATTCACGAAGCAGGAAAACCTCTATACAGGCTCCGGTCTTCTCCTTGTTTCCATATAGACGGGCGGGGAAAACTTTTGTATCGTTGAAAATCAATACATCCCCCTCATCAAAATAATTTAGGATCTCCTTAAAAATATGATGGGATATCTCTCCTGTGCGGGAATCTACCACCATCATCCTGCACTCATCCCGGTTCTCGACCGGATACTGGGCGATTAGCTCGTCCGGTAATTTAAACTTAAATTGTGAAAGTTTCATAATTTGTTTATGTTCGATTCAGGATATGTCACGGGGCCCGTGGATATTATTTCCACTGCCCTATCAACCGGAAGACATTCCTCTACCTTGATATCGCCGACACGCGTCCGGCGCAACGCAGAGAGATGCGCTCCAGATTCCAAGGCCTCCCCTATATCCCTTGCTAATGCTCTAATGTAAGTTCCTTTGCTGCAAACCACCCTTACCGTAAGGATAGGAGGTGCGAACTCCACTATCTCCAGTTCGCTTATCTCAAGCGGTTTAGCCTTTAGTTCCACCTCTTTCCCCTTTCGGGCGAGATTATAAGCGCGTTTCCCATCAACCTTCACAGCTGAGAAGACAGGGGGCACCTGCATCACCCGACCCGTGAAACGGGGAAGAATCTCCTCCACTTTCTCCCTGGTTATATGGTCCCAGGGAAAAGTTCTGTCAATTTCAGTCTCCCGATCATAACTCGGAGTTGTAGCTCCCAAAGTGATCTGAGCCACATACTCTTTAGACCCATTCTGCAACTGCTCAATCTTTCGGGTAGCACGGCCGGTACAAACTATCAGAACCCCGGTTGCGAGAGGATCAAGGGTTCCTGCATGTCCCACCTTGAATTTCTTCACCCCGAGTCGGCGCTGTATAGCTCCCCTAAGACGCTTGACAGCATCAAACGAAGTCCAACCTAAGGGTTTGTCAATTCCTATTATCTCACCTGTGATAAAATCCATTCCGGATAAAATAATATTGATTCAACATCAAAATCTCTACCAGAGGATGCAGATTACTCCCATAACTACGCAATATAGCGCAAACCATATGAGTTTCCCCTTCTTCACCAATTCTATCATCCACTTGCAAGCACAACAACCAACAAGGAAAGCGGCAACAAAACCGATTATGAGTGCAAGTGGGCCGGCTTCATTACCGGTGGCTACAGAATCGGGAGAAATCAATTTCTTCACACTCAGCAATGTTTCTCCGAGGATAGGAATAATCACCATGAGGAAAGAGAACTGAGCCATGCTGTCGCGACGGTCTCCGAGGAGGATTCCTGTGGCAATCGTGGTTCCGGACCGACTAAGCCCGGGGAGTACAGCCAACGACTGGGCGATTCCGATTACGAATGCATCCCACCAAGTGATATCATGAGTCTTTCTATTACGGAAGATCCTGTCGGAATAATGTGCAAATGTCAAAAGAAGTGCAGTTATACACAAACATATTCCAACAATCAACAGGCCGTCTCCAAAGAAGCTCTCCACTGTCTCTTTGAAACAGAAACCGACTATGGCTATAGGAACGCATGAAAGCAGGATCTTGCACACATAATAGAAATCATAATCCCTGCGGAAAGTGAAGAAACTTACGCATAACCGTGAAAACATGGGCCACAGGATAACAAGAGTCGAGCAAACCGTAGCTGCATGAACTATTATGTCAAACTGCATCGAATCCGCAGCCGCAAGCTCTATGCCGAGAATCTCCTTGAAAATTTCAAGATGACCGCTCGAACTAACAGGCAGATACTCGGTGAGTCCCTGGACAATACCGAGAATCAAAGCATCAATCCATTCCATAAAAATTTCTATGAAGATCAGGGAATTATTTACCTTTACGTTTCGCAGGCGACCACACTATGGCAAACGCCATGAAAAGGAATCCGAGGAAAGCCAGAAGCGGGCCAACCACTATCCTGCGCGCACTGAATATTTCCGGGTTGAAAGAGGTGTCTCCGCTGCCTCCTCCGCTCATAAGAATAAATCCGAGAACTATCAGAACCAGACATCCACCCATCATATAAAAATTGATTTTTGAAAAAGGGCGCTGGGGTTCTGTCACTTTCTCCAGCTGAGCGGAGCTCTCTTTGCTAACTTTATTTCGAGTTGAAATCATCCTAAAGTAATTTCGTCAATAATCTAATTATCGGAACAATTCGTCGTAATCCTTACGCAGATATTTCGAAGTGGCAATAAGTGCCGCAAACATGCAAAGGAGGATACCCAGGAGGGTCATTCCTCCGGCTATACAGCCATAGGCTCCCCACCCGATATAGGAGGCGATATCCCCGACACCGGCATGTGGAGCGCATGCGAGCGCTGCTGCCATAACAGCAGAGGCAAGAATACCCGCCAACAGTCCGCATAGGGCGTTGTTCATTATAACCGGACGGCGGATAAAGCCGTTGGTTGCTCCTACAAGCTGCATGGTGTGGATGGTGAATCGTCGGGAATAGATGGTAAGCTGAACAGTATTGTTTATCAACACAAATGAGATCACAAGCATTACGGCAGCAACTATTCCAAGAATCAGGGTAAGAGCAGCGATATTATTATTCATCGCGGCCACCATTTCTCCATCCGGGGCCGCCACACTCTCAACTCCGCGGACGGAGGATATTTTACTCTTCACCGCCTCGATTTTTTCCGGGGAACTCCACGCGGCAGTAAGGCTGAAACTTATCTCCGGACTCAGGGGGTTCACTCCATAAAGTTCCTCCAGATTTTCTCCCGTATCCTCTGTCCAGCGTTTCAGGGCCTCCTCTTTGGTCAAGACCTTCACATTATGGGCAAAGGGCTGTGACTGTATCTTTTTCGCAAGCTCCTGCGCTCCTGCATTTCCCACGGAATCAGCCATCACGGCACAAAGCTCCATCCGTTCCTTGAGTCGGAGGGTCTCATTGGTGGCCCCCACCCATACAAGCCCTATGATTCCCACAAGGAGGAGCACCATCGTGACGCTCACTATCATAGTGAGATGAGAGGCCCAGAAAGAGATTTTTACTTCCTTATTTTCCATTTGATTCTATTCGGCATGCAAAGTTAATAAATCGACACCCCATTTGTCAATAGTTAAGACCCTTTTTTTCTCCTTTAGGCACAAGATAGACCCTTTACCAACGATTTTTTATTAATTTTGCAATGCAATTATGGAAAAAGATTTTAATGGAGGTCTTACAGCCTCATACCATACCTTAGGATGCAAATTAAATTTCTCCGAGACATCGGCAATCGGACGCCTGCTTGCCGATAAGGGGATTACACGCGCTCCGAGGGGCACAGACCCGGATATAATTGTAATAAACACCTGCTCCGTGACTGAAACGGCAGATAAAAAGGGACGGCAACTAATTCGTCGGCTATCCTCGCGTTATCCGGAAGCCACCCTGGTTGTGACGGGATGTTATGCCCAGTTGAAGCCTGAGGAGGTAGGCTCCATTGAGGGAGTTGACATTATTCTTGGCTCCAACGAAAAACTCAAGGCAGCCGAATTCATAGATTCCTGGCTCTCCGACAGAAAAAAAAGGATAGAAGTCACTCCATTCAGACAGATCGACACTTTCATCCCCTCCTGCGAACGAGGCGACCGGACAAGATATTTCCTTAAGGTTCAAGATGGATGTGACTACTTCTGCACCTATTGCACCATCCCGTTCGCACGAGGCAAATCCCGGTCGGGCTCAGTGGAAAGCCTGGTGAGTATGGCGCAATCAGCCGCTGATGAAGGGGGAAAGGAGATTGTTATTACGGGCGTCAACATCGGAGACTTCGGCAAAGGAAGAGAGGAGGATTTCTTCTCCCTTATCAAAGCCCTCGACAATGTCCGGGGAATTGAAAGATACAGAATTTCTTCAATAGAACCCAATCTGCTTACTGAAGAAATAATTCGGTGGGTAGCGACCGAATCCAAGAGGTTCATGCCTCATTTTCATATTCCTCTTCAGGCTGGGTCCGATTCGGTTCTCAAACTTATGAACCGCCGATATGACACAGCCCTCTTCCGGTCGAGGATTGAGATGATTAAAAAACTAATTCCCGATGCCTTCATCGGGGTGGATGTAATTGCCGGAGCAAGAGGTGAAACTCCTGAAGAATGGGGAAAAGGCCTTGACTTCATAAAATCCCTGCCTATAACACGACTGCACATATTTCCCTATTCCGAACGACCCGGGACGGCTGCCCTCTCGTTGGGAGATTCCGTGCCGAATGCAGAACGCCACAGACGCGTAAAGATTCTTACCGGAGTATCTGATGAGAAATACGATGCATTCCTTAAGGCTCACATAGGTTCTCAAGCGGAAGTCCTATGGGAGCATCCGGCACGGGGAGGAGAGATGATGCACGGATTTACACGCAATTATCTTCGCGTCACGGCCCCGCTAAAGAAAGAATACATTAATACCTTGTCGATAGTCAACCTTATCGGCATAGATCCGGAAGATCCGGATTCACTCCGTGCTGAAATTGAATAACGAATAAAGAATTCTATGCACAAGAAATTAGGAGTCATAATTCTAAATTGGAATGGTGAGCGGCTGCTAAAGGAGTTTCTACCCACGGCGTCCAAGTTTACCATTTGCGAAGAATGCGATTTGATAGTGGCTGATAACGGCTCCAGCGATGGTTCGGTTGAATGGATCCGTGAGAACTGTCCGGAAGTAAAAATTATTGAATTCGATCGGAATTATGGTTTTTCTGAGGGGTATAACCGTGCGATAGAAATTTGCCAATACCCGTTTGTGGTACTTCTTAATTCAGATGTAGAGGTGACAGAGAATTGGTGGAGGCCACTACTTTCATTCCTCACCGAGAATCCCAATGTAGGAGCTGTCCAACCCAAGATACTTTCTTATAAGGAAAAATCAAAATTCGAATACGCCGGAGCAGCCGGCGGATACCTCGATTCACTCGGCTACCCCTATTGTCGCGGTCGTTTATTCGACACTATCGAAGAAGATCATGGCCAGTATGATGGAAACCCGGTGGATATTTGCTGGGCTTCAGGAGCATGTTTGATGACCCGCAGGAAGTTATATCTCGATCTGGGTGGGCTCGACCCCTTGTTTTTCGCCCATATGGAGGAGATTGATTTATGTTGCAGAATATTGAATGCCGGCTACCGCGTGTGTGCCGTTACAGATTCAGCTGTCTATCATGTCGGGGGAGCTTCTTTGGAACAAGGAAATCCGAAAAAGACCTATCTTAATTTCCGAAACAACTTGCTCCTCCTGCACAAGAATCTACCGAAAAAGAAAGGAAAAAGAAAATTGTTTATCCGCCGTCTTGCCGACTCCCTCGCTTTTCTGATGTTTGTTGCCAAGTTTGACTTTCCCAACGCAGGAGCAATCCTCAAAGCTCACCGCGACTTCAAGAAAATGCGGAAAAACTATACCAGATTCCCCTCCCAAGATATCCTTAGCTCCCAGCCCGGAGCTAACCGGAGCGCAATCATAGAACGCTATCTGAAAAGACGGAAAGTCATAAATATATAGAATGCCGACATTAGGAAGCTGTGAGAAAGCGATCCAAGAAACTCCGCCTCCGAATAAAGCGGGCTGATGAATAACATCCTACTCCTTTTAAGCCAGCAATATTCCCTTTTAAACAATTTTATAAAAATTTAACCAATTTACATAAAATTGGTCAAAAAATTAGTTATTTTGTTGCCCCAAAATTTTGAAATTTAACAATTCCTTGATAATTTTGCACCGCAATAGTTTGATTGAGAAATGACAGCAAATCGCATATATCGTTTCATTGACAATTTATTGTTGCATTAGTAAAGTTATGGATTAATAGTTAAATTAGAATTAGGACCTACAATCGGTTTCGAAGGATTTCGAGGTCGATTGGAAAAAGCAGGGATGTAGTGATACATTCCTGTTTTTTATTGAAGTTGGTCTTATGATCGACAAAAGCATATATTATAGAAATTTTGATTAAATTTGTACTAAACTTATTTAGACCTCATATCAATCGACAGTGAGTTCTCCGATAAAACTCTAAAGTTAAACATACAATGAAACCCCTTATATTAGTCACCAACGATGACGGCATCAATGCAAAAGGTGTCCACTGCCTCATCGATAGGCTACTCCCTTTTGGCGATGTGGTAACCGTATGTCCGGATGCACCAAGATCAGGCCAGTCAATGGCAATAACCGTCAACGATCCTATCAAGTTTAGTGAACTTCCTGATTATCACGGTGCAAAAATGTATAAACTCGGAGGAACACCTGTTGATTGCGTCAAGATTTCAATGCACCACATTCTCCCCCGAATGGCCGACTTAGTGGTGGCAGGGATAAATCACGGCTCAAATGCAGCTATCAACGTCCTTTACTCTGGCACAATGGGGGCTGCAATGGAGGGATGCGCTTTCGGAATCCCATCTATCGGATTCTCTCTGACCGACCATTCTCCCGATGCGGATTTCACCCCCTGTTACGCAGCTATCGACAGATTGGTAAAGGCTGTGCTCGAACACGGATTGCCGCAGGATGTATGCCTCAATGTGAATATCCCCGATAACAAGGGTATTCCTTCGGAGATGAGACTTTGCAAGCCATGTATCGGAAAATGGAATGATGAATACAAAGAATATATTGATCCCCATGGTAATAAATTTTACTGGCTGACAGGTAAGTTCGAGAATCTCGAACCCGATAATGACCAAACGGATGAGTGGTGTCTTAGTCACGGAATTGTATCGGTAGTACCAATCAATATCGAGCGATCCGCACCGATAACACCCGACCTCCAATGGCTCTCAAAAGTAATTGCCCTTCCGCTTAAATAAATCTTTATTCCTTAAAGACTAGTGTCATAAAACTTATCATCATATGAAAAAGGGGTTCCGGAAAGTCCAATTTTTATCAATTGCCCTGATTATTCTCATTGCTGCTTCATCATTTGCCTCGGATTACATCCATAAATTCCAACTCGACAAAAGAATAAATAAGGAAGACAGCAAAAACTTTATTACTTATATAAAGCCGGGCATTTTTTACAATGCTGATTTATATTGGGTTCTTCTTGAATGGGGAAGAATGGAGGGAGATAAATTCATTGGTGGACATGACATGCTGAATTCCGGAGAGTATTGGCATACAATGGGTGCCCACATGCACCATGTAAATACAGCAGACGGCAATTGGTTATATCCAACAACCACGAATGAAGACAAGATTCTTCTCTCCCTTCGGGATAAAATGGACGATGAATTTAAAAACGCAATAGAAGAAGATACCGACTTAAATAGTTTTATTCAGATATTGGCATGGACAAGAATTGATGCGAAACTCCTTCCCTCTCCTTATTCTGATATAGCTGTAAAGGCTCCTGATAAAAACAACGTTCTTTTGACTGTTGATAATTACGGCATTTACCGGGTGTTTATAATATTCAGAGATGACGAGTATCCTTCCGCTTTTCCCGACATATTCAGATGGAATAAAAACGGCATCTGCATAAAATAGCGATACAGAAAAAAAGACCATGCAATTATATCTTGACAAAATAGCAGAGCGATTAGGGATTAGGGCAACCGTAAGTCATTCTCCTATAAGCTCACTTCTTACCGATTCCCGTTCGCTTATAAAGCCGGAGGGCACACTCTTTTTTGCCATTCCTACAAAGGGGAATGACGGTCACAGATATGTCTCCGATCTATACAGGCAGGGAGTAAAAAATTTTGTTGTAAACAAGATTCCCGAAGACCTTGCGGAAAAGACAGATATAAACTGGCTCATTGTAGATGACACAGTGCAGGCACTACAGAAAGTTGCAGCACGTTTTCCATCATTTAAGGGGGAAGTCCTCGCAATTACCGGCTCCAGAGGCAAAACTACCCTCAAGGAGTGGTTATACCAATTAATGGAACCGCTCACAGACATCTCCCGCAGCCCGAGGAGCTACAATTCCCAGATCGGAGTTCCCCTTTCCATGTGGGAGATCTCTCCCGACACATCTTTGGCCATCATAGAAGCCGGCATATCTCGCGAAGGTGAGATGACCCGACTTGCAGAGTGCATAAGTCCTGACACTGTAATTATCACCAATATCGGGGATGCACATGCCGAAGGATTCAATTCTTTCAGGAAAAAAGTTGAGGAAAAAATGATTCTTGCCTCAGCTCCATCCGTAAAGAAAATAATATATTGTGCTGATTATCCTGAGATAGATGAAGAAGCACATAAGATTGCCGGAGATAAAATCCTTTTACGATGGTCAACGCAAAATCCCCGAGCCGAATTATATATTCAGGCCAGACAAACGGGTGCTGAAGAGATGACTATCGATTACCATTTCAACGGCTGTCATCATTCTTTCGCCGCGCCACTCACCGGGAAAACAGACTTGGAGAATGCTTCGAGTGCACTTGCCTACATGCTTAGTGTCGGAATTCCCCCGGAGATGATAGCCCGTCGGTTTGCCACTCTCAATAAGATTGGAACCCGTCTCAATGTCACAGACGGCACCGGAGGATGCTCTTTGATTCTTGACTCATACACATCTGATCTCTCTTCCCTTCTGCCGGCAATCGATTTTATGCGTCGACGCCGGATGCCCACGCAGACCTCAACACTTATCCTGAGTGATCTGCATCATGAATCAAGTTCCCAGCCTGATTTGTATGCAGCTGTGGCAGATATTGTGAAGAAAGCAGGGATAGATAGATTCATTGGGGTTGGATCTGTAATTTCATCATACCGAACTCTCTTCCCGAAAGAATCCAGATTTTTTGAATCCACAGCCACCCTTCTCAAAGGGATGACTCCTTCTGATTTCAATGATGAGATTATCCTTTTGAAAGGATCTCCCGAATATAATTTCTCTACAATAGCAGAGATGCTGGAGTGCAGGAAACATGAGACGGTGCTGGAGGTCAACCTTGATTCAATCGTTAGCAACTACAATTATTTCCGACGCCATCTACAATCCCAGACAGGAATAATCTGCATGGTCAAGGCATCCGGTTATGGAGCAGGAAGCTATGAGATAGCCAAGACTCTCCAGGATTGTGGGGCGGCCTATCTGGCAGTAGCCGTCATAGATGAAGGTATCGAACTCCGGAGAAGGGGGATCACAATGCCGGTGATGGTGATGAATCCAAAGATTGTGAACTATAAATCCATGTTCGCAAACAGGCTTGAACCGGAAATATATTCATTCAGCATGCTGCATGATGTAATATCAGAAGCTGAAAAAAACGGCATAACCGAATACCCCATACATATCAAACTGGATACCGGGATGCATAGAGTTGGATTTATTGAGAATGAATTGCCCGAATTGATTGAAGTCCTCAACAACACATCTGCAGTAAGGGCAAAATCAGTATTCTCACATCTGGCTACTGCTGATTGCCCGGATATGGATGATTATACATTACATCAGTTGACTCTGTTCACCCGTTGCACTGATTTCATCCAATCAGGCTATAAGTATCCCATAATGCGCCATATTCTCAATTCTGCCGGGATACTGCGATTCCCCGACTATCAGTTTGATATGGTGCGTCTCGGAATCGGTCTCTATGGAGCAAATACCCTCCCGCCGGAAATGGAGAAGCCGCTGTCAGTAGTCTCAACCCTCCGGACAGTTATCATAGCGCTCCGCGAATGGGATGAAGGAGAAACAATTGGGTATGGCAGGAGAGGTAAACTTCACAAAAAATCAAAGATTGCTACCCTTCCCATAGGATATGCAGATGGTATGAACCGTCACTTTGGACGGGGAAACATATCGGTGCTGGTCAACGGACAACAGGCTCCCACAATAGGCAACATATGTATGGATGCTTGCATGATAGATGTTACCGGCATTGATTGCAAAGTGGGGGATTCGGTTGAGATATTCGGTGCAAACGCCCCTCTTCAGCGACTTGCCGACACTCTCGACACAATCCCTTACGAGATTCTCACTTCTGTCTCTCCACGTGTAAAAAGAATATATTACCGCGAATAAGTAGCCGGCTGAAACTAATGAATAGATAAACGCTGTGATTTTGATATAACTATTCGGGCAGAGAAGTGCGGAGTGCCTCAAGACATTTCTCAACCTCCTCATTAGTCTTGAAAAGCCTCTCCTTACAGAATTTCAACAGCTCAAGAGCCCGGGTTGTATAAGCGGATAGCATGTCTATGTCACATGAATCCGATTCCATTTTCCTGACTATCTCTTCTAATTCCGTTACTGCTTTTTTATACGTAAGATCTTCCATTGCGTGTATTCGGGTTTAATATTTAGGTGTAACATCCGGTAAATGAGGAAAGCTACTACCCAAAAAACTTTCTCAGTAAGTATCATCTATCTACTATAGATTTACTTACCGTCAGTCTAAAAAATTCTATTGACCATCAATCATTTTTGATTTCACACATCCGTCAGAGAGCTGGGTTTCAAGAGTATCTCCCGGCTGCAAATCGCTAACACTCCTTACTGCCTTTCCGTTAAGGCGTGTGATGCTGTAACCACGGTTGATTGTATTTTGTGGGCTCAGCACCCTGAGCATACCCTCGATATTCTTAAGCTTCATCGCAGGTTTCTCCGTCACTGTAGCCAATGCCCTTTCCAGTCTATACTTCAACAATCCGATCCTTTCGCATTCCGAGTTATATTTACGAGTCAGCGCCCTCTCTGCGCGATGAACAGTCTCGGTGAGTTTCCTCTCCTCCTTCATCAGTCGGGTCTTTACTGTGGCCGGGAGGGATGTCTCAAGATTGGCGATGCGGTAGATTTCTCCCCTCATGGCATCTGAACTATATTTTGCAATTCTCCGGACACGATCCACCACGGCAGCATAAGCAACCCGGAGGGTATCCACAAGGAATGCTGCTACAGCGGTAGGAGTCTTGCATCTGACAGCCGCGATCTCATCCAAAACCGTTCTGTCACGCTCATGACCTATTCCGACTATCACCGGAAGCGGGAATGTGGCCACGGCCTTGGCCAGTTCATATTCATCAAAACCATTAAGATCGGTTGTTGCTCCACCTCCACGGATAATAACGACACAATCCCATAAATCTATTGTAGATTCTATGATTTCCAACGCATCCCTGACACTCCGGGAAGTATTCTCTCCCTGCATCACTGCATTGAAAAGGAACGGATAGAAAATAAAACCATCCTGATTGTGCAAAAGCTGGTTCATGAAATCGCCATAACCTGCAGCTCCCGATGCTGAAACCACGGCAATTCGTTGGGGAAGAGCCGGCAATTGAAGGGATCGGTTGTTCTCAACTATTCCCTCCTTTCTTAGCTTTTCAAGTATTTCCCGGCGTATACGCTCCATATCCCCCACAGTATAGGAAGGATCGATATCAACTATCGTAAAGCTAAGGCCATAAAGATTATGATGATTAGCCGAACCCTTTACCATCACCTTCATCCCCGTGGCGATATCCTTCCCAGTGGCAGCATAAAATTTGCTTCTCAGGTCACGAAGGGTATTGGCCCAGATCATTGCCCTGGTCTTTGCGCAGGTATTTCCGAAGATATCCTTCTCCACAAGCTCCATGTAGCAGTGCCCCCCTGCGATTCTGACATCACTCAGTTCAGCTGTGACCCACACATTCTGCAGACTCCGGTTCAGACGTATGGTATTCCCCAGAAGCTGCTGAAATTGTGAAAGGGTGATAGCTTTATTCTCCTGCATCCTCCCCTATTTCGATCAACGCACCGGTTGCCGGATTAAACGTAGCATAAGAACGGTTCTTCTTTGCACTGAACATTGTAGGAGCAAGACCGAACTTAACACCTAATTGTGAGAACTCAAGTTCCTTCTCATATAACTTATTGCCAAGTGTTGTGATGGTGATCATCGCAGCCCCCGGAATATTATAAATCACCGCATCTTTGGGCAGTTTTTTCTCCTCCCCTTTAGCATCAACCGGCAATTTACCCTCATTAGAAACCTTGACAGTTAAATAAACCGGATCTCCTGAATAATCGTCCGGTTCTACGAAACCGGCAAAATCACTCATCCTGAACAATACATTCTTCCCATCCTTCTGGGGCGTGAATGTATATCTGCGAGTTATTGTTTCCGATTCCGTTACGCCGGTAAATGCCGCTGTAATGGCCGCTTCCTGTTCTGACAAGGAATTAAGCATTAGCTCCAGTTGTTTACCATCAGTGGGCATAGCTTCAGCCGTGCCTCTGGTGAGCGAAATCTTGGCATCCCGTATCTCCATTAGGCTTTCTGCCAACATCTGGGCCTGTTTTGCAGAACTTTGGGATGCAATGAAATCTTCATTCACATATTGCAGATAATCTTTCAGCCCTACTTTCGAAGTCTCATTTCTGTTAGACCCTCTCTTCCTGCTGTTGGGAGCATCCTGTTTCTGAGATGGCACCTCCTTATTTATAGAAAGCAGCATTCCGTCTGAATCCACCCCAATATAAGTGAGAGCCCCGCTCTTCAACTGCATAAGATAGCGGTTATCCTTATCCGGAACGCCATACGGGGTAACGGTTACATCAGTAATTGTCCATGACTCGGCATCCTGCTTGATAACCTTATCCGTCCCGATGAATTTCTTTGCATATTGGTAATATGGGCCTGCCTTACTGACAGTCCTCTTCGCCGTCACCTCAATTTCCAGTGAGGTAATCGGAAGAGTGTAAACCAACCCATATTCATTGTGTTTGTCAGCCGTCAATATTTTTGTCTGCTGGGCATTCATCATCAAGCTGCTGAGAATTGCAGCTATTCCGACCGACACTATTCTTATCTTATTCATAATCATGATTATTTCTTCTCCATTATTTGGCGAATTGCACGTCCCAGATATGAGGCAATATCTCCTGCAGTCATCCCGAATTCTCCAATTTTTTCCGCAGCAATATCTCCGGCCAGTCCATGCACATAGGCTCCTATTGTGGCAGCATGTTCCGGACGATATCCCTGTGCCATAAAACCTGCTATCACTCCTGTCAGGACATCCCCTGCCCCGGCGGTTGCCATTCCCGGATTTCCTGTCGGGTTGAAGTAGACACGACCTGTGGGGCGCACTGTAGCCGTATAATGGCCCTTGAGTACTATTATTATGTTATATTGACGCGCCATTGCCACAGCTGTCTTTAGCCTCTCTTCAGAAGAACTCTGCTCTCCGAATAACCGGTCGAACTCCCCTATATGCGGCGTGATCACAGTTTTCGGTGGAAGAAGCGTAAGAAGTTCCGGACGTTTGGAAATGCAATTCAAAGCGTCTGCATCAAGAATAAGGGAAGCCTGATTCGTTTTCAGCAGTGCCTCCAATGCATCTACTGTTGAATCCTGTGTTCCTATTCCGGGACCCACAACCACCGCCTGATGATCATGGTGAATCCTCATATCGGAAATGAAATGCTCATTACGGTCAGGTTCAAACATCGCCTCAGGCACAGAGGTCTGAGCAATCGTCAGTCCTCCTCCCGGCCCATGGACGGTTACCAACCCGGCTCCACTCCGGATAGTGGCTCTGGCACACATCACGGCGGCACCCATCATCCCCGTACTCCCGGCAAACAGTAAAGCCGACCCATAATCCCTCTTCCCGGTAAAGGGGAGACGCGGACGAAGAAGGGGGCGTATATTTCGCGCCTCAACAAGCATGTAATCTGCCGGAAGCTCTTTTATCTTCTCCTCATCAAGGTCGATATCCAATAATTTCCATTCCCCTAATACACTATGATTCTCCTCAAAGAAGAAAGAGAGACGGGGTATCTGGAACGTAAGAGTGAGATTGGCATGCACCATATCCCTTCTACTCGAATGGGCATTTTCCTCCCCCGCCAGACCGGAGGGAACATCTATAGATATCACGTAGGCGCCCGAATCATTGATATAGCGGGCAACAAACATGAATCCTCCCTTCAGGGCACTGTTCAGGCCCGAGCCAAAAAGGCCGTCGATCACCACATCAGATTCACTTAGATATGGAGGGTTGAATTCGCTTGACACCTCAGTAAAATCAACTCCATCGATAGTGATGAGTTTCTTCCTTTCCTCCTCGCAATCATGGCTTAATTTTCCGGTGACATTGAAAAGGAAGACCTCCACTTTCTTATATCCTTGCTCAATAAGCATGCGAGCCACCGCAAGAGCATCCCCCCCATTATTGCCGGGACCGGCCATCACCACAAATCGTTGGCTGGGGAGGAAGCGGGAAACTATTTCGACGCTTACCATAGAGGCGGCCCGCTCCATTAAATCGATGGAGTTAATTCGCTGTGCCTCACACGTCGCACTATCAATTTCACGTATTGCCTGAGATGTAAATATCTTCATCGCATAGGAACTTTATATCAACTCTTTTTCAATTTACAAAATTAACTTTCCCCCTCCAATATTCCAAATTAACATTCATCCTCATCTAAACTTTTTTGAGATGGAATCTTAATCCAAAAAAGTCCGCCTCGGATAAAAATCTGAGACGGACTTATTGGTTTAATTAATCCTGGAGTATTAACCTGCTCCGGAGTTTATTTTTTTATGATTCTCTTTCCATTGCGGATATAGATTCCCGCAGGAAGAGTATCAAAATCATTACCTACGCTAATACCCTGAAGATTATAGATGGGTGCATTTGAATCCGCACAGTCCACGAGTTCCTCAACAGCTGATACATCTCCGCAGGTTGCGAACCACTCAATTTCAGGAGAGGGATTACCATCGATTGTCAGCGCACCCTTTGCTCCACTGATTTTCAGGACACCTGGCTGCTCAAAGACATTCTGATTGATACGGATTGTCATTGTGCAGTCGCCGGGATTATCGAGCATCTGCCAACCTCTGGTTCCCAAAGCACTTACCACCTTGGGTAATGTCAACGAGCCATAAGTGACAGTGAAACCGGCGCCAGCTGTTGCCGGTTTATTCGATACTTGAACTGAGTTATAGAAATTAAATGTTATCTCCATTACTCCCTCCATAGGAATCGAGATCTTGCTGCCACTTTCTGGATCAACCGAATAGACAGCCTCAACGGTAGGATCGATAAAGTAGGTTACCCGAATACGGTCGTTTCCAACTCCATTCTGAGTAAAGAAGTTCTGTGGAATATCAAGACGCCATGTTCCGGCCTCACGGATGATCACATTACGATCTGTTTCATCTTCAAAAGTGATCTTGGGTTCATTACCCCAGCCTCCGAGAACCCCGGTATAAACTTTCGGATTCTCGATATCCTCGCCTATCTGTGTCAGGGTAATCTTCTGACCGCTATGGGTGTCGAGTGCATATTCAGCATTGGGGAAAGAGAGAGACACCGTCTGCAGACATGCGATGGTAGAACGTGTAGCTGGATGAATCACATAGTCCGTGAAGACAGTATTGGCCTGGGGGTTCACAGTGTAAGTCGATGTCAATGCCTGATTCCCCTGATCCTTGATTCTTACGTATCTGCCCTGGGAATTATCCCATTCCACCTCATATATTACGCCCTGAGGCATAGTGAAAGTATAGGTGCCCTCTTCAGTCTGAGTCGGGAAACTGAATGCTATTGTAGTGATATTCTCATCTTCGATAGGGGCTATCCGGGTAGGATAAACTGGGCTTCCTCCATCACGTGTCAACGTAACGAGTTTATAGGCATCCTCAGTATTAAGGGGCATCAGCTCTTTGTCTGGACTGTTAAAACTTACCTTTATCTCCTTGATTGCCCTTAGATCCGTTCCCTTTTTGGGAAGGATGGAATAAGGCTCAAAATTATATTTGATTCTCTGGACGTTATCGAAATAGCTCCAAGGTGTTTTTCCCTGGTAGGCCGCTACTGCACTTTGATTAACATAAAGTATAGCGTCATAATACATATCCTCGCTGAATACATCATTATTTGCGACAGCAGCAGGTGTATCTCCCAAAGCGGTGATCGAAGTCAATGCCGTTCCTGAAAAAGCGTCTGCCTTGATAGTTTCAAGACCTGTTCCGAAAATAATTGCCGTCAAAGATGAACAGCCACTGAATGCGCCGGTCCCTATTGTCTTGACTGAGTTGGTAAGCTCGATCCCTTTCAGTGCCTTGCAACCCTGGAAGGCAAGATCTCCGATAGAAGCAACGGAATTACCCATTGTAAATGCCTTAAGCGCGCTACATCCATCAAACGTGTTGTCATTGATAGCAGTAACTCCATTTCCAAGGTTCACCTGGCGGAGAGCGGTACAATTCTGAAACGCTCTCGAACCAAGTGTGGTTACAGAATTGGAGATCACTGCAAGCCACATCGAACTACATCCATAGAAAGCGTACTCACCTACCGTCTGAAGACCACTATTCAGCTCTATCTCCTGAAGAGAACTACAACCTGAGAATGCAGACTCACCAATGGTACGGAGAGATGAGGGGAAACGTACGGAAGTCAGATCTTTACAACCTTCAAATGCTGAAGCCGCAATTTCACTCACTCCTGACGGAATATTTACCGTCTCCTTTGAAGGGAGAGAAAACAGAAGTGTCTTCATATCCTTGGAATAAAGAATTCCGGAAGCTGCTGAGAAATTATTATTGGCTTCATCTACTGTAAGTGACTTTAGCCCGGAACATCCAGCAAGAGCGCCTGCTCCTATCTCTGCCACATTTGCCGGAATATTGAGCGACTCCAAAGCTGTACATCCCTTGAATGAAAGTGCCCCAAGACTCTCCAAGGATTCAGGAAGAGTAATTTCTGTAAGACCGGTACACTCGATAAAAGCTTTCTCCCCTATACTCTTTACTTTTGAAGGGATCTCTATAGAGGTCAGTTTCTTACACCCATTGAATACAGTTTCTCCAATGGTGATAAGATTTTTCGGAAGAGTAACACTTTCCAGACTTGAGCATGCATTGAATGCCTGCTTGGGAAGTTCGGTAACATTATCAGGAATAACTATGCTCTGAAGAGGGCACATCGAGAAAGCATTCTGCTTGATCTCCGTTATCGTGGCCGGAAGAGTTATTCCTGTTATATCACTCCAAAGAAACGCTCCGTCTCCAACGGCCACTACTTTATATTTAATTCCTTCTGATGTGACAGTCTCAGGAATGGTGATATTTCCCATTGCCTGCATGTTCTTACCTATCTCAACAGTCTTTTCTTCTGCTGACAACACTGTATAATTAATATTGCCATCCTTGAATGTCTGGGCTTTAACCAAGAAAGGCAACATCATAAACAGCGCACAAAACAATCCTGTTAATTGGAATCTACTGTGCATAATGATTATTATTTTATAATTTGATCTTATAATTATGTTAAAAAGCGAATCATAGAGGACAATACAGTTCTCCTCTATGATTCGCTTTTATCAGAGTATTATTTCTTTACAATTTTCTTTCCGTCACGGATATAGATTCCTGCGGGAAGAATATCAAAATCTTTTCCGAGAGAGATTCCTTGTAGATTGTAGATCTCACCGTTTCCTGCTCCGATTGTCACTCCGATCTCATTTATACCGGACGAAGCGGGATCTGCCTCAACGCGGAAATTATATTGTTTCATCGACTTAACATCGAATTTATATTCTCCGTCAGTAAACTTATTGATGAACTCTCCATTCTGATATCCGAAGATTACCTCATCATTCAGACCGTCATCAAAAGTAACGAGCGATCCGGCTGCAGGCTGCTTAATTACAATCGGTGTTCCAACAAGGAAAGTAGCGTTTGTCTCAGAAAGTTTTCTCTGGAGGGGGCTATAGAGACATTCAAGCGTCTTCTCATCTCTCTGCTCTATCTTGACTCCTCCTACTTTCATTGTTCCTTTTCCATCTGCATACACGGTCATATTGGAACCATTCTGCTCTTCACCTTCCGGAGCCTTGTCGGAGTAGAAATTGATATGATAAACGAAATTGTCATCCGGACTCAATCTCATCCCGTCAAGATAAACCTGGAATTTGTCCATTTTCTCCTCATTTAGATATTCAGACGGTGCCACGAGTTCAAATGGGTTATGAAGTTCCGGACAGAAATTAATCGTCTGATTTCCCTTTATAAGTGCAAAGTTATGTGACTCATTACCCCAAAGGTTACTGATTCCCATAGACTGCTGGAAACGTACCTGGCCATCACCTATTACCTCTACATCCGCATGGGCGAATCGCTCAATTTTCTTAGCTACTACATAATACTTAGCGCTCTGCATGTAGTCGAAATAGTTTGAAGGCTCTGTAAGAGATCCGTTCCATACTGCAGAGATGTAATATCCGATTGCCGGTCTCAGATATGCAAGAGGACGACGTTCAGATACCTTGATTTTGAACATGCGAGTATTCTCCGGAGTCATTACAGCTCCTTTGTAAGTAGTTATGTTTCCTACCTTATCGGTAAAGGAGTTTTCGGGAAGTGTGATCTCACTGGTTATCGGGGTGCCTTCTTCGGGATCAAGTGCATTGGCCAGACTTCCATAAACCTCTTTCGTTAGAAGCACTCCTTCTGGATTCATTACATAAACGGTAAATTCAACATCTCCATATACTATCGCAGTTCCCTCTATTTTTACGGTTACATCCTCAGTTACATTGAATCTAAGTTTTTGGGCACTTTCATTATATGTAGAGGTAACATCCTCATCGCCCACCGTGAATTTAGTGAATGTATAACCCTCATTGAAATTTAGCTGCAGATCAGTGCCGCGAAGAACCTCGACTTTACCATCTACAGGCTGTACGAACTCGTTGATTTTCCAGTCTCTGATATTCATTATACAATCCTCAAGACCGGGTGCTAAATCCAACGTTACAATACATTTCTCTGCTTTTGGTGCATCACCTTCATATACCTGAACTTCGATATTGTCTCCCGACTTTATGTCTTTCATATAGACATCGTAAGTATACATGTAAGAATTTCCCGCAACCGTTTCACCATTCTTCTTAACACTGTGAATTTCATCAAGCAGTCCTTTACGTAAAGATATGGTCATTTCTTTGATATATGCCGTTGGATACTTTATCTCTTGGGTCCCATCCGAAAGATCAATTGTTCTGGCATATTCGTAGTTGATATTATCTGCATCTTTCCAACTACCTTGAAGAGTCGCTGTCACATATTCCGCACCATTGATTACATTAAGATTCAGAACTCCATCATCCTCAAGTTTCTTTGTTTCAATGGTTATTGTTTTGCCATTATGGGAACTTCCTAAATATATGCTGGTCTGCTGGCCGTAGGTATAATTCTTGCCTACCGACTGATTCTGAGGACTTCCCTCAACTGATAATTTAGTTATTACGTAGCCTTCCCCAGGGCAGATGAAGAACGACCCGGGTGAATAGGTGAGCTCATATGAAGTGGCGCCCGCACTGATGGGTAGAGCCTCACTCTCCATACTTCCTTCAAAAATCCTGACAGCATCAGGATTATCCCATACAAAATTAACCTTGTTCTGCGCTGCTGACGATAAGCTAAAGCCTAAAATCACCGCTAAAATAGATAAGAGGTAGTATTTTTTCATATGAATGTTTTTATGATCTCATCCGCATCTTAAAACGGATGAGAGTTATATACCAACTTTCAGGCCCCTT
This sequence comes from uncultured Sangeribacter sp., assembly GCA_964499025.1. GTDB lineage: Bacteria > Bacteroidota > Bacteroidia > Bacteroidales > Muribaculaceae > Lepagella. Next base: position 51,747 of record CAZCJC010000011.1, read on the forward strand.
AGTAGTGGGAGCCTGAAAGTTGTATATTGATTAAACTTTATTTTACGTAGAACTTGCGAGCCTGGCCGTTAGCAGTAGCAATGTATATACCGGAAGCCAAGATGGAAGTTCCAACAGAATCGTGACCTTCGGCTACGATCATGCCCTGAAGGCTGTAAATCTTAATGTCATGACCGGGTGCATAGACAGAGGTACCGTCAAAATATATTGCCGAAGCTACATCAGTAGCAATCTCCTCAACTGCGGATGATCCAAACGGAAGGAAATATACATCCTGAGTGTAGAAATACTCATAGTTCTCATCCGGTTTCAACCAGTTTACGCTAAGCACCGGATTTTTCTCCTGAGCATAGGGGAGAATGCCGTTGAGCACTCCCTTCTCATCGTTAGGCTCCAACTTGAGAATCTCTTTACCCTGAGGATTATCCATGTCGCGAACCTGACAGATCATAAGTTCCTCATTTGACTTCTGGCCGGCAAGGCCACGCTTCACGAGCATCATATATTCATACTTGTTATCCCCGTAGAACAATCTCGGATTCAAGCAATCACTGTTGATATACACCTGAGCATAAAGAGCCGCCGGGCCAATGTTCACCTCATGCATCTGATCGAAGCTACCGTCACGGTTAATCCATGCCACTCGGAGGATAGAGTTCTCATCCTCGTCGATCGGATATCTCATCTCTATTGCATACTTGTAGGAATCACCGGCTTCTACACGGTCCATGTTGGCTGCCATAAGATCCGGCTCGCTGTCATCATCTATCATGAGGTAACTCGGAAGACGCAATGCCTTTTTACCGGATACGAGATCAACCATATAATATACATACTGTCCACCCTCTATTGTCGTGAACACCTCCTGAGGCTCAAAGCCGTCAAGATTGCTTACAGGGAAGTGTGCGTCAGCATACTCGTAGATAGTGCGGATGCGCGCTCCCGTCGGATCATATACGAAATAGCTCTGATCTGTATCGTCACTACCGGCAAGATAATTCTTACGTGTCACCATGAAGGATGCCTTGCCATCATCGGTATACTGGCCATAACTTATATCCTCAGTATAACGCATGTCACCAACTCCATAATATGAAGCAAGACAGCCGTCAACATTATCCTTCAATACAGGTATCTCTGTTACCTGATCAAGAATCATCTCATCTCCCTTAAGCTTGTAGATCTGAATCAGGAGAGAGTTGTTATCCTCCATCTCAAGATCTTCATCATATCTGTAATAAGGCTTGTAATAAAGCTTCTTATACTGCTGATAAAGGAGATAGCTCTCACCATTCTTGTTGTAGGAGATCATGAAAGGTGTGCTCTCCTGATCCCCAGGCATGGAAAGGATAGGTATCTCAACCTCCTTTATAAGCGTCAGGGTCTTATTATCTTTCGATTTTCCGTAAGTATATACGGTGATATGTGAGCTGGATAGAGCGGCCCAGAATTTGTTACCCCACTCGGGATCCTCGATATCGCCCGACATAACATCATCTCCTGGAAGAGTCTCACCATAAGTGGAGATGATATAATTCTCCTCGCCATCCTTTGAAGCGTCAAGAATATCTCCTATCGTTCCATCAAGACGGAAGATAGGTTTATCAAATTCTTTATCGATTGTCTGGGTGGGATGCACAGCGGATTGAGTAGTATTGGATGGATCAGCCACCGGAAGTGTTTCCTTCTCTCCGCCAATTGAATAAACCAGAGTGCGATAATGATTGGTACCCGGAGTAGTGGAGTTGACAGCGAGACCAACCATAATCTCATACTTATCATCATTGTTGAAGAAATTTCTTGTCACCGCCGGCACAAGCTCTACAAGAGGAACACGCACCTCATCATCCTGATACCTCATCTTGTCATGAACCACACCTACAAGAGTTAGGTTGGCATCGTAGATCTTGAATTCATATTCTGTGAGCACCTGCTCGATATAATACTCATGCTTGATGTGCTGGTAGGTAAAATCACCCGTGTAGTACCATAGCTCACCGTTAGGAGCATCAATGGTATTTGTTACATTAGCCGGACCCATGGTGATCGAGGGCTGGTACTGATTGCTCTTACGAACCATGTCCCTCCCCTCAAGAAAATTGGTCATCCTTTCGTTGACATTGGCAATCTTCTTCATTCGGGGGCTCTCGAATGCCGTGGTACGTGTTGACTGATTGAACGCGTATCTATGGAGATCGCGATTCGAAAGAGATTTCAGTTGGCCTGCCGACGCTAAGGATGAAAATCCGAGAGCCGGAATCGCAACTGATAACACTAATTTGGTAGAAATCCTCATATGCTATTAAGTTACTATGTTTCTGATTTGTATTATGAATTTATAAAGGGCCTCAGGGCTCCTAAAAATAGAGATATTATATATCTAAGAATAAAGATGATTTCAACCTGATCAAACCTTAGGTTTTTGGTGTCGCATATTGCATATGCGTTTCACCTGTAGAAACATGGTGATTTTGATTAGTTCATTTAGATGCAAAAAATCGGTATTGTTGCTTTAATTTGTTAAAGTTTTCAATTTTTCCTTGCATAAGTGTAAAATAAATCGCCAAATCACGGTTCAATCTGATTCGGAGGCTAAGTTAATAAAAAAAATTCAAATAATATGCAAATTCTTAAAAACATTAACTTTGTTTTAGAAAAAAGAATCGCACTCCCCATGGAATGCGATTCTTTTAATTAATTTTTAGTTAATTGCAATTATTCTGCCTTTCCTTCGCTGCCGAGAACATTGATGATCTTCTCTTTGTAGAGTTTTTCCATCTCATCACGTGCCGGACCCAGATATTTACGGGGATCGAACTCTGCAGGCTTCTCGTTGAATACCTTGCGCACTGCTGCAGTCATGGCAAGACGGCTGTCAGAGTCGATGTTGATCTTGCAAACATCCATCTTGGCTGCCTTGCGAAGTTCCTCCTCGGGGATTCCGATAGCATTCGGAAGTTTTCCTCCGTTCTCGTTGATGATGTCAACATACTCCTGAGGAACAGATGATGAGCCGTGAAGAACGATCGGGAAGCCGGGAAGTTTCGCCTCTACACCCTCAAGCACGTCGAATGCCAATGGAGGGGGAACAAGACGGCCTGTCTTCGGATCGCGTGTGCACTGCTCGGGTGTGAACTTGTAGGCTCCGTGAGAAGTACCGATTGAAATAGCAAGGCTGTCGACTCCTGTACGGGTTACGAAATCAACTACCTCTTCAGGATCTGTGTATGTGTGATGGTCTGAACTTACCTCATCCTCAACTCCTGCGAGGACTCCAAGCTCGCCCTCTACTGTTACGCCATACTTGTGTGCATAGTCACAAACTTTCTTGGTAAGCGCTACATTCTCCTCATAGGGAAGATGACTTCCGTCGATCATTACTGATGAGAATCCGTTGTCTACACAATCCTTGCAAAGCTCGAAGCTGTCGCCATGGTCGAGATGAAGCACAATCTGAGGATGCTCCCAGCCAAGTGACTTGGCATACTCAACTGCTCCCTGTGCCATATAACGCAGAAGAATCGCGTTGGCATAGTTGCGAGCTCCTTTTGACACCTGAAGAATAACTGGAGATTTTGTGTCGGCTGCAGCCTTGATGATGGCCTGAAGCTGCTCCATGTTATTGAAGTTGAACGCCGGAATAGCGTATCCACCGTGAACGGCCTTTGCAAACATCTCTTTAGTGTTGACGAGACCTAAGCTTTTGTAATCTACCATGGGTTAATTATTATTTTATATTTGGTTGTTTTCCTTTTATTGATGTTGTCTGATCTACTTCTTTTCAAATTCCAGAAATTACATCTCGACTTACCTATATATACATACCTCTCTTTCCGGATAAATCTCTGCAACAAGCGGAATGCAAAATTCTTTGCAAATATAGAAATATTTCCTTATTTAAGCAAAATTTCTTCAAGGCTCCTCTTGGGCACATGATGAATTTCATCTTTGTCGCGCCAATATCTATATTCTCCAGCCTTCATTTCTTCAAGACGGACACACTCCACTGGCTCACCGATTGCCACTACATAGGTTGGCAAAATATGTTCCGGGAGATTGAGCAACCTTTTAACCCCATCCATATTGAACGATTTTATTATACAGCATCCGAGACCTTTCGAAACAGCGCCCAGACTGATGGCTTCCAGTTGCAGCCCCTCATCACAAAGTGGATTTTTGGTGAGAGATGTATCGAGACATTGAACAATGTAAGCCGCTGGCCTCTCCCCCTCAGCAGGACCTTCCCATTCTGTCAGGTATCCGGCCCAGGCGAGCATCCCGAAAAGTTCTTTACATTCCTCCTCTCCGTTCACTATCTTATACTTAAGGGGCTGAAGATTGCGCCCCGATCCACAATATCTTACAAGATCCACCACTTCTGCCAAGGTCTCTTCCGACAATCTCACATCCTGTCGGAATCTCCGATAAGAGCGATTGGCTTTTAATAATTCGCGTAAGTTCTCAAATTCCATTATCAAAATTTTAGTCCCAAATTTAATATTTTGCCAGATTCTTTCCTATTATTTCGCCTGTTTTTAGTAAATTTGTTAAAATGGAAATTAGAGATATTAAGCCGATATTTGATTTTCCGGGGAATTCCTCTCCTATTTTGATAGCGGGCCCCTGTAGTGCTGAATCAAGGGAACAGACTCTTGACACAGCCCGCATGCTGGCTGACGAGGGAGTCAGGATTTTCAGGGCCGGAGTATGGAAACCACGTACCAAACCGGGAGGATTCGAGGGTATGGGATCGCGTGCTCTACATTGGCTTGAGGAGGTTAAGAATGAAACAGGGATGAGGGTGGCCACGGAAATCGCCACTCCAAAGCATCTCCATGAAGCGATCGGGGCCGGGATAGATTTTGTCTGGATAGGAGCAAGAACCTCTGCCAACCCTTTCGCCGTGCAGGAAATTGCCGACGCTCTTGCCGTTTTGCCAGAAAGTGAGCGCCGAAAGATTGCTGTGATGGTAAAGAATCCTGTCAATGCAGACCTGGAATTATGGATCGGGGCTATGGAGAGGATATATAGCGCCGGGGTTAGAAGATTAGGAGCAATCCATCGTGGGTTTTCTGCTTACGGAAATCACATTTACCGTAACCCTCCCCTCTGGAAAATCCCCCTGGAGTTTCACAGACGTCTTCCGGAAGTGCCACTTTTGTGTGACCCCTCTCATATCGGAGGAAAGAGTGAACTGGTTCTTCCTTTAGCCAGAAAGGCACTCGATATGAATTTCGACGGTCTGATAATAGAATCGCATTGTTCTCCGGATTCTGCACTGAGCGACAAACGACAACAGTTACGCCCCGGGGAACTTGCTCCTCTAATAAAAGAACTTTCCACTCCACGAAATCATAATTTCTCAGCCGACAGATTGGATTCGCTGAGAAAGAAGATTGATGAATTAGACCACCGCCTCATAGAGACACTCGCTGCAAGGATGGAAGTGGCTCGGGAAATAGGGAAATTGAAAAAGGCTAATGATATGCCAGTCGTGCAGAAAGATAGATATAGCGAACTGATAAAACGACATACTGCCTCGGCTGAAAACGCAGGGTTGAATCCCGATTTCGTAAGGAGGATTCTCGCCGAAATTCATGAGGAATCAGTAAGGCAACAGATAGATATATCTGAATAATCTGGTTTTCGGTGTCACAATTCGGTTAGTTTTGCGTCTACTTATTAAACTCCTCTCTCCCTCGCTTTTCTACTGATGACGACCCAGGAGTTCAAGACAGCCATATTACCCTTACGTGACGCTATGTATCGCGCCGCTTTCATTCTTCTTCGAAAAGAGGAGGATGCAGCAGACGCAGTACAGGATACCGTGGCAAGGCTCTGGGAAAATCGATCCCGACTCCCCGACATGAGGAATCTGAGAGGATATGTGATAACAGCTGTCAGAAATGCTGCGTTGACGATGATCCGAAACGCTCATGAAGCAGCGGAGATATCCGAACTGAATCTTCATTCCGAGGATGACGGCACTGACCAACTTGAGTATCGGGAAACACTTTCTTTGCTGGAAAAAGCATTGGAACAGTTACCTGAAAGTCAGCAGACAGTGATTAGGCTTTCCTCTTTCGGTGACCACTCAAATGAGGAAATTGCTGAAATAACCGGATACTCCAATATGAACGTCAGGGCGCTCCTGAGTCGGGGTAGACGGAAGCTGAGAGAAATAATGATGAATATAAACATCACATAATGGAGTTTTATTGGAAACGTTACCCGGCAATTCCTTAAGCTCTGAAATTTTATGAATCGGGGTGTTAATCGGATCACTGATATGCTTGAAACTAATGATATAAAAAAAATAAGGATTCTCCTTGAGAGTTACTACGGAGGGGAGGCGTCGCGCGAGGAGATTGCACAACTCGCCAGTCTCTTTTCATCCGTACCTGATCTTCCGCAAGATCTGACTAAGGAACGCGATGTTTTCCTTATGATTGAGAATCCCCTCCTCTCTTCGGAACAGGATATTTCTGTTCCTGATTATCTCGAAAATAATATCTCACGTGATCTCTCCGGAAGAAACAGAAGATACCTTTTCCGTAGGTTTGTCAAGATTGCGGCTTCGGCTGCCGTTCTCGTCTTAGTACTGACTGTGGGTTGGAGAGCTATAGATATCGCGAGCAAAGATGTTAGACTTCAGACTAAGAGTACTGGAGAAATGGCCTCAGTCTCATCTACTGATGATGATCACTCCGCCCAAGTAAATCTGAATGACAATAGTTTATCGGCATTACGTTCATCCGATCAAGAGGTATCCTCTGATAAAGAAGATTATTCTGCGCAAGCTGTCTCTCACGTAAAAGGAGGATTAAAGAAAAATCGTAATGTTCGGAAAACCTCACAACTTGCCTCGGCAAATGGTAGCACAAAAACCGGAGCTACTATTAAAAGCAATAAAAGGGAAATCACCGATCCTGAGGAAGCGGCTGTGATCGTCGACCAGGTAATGGTGATGATGAATCAGAACATGTTCGCAGTAGAAAATGCCTGTGAAGAATCCGATATGAGACTTGAATCAATTAACAGAAAACTAATCAGTGTAAACTTATGAAAAATATAAAGACTCTCCTTATCACCTTAATCTCTCTCCTGTCCTCTTCCGCTTTGATGGCGGCTGAACCATTATTCCCGGAACTTGAGAATTGTCCGGATATCGAGACTGTTTTCGTTTCCAAGGCGATGTTGATGAATGCATCAAAATCAAGAAATATCCTTTGGGAACAACTTAATATCTATAATAATAAGGATTTGGATAATCTCTATATTTATTCCTCCCGCTCTGCTGAAGGAATAGAGGTGGCCGATAAAGCTCTGAATTCTTTCCTTAAGAAAAATAAGGATATGGAGATTCTCATGAAAACTAAATCAAAAAAAGAATCTTCTACTATCTATGCAATCCCTCTGAAAGACACTCCCAACAGATATTCTACTGTTATTATCGTCACTCAGGGCAACAGCTTTTCTATGGTAGTCTTAACCGGGAAAATTAATCTTAATTTTGGAGCCGGCGGAGACAACATGTTGGATAACGAAAGATTATTCGATGATCTTCTCCACCTTAACAACTCAGATTTTATCTCCAACTTGGTTAACCGAGAAATCTTGGATGACTTGAACTTTGATACCGGAACCCTCTTTTCGGAATCTTTGGAATTCAATGATCCTGAATTCAATACTCTTCCGGATGATTTTGGAGAAAAAATCGGGGAAAATATTCTGTGTATCATAAACGATAAATTGGTATCGGAAAAGACATTCTCTAAATCAAGGAAGTGTATCACGAAATCAAAGAAAACAATTGCCAATTCTAAAAAGAAATTGTCGAGAAATAAAAAAGAATTAGCTCAGTCAAAAAAGACTCTTTCCAAAATGAAGAAAGAGCTAAAGACAGCATTGAAAGAATCGGCTAAAGAAGCTGCACGCCAGGCTGTTTCTTATGTTTTATACTTATGATAGGACAATGACGCAACCCACCACCGTAAGCGAAATCAGCCGCCAACTCCAGGCTGATCTAACCCCTCTATATGGAGGAGGGGAGGCTAAGGCTATGGTAAGACTTATTTTCCACGCTCTTAAAGGATGGAACCTCACAGACATGGTGATTCATGCCGACAATGAGGTTTCATCTTATATTTTGGATAAGATTGAGAATATCAAGAATAGATTACTCAAAAATGAGCCCATTCAATATATTCTCGGAGAAGCCTCATTCTACGGAATGAAGCTTATGGTAAACCGCCAAACACTCATACCAAGACCCGAAACTGAGGAACTTGTCGATCTAATAATTCAGGAAAATGACCGTTCAGACCTGAAAGTTCTTGATATTGGCACAGGTAGTGGAGCTATTGCTATAGCATTGTCGAGAAATCTGCGTTTTCCGGAGATAATCGCCATCGACATTTCAGAGGGTGCTCTCGAAGTTGCCCGACTGAATGCAACCCGCATGAAAGCCGGAATAGAATTCATTCATGCCGACATTTTCAATTGGAATCCTCCCGTTGAAAAGTTCGACATAATTGTAAGTAATCCCCCCTACATAGATAACTCGGAAAAAAGCTCTATGGAAAGGAATGTTCTGGATTACGAACCGCATAGTGCCCTCTTTGTACCTGATGATAACCCTTTGATATTTTATTCCAGGATTGCTGAAGTAGGAGTCAAAGCATTGAAAGAGGGGGGAAGATTATATTTTGAAATAAATCCCAACCATAGTGAAGAACTGGCGAAAATGCTGAAATCCGAAGGATACCAAGATATAATAACCTTTAAAGACAGCTACGACAGGACACGTTTCATAAAAGCGGCCCTGAAATAGATTAATAAGTAGTTGGAAAAAAATTAATGAACATATAAAACGAAGTTATTTTTGAGCAGATTTTGCTGCGGAAAGAGGGAGCATACTTTCGTATGCGACTGAATGACAAGGCAAAAGATGCCAAAAATAACAAGTTATATCGTTCAAGAGTATCAACTACAATATATCGATTAATTTTTAACAACTACTTAACAACTACTTAATCATTACCTGATAATTATGTTGAGAAAGAAGCCCGTAACTCCCGAAGCAGCAAAACTTAAAATGGCCGGACTCTGCGCAAGGTCAGAACACTGCGAATATGAGATAAAGGAGAAACTAAGGAAAATGGGGCTTTTCTCAGATGCGATTCAGGAAATCATTGAATTCCTTATCGCAAACCGGTTTATCGACAATTATAGATTCGCAAAAAGTTATGTAAACGATAAAGTAAGGTTCGCAGGTTGGGGACGAAATAAGATAAAACAGGGATTATATCTCAAGCGTATTCCCAGAGAAACAATAATTCTGGCTTGTGATGAGATTGATGAAGAGGAATATCTCTCCTCACTTTATAAATTAGCAATTTCTAAATCGCGGTCGCTCGACCTCAGTGATTATGATGAAAGAGGAAAACTATACCGACATCTAATTTCCAGAGGATATGAATCCTCTTTGGCTACCCGAGTAATTAAGGAATTGATAAAGCAACAAAACGATGATTAAACCCCTAAGAATCGCACACTATCTTAGAGACTATATCTTTCCGCCTTCTTGTCATCTCTGCGGAACACACCTTAGTACTGCCGACGAATACATTTGTCCATTATGTTTGGCTCGACTGCCGCGAACACTTTATCACCGAAACTCAATGAACCCGATGGAGCAGAGATTCGCAGGTCTATTCCCATTTGAAAGAGCTACCGGCCATTTCTTTTACTCCAGCCAATCCGATTTATCAATTCTTATGCAAGATCTCAAATATCGCCATTACAGAAATCTTGCAAGAAAATTGGGAGAAATCGTAGGAAGAGAACTGAGCACCACTTCATTCCTAAACGACATGGACTACATAGTGCCTATCCCCATACATTTTATTAAAAGAGCCAGAAGAGGATATAATCAGACAGAGGAGATAGCCTATGGATTTTCCAAAGCTACCGATTTAAAGATAAACACAGATTTGACAGTGGTGAAACCACACAGAACCCAAACAAAACTTACTCTTGACCAAAGACGCAGGAATACAAAAAATATATTTAGACTCAAGCCTGATTCAAAATTGATCTCATTAAACACTGGCTCAAACTTAAACCCTTCAGCAAAAAAATCACCACACATCCTGCTTCTCGATGACGTCTGCACCACAGGTTCAACAATAACATCAGCTGCAGAGACAATACTGGCCTCATCACCATCCATTCGCCTCTCAATTCTCACAATAGGCTGCACATTCTGACATCTCAATTAGGTTACAAATCAGTTGCGCAGATAAGTATTGCAGACGCGCAGGCACAAAAAAAGGGGCCGGTCCTGCAACCGGCCCCCTAAGGCGGCGATTACCTACTCTC
>CAZCJC010000012.1:0-58482 GCA_964499025.1 uncultured Sangeribacter sp.
TACAATTAGGAAATGAATGGTCTTTTTTATCCTACCATTTTACAATTAATCTCAATTTCAGAATCATATAGTTGTAATAGGGAATGAGGGGGAGAGAACTGAGACGTCAGAATTATAGATTTGATGACAGAAGAGGCATTCAAAAATATAGTTTATCCTCTGCGTAGAGATATGCTGGAGTGTGCGATACGTATACTTCAGGATAAGGATGATGCATTCGACTGTATTCAGGATTCACTGGCGTTGCTGTGGCAGAACAGAATCCGATTGGGTGAAGTGGAAAATATGAGGGGTTATTGTTTCGTTACAGTTAAAAACTGCGCTTTGAGAATTCTCAAGCGTAAAAGGGAGGTAGGATATGAAGATAGGTCGGAAGCTTCTCAGGAATCTTTTGAGAGAAGGATGGAGAGCCGAGAGGAATTGGGTATACTCAAAAGGGGATTGGAAAGTCTCCCTAAGATGCAGAGGGAAGTGATAGTTCTCAATGCTCTGCGGGGATTGTCGAATGAGGAGATAGCAAATGTGACCGGTCTTACGAATACCAATGTGAGAACCTTGTTGTCAAGAGGGAGAAGAACTTTGAAGGAGTTATATGGAAAGAGATAATAAATATAATGATATGAATTCAGACAGACTGGCCTTTCTGCTGAGGAGGTGGGAAAATGGAGAGACTATGGTTTCTGAAGAGGATGAGATAATTGCTCTTTATCAATCCGAAAACGGATCCATGGATCCGGAGAAGACAGAGTATCCCACACTCAGGTTGTTTCTGGAGCTCAGGAAGCTTGGAGAGGAGAGGATGGAATCGGATAGTCTGATTATTACCGATGATGAGATAGATACTTTTTTCGATAAGGAAATGGGATATCTGGCTGATTCTTCAGGGAAAATTAGTACCGGGTTCCGGAAATCGAAATATCGTATATTTGTTGCGGCCGCCATTGTCGCTTTGATAATCGGCGGATCTCTCATTCTTCTTACACATTCGCATGGCGATAAAATTCAGAATATAGCCGCTGGGAAAGAGGATTCGAAGAAAGGTTCGATAATATTTCCACAGCAGGAGCAGCTGGCACAAGTAAACAACAGGGAGGAAGAGGTCTCAGCTATTTCTGAGTGGAAAGAAAGAGTAATAGATATTCCTGAGAATCAGAATAATGTAACTTCGACAGGAGTAAGGAAAAAAGCTGACAAATCATATGAGTATGTCAACCAACAGATTGACCGAATACCCAGTCCTGAGGAAGTTCAGACTCTTCTTGCGTATGTCACAAGCGACATGAAATCCAAATTCCCTATCGACCTCGAAGATTATCAGGAGGATTTCATAGCCTCTTTACCTGATACAGACTCTTTTGGAGAGGCTTTTGCGGAGCAGGGAAATGACGTTGAGAACATTGGGGATATATGGAGGAATATGGTAGATGAGATAAATGCTGACTGGACTATAGCCCTCGGAGATATAAGCGATTTTTTCACTTCATTCTCAGATGAGATAGATGGTAAGGAACAATATGAAAAGCATGATAATGACAAATCTGAATAATACCAAAGATTATGAATAAGTTAAAGTTTTTTTTAAGCTTCATCCTGTTGATCGCGACCATTCCGGTGGCCGGTGCATCAGATTCCCCTCAACCGAAGTTTTCCAAGGTTTACCATTGGAATGATTTTGAGTATTTGTTGCTCACGCCGGAAATATTGGAAATGATGCCCGACAAGCTTTCAGCGAAGGAATTGAGTGGGATATCAGCAAGTAAGCTAAAGCTTGTCGAAATTGTCAAGACACCGTGGCATGGGAAATCAAAGGAAGTTAGAGAATTGGTTAAATCACTCGTGGATGAGCCGGGTTGGCAGCAGGTCTCCGTCCAAAAAAGAAATAATAATACCACATTGTGGTATATAAAGAAGGGGGGTGGAGATAAGATAAAAGAGATTCTTGTTCTCAAATATACCAATTGGGACAGCGGATTCGACGCCATGTATCTTGTAGGAAATCTTACAACGGCTGATTTGAAGACATTATTTAAATAATAATCTTTTCAAATTAAAACGCTCCTAATGAAGTTATCTAAGTTTGTTTGATACGCACTACTACATAATAAAAAAGTGTTGTTATAAGGAGGAGAACAAGGAGGTCTTTCAACCAAAGACCTCCTTGTTTGTTTTAAGAATGGCACGATATTTGAATGCTTTACTCAGGAGTCAGGTGAGAAAGTTTAATAATTATACAATGGATAGAAATATAATATACCATGGCAACAGGAAAAATTGGGGTTACAACTGAGAACATATTCCCCGTAATCAAAAAATTTTTATATAGCGATCATGAGATCTTTCTTCGTGAACTTGTATCAAATGCTATCGATGCGACACAGAAACTGAAAACTCTTGCCTCATTCGGAGAGTTCAAGGGTGAACTTGGAAAGATGGATGTGCGTGTCACCATAGATAAAGAGGCAGGTAGATTAACCATATCCGATCATGGAATCGGAATGGATGAGGAGGATGTGAACAAGTATATCAATCAGATAGCCTTCTCAGGAGCTGAGGAGTTTCTTGAGAAATATAAGGATACAGCCAATTCGATTATAGGCCATTTTGGTCTCGGATTCTATTCTGCATTTATGGTTTCCAAGAAAGTGGAGATCCGTTCACTCTCATATAAGGAGGGTGCTAAGGCTGTGCAATGGGTATGCGACGGCAGTCCGGAATATGAAATGAAGGAGATCGATAAGAGTGAGCGCGGAACGGATGTGATTCTCTATATCGATGATGACAGTAAGGAATTCCTTGAGCAGGCACGTATAGACACCCTCCTTAAGAAATATTGCCGATTCTTGCCTGTCCCGGTTATCAGTGGAAAAGAGCAGGAGTGGAAAGATGGCAAGTATGTGGATACAGATAAGGATAAGGTGATCAATGCTACCGAACCTCTGTGGACTAAGAAACCCTCTGAACTTACCGATGAGGATTACCTTAAGTTCTATCATGAACTTCGCCCCGGTGAGGAAGATCCCATGTTCTGGATTCATCTGAATGTGGATTATCCGTTTAATCTCACCGGTATTCTATATTTCCCGAAGATAAAGAATAACATCGACATTCAGCGCAACCGAATAGATTTATATTGCAATCAGGTATTTGTTACGGATCAGGTAGAGGGAGTGGTTCCCGAATTTATGACCCTTATGCAGGGAGTGATAGATTCTCCCGATATTCCTTTGAATGTGAGCCGTAGTTATCTGCAGGCTGATCAACAGGTCAAAAAGATATCATCATATATCTCAAAAAAGGTCGCCGAAAAACTTGATAAGATGTTTAAGGATGACCGGAAGGAGTTCGAAAAGAAGTGGGATGATATCGAGGTATTCATCAAATATGGAATGCTCACGGATGAGAAGTTCTTTGAGTCTGCCAAGAAGTTCTTCCTGCTTAAGGATGTGAACGACAATTATTATACTCTGGAGGAATACCGTAAGTTGGTTGAGGCAACTCAGACTGATAAGGAGGGTACATTGATTTATCTGTACGCATCTGATAAATCGGCTCAGTTCTCATACATTCAGGGAGCAGAAGAGAAGGGGTATAATGTGTTGCTGATGAATGGACAGCTTGACCAACATGTGATCGGTTTACTTGAAAGTAAACTTGATAAGATCAGGTTTGTCAGGGTTGATTCAGATACACCCGAACGTCTTATTCCGAGTAAGGATGAGAAGAAGTCGGATCTCACCCCGATTGAAGCAGATTTGTTGACTGGAATTTTCAGAAGTCAGATGCCTGAGCTAAAGGATGTGAATTTCATCGTTGAATATGCAGCGTTAACAGATAAGGATGCTCCGGCAGTCATCACTCAGAATGAGATGATGCGAAGGATGAAAGATATGGCAGCCATGCAACCGGGTATGAATTTCTACGGAAATATGCCTGATATGTATTCATTGGTTGTAAATACAGAGCAACCGACAGTGAAACGCATACTTGAGGGTGCAGAGAAGAGCATTGGTGAGGTTATCAAGCCTGTAAGGGATGAGATTGAGACCTTGAACACCAAGACTCAGGATCTACGCAAGCAGTTGACTGAGAAAGATGCTGATAAAGATTCTATAAATAAGGAGATTTCTGAAACCGAATCACAAGTTTCGAAAGCGCGTGAGAGGGAGGAGACTCTCATCACTGAGTTTGCCACAAGTGAACCGGTTGTGAAACAGATCATCGACCTTGCCTTGTTGCAAAGCGGATTGTTGAAAGGCGAGGCTCTCTCGGCCTTTATCAAGCGTTCCGTCTCGCTCCTGTAAGCGGTTTATCGAGGCATATATATGCATAAAATCAGGAGTTGAAAACCATTTGGTTCTCAACTCCTAATTTTATGCCCGGATGCGGGGAGGGTAATCCTGTCTGATATGATATTGTCTCTGGAAATGATTATTCATAGCGCATGGTTTCTGCGGGAGAGATGCGGGCGGCAAACCATGATGGGAGAATGAGGCAGAGGTATATGATCAGTAAAGTCGCTGCATTGAGTATGAGAATTGAGGGGAGGGTTATCTCTACAGGAACAAAATCTATATAATAAGCCTCCGGGTCGAGGTGGAGGAAATGCCAATGGTCTTGCGCTAACAATATTGCGAGTGCCAGAAGGTTTCCGATAATCAGTCCTCTTATGGCAATCTTTATGGCCATGTATATAAATACTTTCCTCACTCCTGATATTGATGCTCCGACCGATCGAATAAGTCCTATGAATCTTTTCTTATCAAGTATGAGTATAAGTAATCCTGAAATAAGAGTTATGCATGCTACGAAAGTCATCAGGATCAGCACAACGATAACATTGGTGTCAAGCATTGATAGCCATCTGAAATATCCTGCTCCCTGATATAAAACGTTATCAATCCGGTAGTATTTATACAGGAGTCCCGAAGCGAGACCTTCCGCCAAGGTGGATGAAAGTCGTGAAGAATATTCCGGAATATTGTCGAAATTGTCGACTGAGATACTGAGCGTAGTTCCCTGATTAGGTGAAATCTCACCAAGATTCTGAATTAGCCCCAGGTCTCCATATACAAGAATATCATCATAGACATCGAAATGAGAGTTGAAAATCCCGGCAATCTCAAGACGGCGTACCCTGACTGAGCCTGTCATGAAATATGTGTCGATCTTATCTCCTGTTTTTAAACCGAGCTGTTTGGCGGCAATCCGGGAAATGATTATTTTTTCAGCATTCTCCTTTTTGCCATAATCCGGAATCTTACCCTCTTCAAGATTGGAAGCTATGAAATTTTGCAATTTCTCGTTTCCGATACTTTTTAGATAGATTCCTTTGAAATCCTCTGAGGTCTTCAGAATTGCAGGCACCGATACGCTCAGAGAATAATCCGTGATATATTCCTCATTGTCAAGAATATTCCTGAGGGTGGGGGTAAGTGTCACAAGATTGGAGTCGGAATCATCCGTCGGCACTGCGTAGAGAGTGATGTGAGAATTGAAACCCACCACTTTCTGGCGAATTTCCCTCTTGAACCCCATCACAATTGCGATCGCTGCCAACATGACGGCAACTGACAACGCCACGGCTGTGACGGCAACCTTGATTGCCGGCGAGCTCCTGTGTTCTCCGGAGGAGAGTGTGATCCGGCGGGCAAGAAAAAGGGAGTAATTCATAATGGAGTTGAAAATGTATGCAAATTTAGCGAAAATTTGTTGTCGGTGAAACTATTGTGGATTTTATGCGTCTAAGAGAATGTTCAGATACCTGAAACACCGATTTGAAATGAAAGATACAAAAGAGATAGAATTCGAGCAGATGCTTAGCGAATATGGAGGAATAATTGCAAGGCTATGCAGTTTTTATGCCGACTCGAAAGAGGAAGCCGCCGATATGCGCCAAGACACTCTCTTAAATCTATGGAGAAACTGGGATAGTTTTAAAGGTGATTCCAAACTCACAACGTGGGTCCATCGCGTTTGTCTCAATACATGCGTATCCTTTATCCGCCGTGAGCATACTCCCCTAAGGAAAAGTTCGGGGTCGGAGATTCCCGATAGACCCGAATTGTCGGAAGGGAAGGATGAGCTTATCAGAGAGATGAATGGCTTGATAAAACGCCTTAAAACACGTGAGAGGGCTTTGATATTACTCTGGCTTGAGGATTTCAGTTATGACGATATTGCGGATGTGATGGGTCTTAACCGGAACACTGTTGCAACGCTCTTGAGGCGGATAAAGCAGAAACTTGCAGATATGAAAGAGAAAGATGAAATGTAAAACCCCGAAATGAGTGTCGGCCGCAATCATGGAGGAATAAAAGAAAGAAATATGGATATCAATGATTATAAAAAATTGTGGAAGGAGAGTGAGATCCGCAATGAGCAACTCGCACTGGAAAACAGGGAGATTATTGACCGGATAAGGAATGGGAAGGTTACCAGTTCGCTTGATAAATTAGCAAACTCATATAAAAGTTTCATGTTCTTAGGGTGTGCATTGGTTCTTCTTATGATGAGCGTGTATTCACTGTATAAGAGAGGCTTGTTGACTAACGTGCTGTGGCCTATGATATTAGGCTATAGTTTAATCTTCATTGGAATATTCGTAGACGGCTACCTTTATTATAAATTAAAAAATATGGATGTCAGTGTGTCGGGAGTTAAGGAGATATCCTCCACAGCAAGGAAATGTCGCAGGATTCACTTGATGTCGCAGGTAGTCCTGATCCCATTGGCAATATGTTATGCTATTTCATTGGGCTTAGTTTCGACGTCCGCTTATTTCGTATATGGAATAATTGCAGGGGCATTGATTGGGGGTGTGGTAGGATTTACGAAATGGCTTGATATAATGAAATCATATAAAAAGATCATCTCCGAAGGAAGGGATCTGTTGGATGAAGAATAATATGATCTGTTCGTAAGGCCTTCGGCTATGAAATTGCCTTTTATGGTTATTTCGATTAAGGCCCCGACTCATAAAATATCAGCCTGCTGATATTTTATGAGTCGGGGCCTTAATTTTTAGAAGATCCAATCATCTTTTTCGGAGTTCCCAAAAAGCTACAGCCGATGCAGCGGCAACATTAAGGGAGTCCACACCATGAGCCATGGGAATCTTGACCACATAGTCGGCTTGAGAGATTGTTGTTGATGATAGGCCATCCCCTTCGGTGCCCATGATCAAAGCCAATTTGGGTTCTTTTTTCAGCAGCGGGTCATCAAGATCAATCGAATTGTTACGCAAAGCCATGGCTACAGTCTTGAACCCATAATCCTTGATCTTTGCGGTTGGATTATATATTTTCGCCCAGGGAATTAGGAAAACCGACCCCATAGATACGCGGATAGCCCTTCGGTTGAGAGGATCGCAGCAATCGTCTGAGAGGAGCACGGCATCAATACCTAATGCGGCGGCAGAGCGGAAAATCGCTCCAATGTTGGTAGTGTCGCAAATTCCATCAAGTATCACAATCCGGGAAGCTTCCCGACAAATCTTGTCTAATTCGGTGGGAATTGGTCGGCGGAAGGCGCACAACACCCCTCTTGTAAGCGTATATCCTGTGATCTGCGACAATAATTCGCGTGAGCCGGTATAGACCGGGATATCTCCGCATTTCGCTATTATGTCGGCTGCGTCACCGATTATATGCTTTTTCTCACACATCAAGGCAATTGGGAGGTATCCGGCATCAAGAGCCACGCGGATCACCTTCGGACTCTCAGCAATAAAGAGACCTTTCTCCGGTTCGATTTCAGAGCGTAGTTGCGCTTCGGTGAGGGAGGAGAATATTTCGACTCCGGGGAAAGATAAATCGGAAAGCTCTATCAAAGGCATGATTAAAATACAAATTGGATACGGGCCTGAATAATATTTACTCCATCATCGTTTCTGACGGCGCTGTGCCTCACCTGAGTGTAGGAATATCTGAGACGTGCCATTACATATTTGTTGATGTAGTAGTTTGCCGTAATGCTCCAGTCGTTGCTGATCCCGCCCATTATTCCAGCCGAAGGGGTGTCGGCATTTGTATAATTATATCCGGCTATTATCTCGAATGTTTTAGGGGAGGGGATTGCCAGCGCTCCATCCGCTTGCGAGTATGAGTATTTCTTATCTCCAAAAAGAAGGCAGCGTACCATGCCGTATGTGCCAACTGCATCATAGGTGGCCTGATTATATTTTCTGGGTACGTTCATGTAATAGAACTGCGACTCAAGAGCAAACCGACGATAGGCGAGCACGATTTCCGGTGTGATTTTCCAGTCCCCCTTAATATCGGTCACATCGGCTTCGAGCATAGGAACTTTGCTGACAGTGGTGGGGAAATTGGCAGTGAATGCGCGGAATCCGGCTGAAGATTCTTCATCTCCGGCATCATTTATTAGCCGAGTATGTGAAGCAGTTTCGTAGGAGGTCGATACACCGATCTGCAGAACCTCTCCATTGTCTACAAAAGGATGCCAGACACCCCTTACAGCTCCTCCGGCGCTTACCTTACCCTGCTCGGAAGAGGAGAAGGTAAGTGACCGCCCCCCGACAAATGCGCTTCCACTCAGGAAATAATCCTGATTGTATCGGGTATACATAATCCCGATTTTTCTTGTCATTGTCCTGAAGAAACTCTCTGAGATCTGGGGCACCATCGCCGGCTTATATGAAGCGGAGGCTCCTCCGCGAATTCCGAATTGAGGGATAAAGTAACCGACCCTGAAATAATCCTTGTCGCCTATTCCTCTTTGGATATACACATCTTTCATTCCGATTTTACCATAGCTGTAACCCACCTCAATCCTTGCAAGCCATTTGCCGTAGATGGCCTTGACACCTGCACGGATTTCGGGCAGGGAGGCCCCGTTATGGAAACCGTTGCCGCCGGGTGCGTACAGCGCACCGTCAACATGTATTCTTCCGATTGGTGCCAATGTCAATTTATCCTGCGCAGAGAGATTGATTGAGCATGACAAGCCTGTGAGGATAGAAAGGGAGAGGCCCAATAGAACATGTGGGATTTTCATGATAGGTAATCGGTATCGTTATTGAACGGAGACAAAGTTAGCAAATAACATACCTTTTTACAAAAAAAATTTGGAGGAGAAAGATGCAAATTGTAAATTTGTGGGTAAACTTGAACTCGAATTAAATCTAATTATAGAAACATGGAACAACCGATTCAGAAAACGTGTCTGCATGACCGTCACGTGGCATTGGGCGCCTTGATGTCACCCTTTGCCGGTTTTGATATGCCTATCCAGTATGTCGGAATCACGGAAGAGCATAATGCCGTTCGTCAGCATGTGGGTGTATTTGATGTCAGCCATATGGGTGAAGTTCGCGTAAAGGGTCCCGAAGCGTGCAAATTTGTCAACCATATATTTGTCAATGATGTTACCGGGGCTCCCGACGGACAGATCTTCTATGGAATGATGTGTTATGAAAATGGCGGTACGGTTGATGACCTCCTTGTGTATAAGGTGAATGATGAAGAATATTTCCTCGTGATCAATGCATCTAATATTGATAAGGATGTTGCGTGGATTCGTGAGCATGCCGAGGGTTATGATGTTGAGATAGAGGATGAAAGTCCCAAGTATGGTGAGGTAGCCGTGCAGGGGCCGGAGGCTGAAGCTGCTATCGAGCGTATACTGGGAATACCGGTTCAGGACATAGCTTTCTATAATTTCAAGACGTTGCCGGTGAATGGAGAGGAGATCATCGTCAGTCGCACCGGTTATACCGGAGAGGATGGTTTCGAGATTTACGGAAGCCATGATTTTATCCGGAATGTTTGGGACAAGCTTATCAAGGATGGTGTTCAGCCCTGTGGCTTGGGTTGTCGCGACACTCTTCGCTTTGAGGTTGGCCTTCCACTGTATGGTGATGAACTGACAGCAGAAATCTCACCGATAGAGGCAAGCCTGAGTATGTTTGTGAAGCTTGACAAACCTGAGTTCATCGGGAAAGAGGCTCTTGCAGCCCAGAAAGCAGAGGGTGTGAAACGTCGCATCGTGGGTCTGGAGCTGGAAGGGAACGCTATTCCTCGCCACGGTTATCCGGTTGAGGTGAATGGCGAACAGGTCGGAGAGATCACTACCGGCTACCGTTCCATCTCTACAGGCAAGAGTGTGGCTATGGCCATGATCAACAAGCCTTATGACAAACTTGGCACGGAGGTAGAGGTTCGTATCCGTAAAAAGACTTTCCCTGCAAAGGTTGTGAAGAAGCGTTTCTATGATAAGAATTATAAGAAGTAGGCGTTATTTAGGCGTTAGGTTTTAGGCTTTAGGCTTTAGGCGTTAGGCGTTAGGCTTTAGGTTTTAGGCGTTAGGGATTAGGGATTAGGTTTTGGGGATGAGGGAGCAGGATAAGGGAGAATTATTAATTATCGAATATAAAAATTAAAAAATATGAGCAAAGTATTGGAAGGTCTGCACTATGCAGAATCACACGAGTGGGTGAAAGTTGATGGCGATATCGCAACAATCGGAATCAGCGACTATGCGCAGCATGCGCTTGGCAACATCGTATATGTTGATATGCCTGAGGTTGGAGATGAGGTAACAGCCGGAGAGGATTTCGGAGCTGTTGAGTCGGTAAAGGCTGCCAGCGATCTTATTTCTCCCGTTTCAGGAGAAGTTGTTGAGATCAACGAGGAGCTTGAGGATACTCCGGAAGCTATCAATGGAGATGCTTTCGCAACCTGGATCATAAAAGTAAAAATGTCGAATCCTGCGGAGATAGATGCTCTTCTTGATGCCGCTGCTTACGAAAAACTTTGCGAAAATGAGTAATCGTTATATGCCGCACACTGAGGAGGACATCCGTGTGATGCTCGACCGAATCGGTGTGAAGACTATAGACGATCTCTACAGTGATGTGCCCGGGGATGTTATATTCAAAGAGGAATATGACATTCCCTCGGCTATGTCTGAGATAGAGCTTCGTCGTCATTTTAAGGAGTTAGGGGCTAAGAATCGCCAGCTCACGGTATTTGCCGGAGGTGGAGTGTATGATCATTATTCTCCGTCGGTGATTCCGCATCTTCTGGAGAGGAGTGAGTTCTATACGGCCTATACCCCCTATCAGCCGGAGATTTCACAAGGCACACTCCAATATATATTCGAGTATCAGAGCATGATAAGTGAGCTGACAGGGATGGAATCCACGAATGCTTCAATGTATGATGGAGCAACCGCAGCTGCTGAGACAATGTTCATGATGGTTGCTTCTGCCAGAAAGAAGAACCGGGTCCTTGTTTCCGAAACGCTCAATGAAAGAGTGTTTGCGGTGGTTAAGACATACGCAAAATTTCATGGCGTTGATCTTACTGTTATTCCTGAAACCGATGGGGTGACCGACCTGTCTGCGATCAAAAAGGAACTTGAGACCGGAGATGTTGCCGGCATATTGGTTCCCTGTCCCAACAAGTATGGTATAATCGAGGATTTCACAGGTTTTGCTGAGGCTGTACACGGAGCTAAGGGCCTTATGGCCGTTTATGCGGATCCGTCAACACTGGCCGTGCTGAAGACCCCGGCAGGTTGGGATGCAGACATTGCATGCGGTGATGGCCAGACATTGGGTCTTCCGATGCAGTTCGGAGGGCCATATCTTGGTTTCATATCCTGCAAATCGGCTCTTCTTCGTAAGATGCCGGGAAGAGTTGTCGGAGCCACTACCGATGCTTCTGGAAAAAGATGTTATGTCCTGACTCTTCAGGCCAGAGAGCAGCATATCCGCAGGGAGAAAGCCACAAGTAACATATGTTCGAATCAGAGTCTGATGGCTCTGTATGCCACCATCTATCTTTCCTTGATGGGGAAGAAGGGTCTGGTAGAGGTGAATAAGTTGTCTTGTGACGGTGCTCATTATTTGTATCACAAACTTATCGCCTCGGGTAAATTCGAACCTGCATTTGACAAGCCTTTCCTTAAAGAATTTACGTTGAAAACAAGTCTTGATGTGAAGAAACTCAATGAAAAACTTCTTGAGAAAGGATTTATGGGTCCCCTTGACCTTGGCAATGGGCTGGTGGAATTTGCCGTGACCGAGAAGCGTAATCGTGAGGAGATAGATAACTTTATAACTCTTTTACTGGAAGACTGATATGAAATATTACGATAAACTGATATTTGAGTTGTCGCGTCCCGGAAGAAAGGGTTATGAACTTCCAGCCGACAAGTATGAGACTGATGGATTATCCTCTATTCCTTCTGACCTTATGCGTCAGGAGCCATTGGATCTTCCTGAAGTCAGCGAGCTTGATGTGGTTCGCCACTATACCAACCTTTCTTCAAAGAATTTCGGTGTCGATACAGGTTTCTATCCCTTGGGAAGCTGTACGATGAAGTATAATCCCAAAATCAATGAGGAGCTGGCCGCAATGCCAGAGTTTACCTCTCTTCATCCCTTGCAGGATTCAGAGAGCGCGCAGGGAGCTCTGGAGCTCTATTACAATCTTCAGAAGGCATTGGCGAATATAGCAGGGTTGAAGGAATTCACGCTCAATCCCTATGCCGGAGCTCATGGAGAGCTGACCGGCCTGATGGTGATGCGTCAGTATCATCTCTCGCGTGGGGATAACAAACGCACGAAAGTTATCGTTCCCAATTCCGCTCATGGCACCAATCCGGCCTCCGCAATGGTTGCGGGGCTTGAAGTGGTGGAGGTTAAATCCAAACCTAACGGGTCGATTGACGTGGAAGATCTCAAGCCGCTTCTGGATGATACTGTAGCCGGAATCATGATGACAAATCCCAACACTCTCGGTATGTTTGAGACTGAGATTGTTGAGATAGCAAAACTGGTGCATGATGCCGGTGGATTGCTCTATTATGACGGAGCTAACCTGAATCCTATGCTTGGCAAGGTTAGGCCGGGTGACATGGGATTTGATATCATGCATATCAACCTTCACAAGACTTTCTCGACTCCTCATGGTGGAGGAGGTCCCGGTTCCGGTCCTGTTGGTGTGGCAGCCCATCTTACTGAACTTCTTCCCGCTCCGCGTGTGAAGAAAGATGAGAATGGCAAATTCTATGTCGAGGGAGCCGATGGAAAGACCCTCGGAAGCGTATCCGCTTTCCTTGGCAACTTCGGAGTCATGATGAAGGCTTATGCTTATATCCTTTCACTCGGGAAGGAGAATCTCAAGAATGTAGGTCCGATGGCTACACTTAATGCAAACTACATAAAGGAGTCGCTCAAGGATGATTACCTCCTTCCGATTTCCGGAGTATGCAAGCATGAGTTCGTTTTCGATGGACTGAAGGATAAGTCAACCGGAGTGACTACGCTTAATGTTGCGAAGCGACTTCTTGACTATGGTTTTCACGCACCGACCATCTATTTCCCGTTGCTTTTCCATGAGTCGATGATGATTGAGCCGACCGAGACCGAGAGTCTGGAAACCCTGGATGAGTTTATCGACGTGATGCATAAGGTGGCAAAAGAGGCAAGAGAGAATCCCGATATGGTGAAGAATGCCCCCCTCACTACGCTTATCTCACATCCCGACGAGACTACGGCGGCCAAGAAACCGATACTCTCTTACAAACAGTTGAAGGCAGATGGCAACGCATAGCGATCTTATCATCATCGGTGCCGGTCCCGGCGGTTATGAGACAGCCCTTGAAGCCGCCCACCGTGGAAAAAGTGTAACTCTGTTTAACGGGGGTAAGCTTGGGGGGACATGCCTTAATGAAGGCTGCATACCGACCAAATGTCTTTGTCGCGATTCCCAGGTGGTGAGCCTTTTCAAAGAGGCTGACCGTTTTGGAGTGGATGATTTCACCTTCTCGGTGGATTTCAACCGCATCTCTTCCAGAAAGAATGAGGTTGTTGGCCAGTTGCGCGAAGGGATTGCCACCATGCTCTCTCAGGCTAAGGTGAATGTTGTAGAATCCAAAGGCTCCTTCAAGGATGCCCGTACTGTCGTTTCAGAGGATGGCGAGGAATTTACAGCAGAAGATATCATCATCGCAACCGGGAGTGTTTCGAAATCATTGCCGATTCCGGGACATGATCTTGATTGTGTGATGGATTCCACCGATATCCTTAATATAGAATATGTTCCGGCCTCCCTTACAATCATTGGCGGGGGAGTGATCGGGATGGAGTTCGCATCCATTTTTGCCGGCTTGGGATCAAAAGTGACAGTGATAGAGTTCATGAAACAGATCCTGCCACACTTTGATTCCGATATCGCCAAGCGTTTGAAGCAGGCGTTATCGAAGCGAGGAATAGATATTATCACCGGGGCGGCAGCCAAGAAGATCGAGCAGAATGAGGATTATGAGATAGTCGTGACCTATGAAGCCAAAGGAAAGGAACAGACTGTGGTCAGTTCGGATCTCTTGATGGCTGTCGGTAGGGCACCTAAGGTGGATGGTCTTAACCTCGAAGCGGCCGGTGTAGAATATTCTCTCAAAGGAATTCCTGTGGATGATAACATGCGGACAAATGTCGACCATATCTATGCAGTAGGAGATGTGAATGGTCGCATGATGCTTGCTCATGTTGCTTCCTTCCAGGGACAGAGAGCACTGAATGCAATAGAGGATAAGAGCGACAGAATACGCTTTGATCTCATTCCGTCGGCTGTATTCACGATGCCGGAATGCGGAATGGCAGGCCTGACCGAGGAGGAGTGCAAGGCTCGTGGTATCGAGACCGTGATAGGTAAAAGTTTCTACCGCGCAAATGGTAAAGCTTTGGCGATGGGTGAGAGCGAAGGCCTTTGCAAACTTATTTTTGAGAAAGGTAGCCGCAAGCTTATCGGAGCCCATATCATGGGAGCCGATGCTGCTCTTCTTGCTCAGGAGGCGGTGGATCTCATGAATGCCGGAGCCACGGCAGAGAGTATCAAGGATATCGTTTTCGGTCATCCGACGCTCAGCGAGATAATATTGTCGGCTGTTCATCAGGTTTGAAAGCAGAAATATTCCGCTACTTATAAAAATAGAGAGCTGCCACAGTTCTCTATTTTTTGTATATAGATGGTAAAATAGTCCGTTAAAATTATTGTAAAGGACTATAAGTGTGACTTTTGCATATAGGGTTAATATGTTATGAAGAGGAGGGGAAGTGAATTGGGATATCAGAGTATGAATAATTGACATGCTCATTTATCCTGATATTGTTATATAAAACTATACAAAATCAATAATCCGTGCAAATGTACGACAGTAATAAAAAATTATCGGTCGACAATAATTGATTATAATAGCTTAGATAAGCTGAGTGGATTTGAATTAATTGGTTTTATTTGATAATTTTGCAGGTCGGTTCCCGGTAGGATAACCGACATGTAAATCAATTATCATGGAAGACGTGAGTAAAGCTCTTGAATTCAAGACCAATATATATCTGGCAACCCTATATCAAGTGGTGGTAGCATTGTTTGTGCTCTGGCTGACACGAGGCGTGTTTGTATTATGCAATCAATCTTCTACAGATGTGGGGAGCCTTGGGGAATATCTTCTCCTCAGCTGGCACGGCCTGAGGTTTGATCTCACGGCTGTGGCTTATTTCAATTCGCTTTTTATATTGTTGCGTATCATTCCTTTTGGATTTACAACTCACCGGGTTTATCTTAAGGTTACCGACTGGGTTTATTATATTACCAATTCCATAATGATTATGGCGAATCTCGGCGATGTGATCTATTATCGCTTTTCAGGAGTGAGGATGAGATGGAGCGGACTAAATGAGATTGCGGCCGATAATAATATAGGGGGAATCATATTGGGATATGCGGCAACATATTGGTGGATTGTGATATTGGCAGTTCTGCTGATAGCAGGAATGATTTGGCTCTACGGGAGAGTGAGAATTGTAAGCACAAGACTTCTTGGCGTTCCATTGGCAGCAATGAGAATTGCATTATTCCTTTTGTTGGGGGGATTAACATTTCTGGCTATGCGTGGACGAACGGGGAGGGGGAATCCTCTTAATATTGCTGATGCGACTTGGCATACCCGCAGTGCTCGACAGATCAATGTGGTGCTCAACACCCCCTTCACCCTTTTGAGATCGATAGGAAAGGGTATGGGAATTGAGAAGATGACATTTTTTTCAGATTCTGATCTTGCAGGGCTCAGGTCGTCTCTCCATGCCGGCTCCGAGGGGGAGTTGAGAAGAAAGAATGTGATGATGATAATCATAGAGAGCGGAGGAGCCTCTTTTATAGATTCGTTGGATCTGTTTGATGACGGAAGTGATGAAATGAAAGGGCTGATGCCATTCCTGGATTCGCTTGTGAACGAATCTGTAGTTAAAGATCATTTCATGGCTACGGGAAGGAGTTCAATAGGGGGAGCCAACAGTCTGCTTGCCTCATTCCCTGCATTCGAACCCTTCTCCCTGATGCTGTCGCCTTATAATGCGATGCCTTTTGATTCCCCTGCCAATCTGTTGAAGAGGGAGGGTTATTCCACTGCGTTTTATTATGGATGCAATCATGGCTCTTTCAATGTGGATCAGTTGGGTCATGCGTCAGGTTTTGAGAGAGTTCTTGACAGGGAGAGCTATGATGGTCCGCGGGAAGACTATGATGGCACATGGGGGATTTTTGATGGACCGATGGGCCAATTTGTGGTGAGGGATCTTACCTCGACGCCTCAACCCTGGTTTGCCTCTTGGTTTACCATCAGTTCGCATAGTCCCCATGCCATTCCGGAAAAAGAGAATATAAGTTCATACAGGTATAAGGAGCCCTCGGCTCATAGGGGGTTGGAGTATACCGACAGAGCTATCAGGAGTTTCTTCGAGTCGGCTTCGAAACAGAGCTGGTATAAGAACACGATTTTCATCATCACCGGAGATCATGGCAACCGGGATCTGGCGGCCGGATCTCATTATGATACCTCTTACATACGTTTTCACCTTCCGTTGATAATTTATACCCCCGACGGAAGTCTTGAACCCAAACGGCTTTCCGGTATGACTGCAACTCAGTTTGATATAGCGCCCACTATCATGACTTTGCTTAATTATCCTAAAAGTTATGTAGCTGTAGGAACGGATATTTTCGATGAAACGAAAGAGAACTATGGAATAAGTTTTATCGACAACAGGTATATGCTCAGTAGCCCGGACAGAATTGTGTTTGCCGATTCAGGCCTTAAGGGAATAGAGACTGTATATGATGCTATAACGGATCCGGAACTGAAGTCTCCTATGGAGAAGGAATTTTGGGGAGATAAACCGGTTAAGATGCTTCAATGGGCACGAGCCTTCATGCAAGATTATTCCTATCGTATAAATACGGGGCGGTTGACTATAGAGG
Organism: uncultured Sangeribacter sp.; assembly: GCA_964499025.1. GTDB lineage: Bacteria > Bacteroidota > Bacteroidia > Bacteroidales > Muribaculaceae > Lepagella. The sequence goes on from CAZCJC010000012.1 coordinate 17,286, forward strand.
AGGCCGGTAAATGAAATTAAAGAGTGTTGACGTTTATGTGATTGCCGGGAAATTTGACAATAATCGCAAAAAATATATGCCTTTGTAAACGTTTAAGTTGCTATTCATGTTGTATGTGAACAGCATTCATAGAAAACATTAAATAAATAAGATTTCAAAATATTACGGTTTAGCGGTCAGTAAAAATAAAGCGTAGTAAAAATATTATGATAAGAGTAGAAAGAGGTGGCAAGATTATAAAAATTTGTCACCTCTTCAATAATTTGCTTGGAATCAGTTGAGAGAAGCAGGGGAGTAGGGAGTCATGTGATACCCAAGGGCATTTAGTTCCATTGCCATCCCTGCGAGATAGAGTTGGTGGAGAGCTGCAATATAGCAACCCAAAGCGGTTTCGGTTCCGGGCTCTATCTGCTCACGACGCAGCATGCTGTCGACACGGGATGCACATTCCGCAACAAGTTCGGTATGTTTCTCAGCCGCTTCACCTTCATATCCAAGGAGATCGGTTATGACTGCCTCATCAAGCTCATCATAACCTCTTTTATCTCTTAATTCTTCGTAATAGTCGGTTTTATTCGCATATTTTTCCCAGTCTTTGTCCCAGTAGAATGCCATTGCCATTCCGACAAACATTATCCAGCCTAAGGAGGTGATTGGATATTGCTGAAATTCCTTTACCCCATCGGGAAGATAGGCTCTTGCAATAAGTGGCCATTTCTCTTCAACATCGGGACACTCCGGCACATGACTGTCGAGTGCTCCTTTTCCCTGAAGGAATTCAATTATATCTTTTCTCACTTTAGATTCGAAATCCTTTACTAATTCTTTGGTGTCCATAGTGTTGTGTAATTAGGTTTTAGGTTTTGGGCTTTAGGTTTTAGGTTTTAGGCTTTAGGCTTTAATTGTATTGTTTGGTGGAGGAGAGTATCTAAGGAGTTTTAAGAATACGCTTAATCTCCTTTTTTAAGATATGATGGGCGGGTGTTACCATGGCTCCATGGGAATATCCGTCGAGTTTATATATATGAACGTCCGGATGACCGATAAGTTTCATCATACGCCACATATACAGATTTTCTTCATACCGTCCGTATAATTCTTCCTCAGCGTCTCCCGTGATAATGATATAGGGGGGAGCATCATTCCGGATATGAGAAATCGGGGCGTTTTTGTCGACATATGGAATAAGTGGCCCAATCCCCATCTTCTTGCGATCGGAGAAATGGGTTATTACCTGCCCGGAATAGGGAATAAGTCCTGCGATCGAATCGGCATCAATTCCATATTTCAGGAGACGCGATTTGTCGAGTCCTATCATTGAGGTTAGGAATCCTCCGGCTGAGTGTCCGCTAACAAAAATCTTGGATCTGTCTCCTCCATATTTAGCGGCATTTTTAAATACCCATGCCACAGCTTCTGCGGCATCATCTATGCACTCTTCAACATCAACGTTGGGAATGAGCCGGTAATTTGGGGCTACGATAACGTATCCTTCGTTTTTCAGCTTAGAGGGTATAGCTTTCTTCCCACCCGTAAGACCACCCCCGTGGAACCAAACGATAACCGGAGCATCATGGGCTGTATCAGGGTATGAAATGTCAAGTTTCAACCTCTCTTTCGAATATGAGTCTCCTTTCTCGGAATACGGGATATCCGTGACGGTCCTGACTTCACCCTTCACTTGTAAGAATGATAATGGAACGAGGATGAGGAAAAAAATAAGTCTGTTCATAATTCTATTGCAGGAAAGGATTGGAGCTTTTTTCTCTCCCGATTGTGGTTGCTGGCCCGTGGCCCGGATATACGGCTGTTCCATCAGGTAGAGTCAGAAGGTTGTCTTTAATAGATCTCATCAGTTGGGGCATGCTCCCGCCGGGGAGATCCGTTCTGCCTACAGAGCCGGCAAACAGAGCATCCCCGGTGATTACAAATCCACCCTCTTTGTCAAAGAGGGCAATACTGCCCGGGGAATGACCGGGAACATGCAACACGTTCAGAGTCCCGGCCCCGATCTTAATCGTGTCTCCTACCTGAAGATAGGAATCGATGGAAACATCCTCTACTTTCTCGGAGATTCCAAACATCAGAGCCTGCTGCTGAAGACGGTCGCCCAGCATCTCATCATCTTTGTGCGCGAAAAGGGGCACCTTGAACTGTTCTTTTGCGAAAGATGCGCCTATTGCATGGTCGATATGAAGATGTGTATTGATGATATGTGTTATGGTAAGTTGGTTTTTTTGAATGAAGTTGATTATTGCATCCTCCTCTTCACGGTTGATCATACCGGGATCAATAATTGCCGCTTTCTTTTCTGTCGGGTCATAAACAACATAGGTATTTATGCCGAAGAGTGAAAATTCAAATTTTGCTATATTCATAAGGATAAAAGTTTTTCAGATTTGAGAGTGAGAAGAGACAAGGGGGCCTGATAGCCCGGAAGTTAATAAGTCTTATAAATCATATAAGTCATATAAATCGTATAAGTCTTATAAGTCTTATAAGTCGTATAAGTCATATAAGTCATATAAATTGTATAAGTCATATAAGTCATATAAATTGTATAAGTCATATAAGTCGTATAAGTCTTATAAATCTTATAAATCTTATAATTGATTGGCGGAAACAATTAACTATAGCCTAAAGCCTACAGCCTAAAACCTAAAACCTAAAGCCTAAAGCCTATCAACCCACCATAGTATATGCAATCTTTTTTGTGTCGAAAAATGGCTCTGAGAAATATTGAGAGATATCCACTACCTCACTTCTGCCTGACAGAGGATGCATCTCGGCATCTATATCTCCTCCCTTAAGGGTAATCAACCCGTTGGGGAGCGAGTTTTTATTTTCGGAAGATATGTTTTTCCTACATATCTTAATGAGGTCAGGCTGAGGCATTACTGCGCGACTCACCACAAAATCGAATTTGTCTTTACATTCCGCCACATCTCCGTGTTGAAATGTTACATTTTTCAAACCGCATGTTTTCGCTATCTCTCCTGCCACCAACAGTTTCTTTCCTGTGCGGTCGATCAGATGAAACTGAACGTTGGGAAACAGCACAGCCAAGGGAAGACCGGGTAATCCTCCACCTGTTCCGAAATCCATGACACGGGAGCCATCGGTAAATTGAATGAATTTGGCAATGGCCAATGAGTGTAGAAGATGATTGATCTCCAGATTGTCAATATCTTTTCGCGAAATAACATTGATTTTTGAGTTCCATTCAGGATAGAGTTTCAGCATAGTCCTGAAACTCTCTTGCTGTTGCTCTGTAAGATCGGGAAAGTATTTGAGAATTGCTTGTTCCATATATAAGTAAGTTTTCAAAATTAGTTTATATTATCACCATAGTAAGTTTAACATTGAAGCTAATGTTATTTTTGTTTTTGAACGTTGTTTTTGTTCCTTTCGCTCAGTTGCATAGCCCGCTATGCTCCTTCCCTCATGAAACAAATCCAATCGCTCAAATTCCAAAAATAACTATTAGCTAATTTTTCAAACTTACTTAATATAACAAAATTTACTCCTCAATTATTATTATGGTTAGTGATAATGGATCATCTTCGCCCTATTGCATCCGGAGCATTGTGAATTGTCAGTGTCTTCCCATAAAGAAACCGGCGGGTCAAAATTCTGAATTTTGACCTGCCGGTTTCAAATTATTTGAACGATTGGATTGGATTAGAACCAACGAACGTATGCGAAGTCCTGACGATGGGGGAGAGCGGAATTCTTCGGATACATGCGAAGAGCATAGCGATATGTTCCGGCATCTTTCAATTGAGTCTTGAGCTCGTATGTAAAGATGTTTCCATCGCGGTTAACTATCTTGAAATCGCTACGGCCTTCATATTTAGACTCACCATGAAGCTCCTTGTAATAAACAAGTTCTACTCCGATTGAATCTCCAAGACCCTTGGTGTCGATTACACAGTTGAGATCAACCTTGTCGCCTGTTCTGGAAGCACCGAGGTGTGATTCATCGAAGTTGCATGAGAGGATCTGGATACTATCCCATTTTGAAGCAACCTCCTCTTTCCATGCTACAATCTCACGTGCTTTTGCGAAGTCATTGGCTGAAAGTTTGGCAGCGCGTTTAGCTTCAGGTTTGTAGAAACGGTCGATGTAGTCGTCAAGCTGACGTTTCATTGTGAAATGGGGAGCTATATGACCGATCGAACGTTTGATATACTGAATCCATTCAGGGCTATATCCTTTGTAATTCTTGTCGAAATACAATGGAATAACTTCATTCTCAAGCATGGAATAGATAGTAGCAGCATCGAGCTTATCCTGCTGAGCCTGATCGGTATAAGTGCGTTTGTCGGTAAGAGCCCAACCAGCTTTCTCATCAAATTTATAGCCTTCATACCACCATCCGTCGAGCACTGAGAAGTTGAGCACTCCGTTCATCTCCGCCTTTTCTCCTGATGTGCCGGAAGCCTCAAGAGGACGAGTAGGAGTATTTAGCCAGATGTCAACACCTGTTACCAGACGTTTGGCCACAATCATGTTGTAGTCTTCAAGGAATATGATCTTTCCTGAGAACTCAGGCATCTTGGAAATCTCGGTGATGCGCTTGATCAGACCCTGACCAGCACCATCGGCCGGGTGAGCCTTTCCTGAGAATACGAACTGTACAGGATATTTCTCATTGTTAACGATCTTAGCAAGACGATCAAGATCAGTGAAGAGAAGGTGTGCGCGCTTATATGTGGCGAAACGGCGAGCGAAACCGATTATGAGGGCATTGGGATTGATCTTATCCACAATCTTAAGAACCTCAGTTGGATCTCCTTGATTTTTAAGCCATTTCTCTTTAAAATCTTTCTTAACGAAGTCGATGAATTTATTTTTCATCGTCATTCTCATGTTCCAGATATCCTCATCGGGCACATCGAAAATACCTTTCCACATCTCGGGGTTGCTCTGATCGCTGAAAAGTTTCGGATCGAGATGCTCGCCGTAGAATTCTTTCCATTCGGTAGCAGCCCAGGTAGGCATGTGAACACCGTTTGTGACATAACCTACATGAGATTCTTCAGGCGCATAACCTTTCCATACACCTGCAAACATCTTCTTGGAAACTTCGCCGTGCAGCCAGCTTACACCGTTTGCTTCCTGACATGTGTTGAGTGCGAAAACACTCATGGAGAAGCGCTCGTTGCTGTCGGGATTCTCACGGCCCATGTTCATGAGGTCGTTCCAGGAAATACCTAATTTTGCAGGGTATTCACCGAGATATTTACCGAAAAGTGATTCCTCGAAGTAATCATGACCAGCAGGCACCGGGGTGTGCACGGTATAGAGAGAAGATGCACGAACGATCTCGAGAGCCACATTGAAGGGGAGATGATCTTTCTGAACGTAGTCAACAAGACGCTGTAGGTTGAGCAGAGCAGCATGACCTTCATTAGCGTGATATATATCTGTCTTGATACCAAGTTTCTCAAGCATGAGCATACCTCCGATACCAAGCAGGTATTCCTGTTTGATACGATTCTCCCAGTCACCACCATAAAGCTTATGGGTTATCTGGCGATCCCATTCGGAATTCTGGTCAAGGTCAGTGTCGAGGAGATAGAGTTTCATGCGGCCTACATTCACGCGCCAAACGTGGCTGTAAACAATACGGCCGGGGTAAGGCACTTCGAGAATCATAGGCTGACCATCTTCGCCGAGAACCGGCTCGATGGGAAGCTGGTCGAAGTTCTGACTTTCGTAGTTGGCGATTTGCTGTCCGTCGATAGAAAGTGACTGAGAGAAATAGCCATATTTATAAAGGAAACCAACCGCAGTCATGTTGATATGGCTGTCGGAAGCCTGCTTGATATAGTCGCCTGCAAGAACACCCAAACCACCGGAATAAATCTTGAGGCAGTTGCAAAGGCCATATTCCATAGAGAAATAAGCCACGGAGGGAAGTTTGCTATCCATGGGCTGTTTCATATAGTCCTTGTACATAGCATATACCTCCTTGATGCGAGCCATCATCACCTCATCTTTCTTTATTTCCTGATAGCGCTCGTAAGAGAGCTGCTGGAGAAGCATGACGGGATTCTCACCAACCTGGCGCCAGAGGTCATGGTCGATGTCGCGGAAAAGACGTTTTCCGGCACTGTTCCAAACCCACCAAAGGTTTTTAGACATTTCCTCTAACGGTTTGAGTTCCTTAGGCATTTCAGCACTCACTGTGACAGTACGCCATGTAGGCGCATTGGAGTTGCTAACTTGAAGTTTCATAACTTTTGAGACTTTATTTAGTATAAGTTTAATTTACAATTATTTTAATCTTTCGGTGGCGCGTTTAAGCGCGATTTCGAAAGCTTCGTCGTAATAACGGATAAAGAAGTTCCAATCGGCCTTTTCAGCGGTTAGGAAAGCTGCATGGCGTGCGGCAGATCTAACTACAGGCGTAGCGGTGCTGTAATCAAAGGCTGCCGATGCGATGCTCTCTTGAGACCCAAAATAATTTGAATCTTCACGTGACACCACATATACTCCACAATTGCTGAGACCATTCTTAAAGTTGTCGAGCACCCATTGTCCGAATCCTGCCTTGTCGGTAGTGACGGTAGGAACTCCAAACGCTGTGCTTTCCAAGGGAGTGTAACCCCAGGGCTCATAATAAGAAGGGAAGATTGTGAGGTCGATTGCAGGGAGAATATCATAATAAGAGATATTCAGGATCCCGTCGTTGCCGTCAAGATAGCTTGGCACGTAAATGACATGCACTTTCGAGAGTTTACTCTGGTTGCGGAGATCCCGGATTCTGCAGCATACCATATCTGAATCCTCGTTATAGAGGCGATGGGTGATGAAATCCGGAGCTGATTGATCCTGCCCATTGAAATCAAGAGTCATAAGCAGACTGCCGGAGGGTTCCTTGACCCATCCCGGTACCAGGATAAATGCGAGGGCTTCCGCTCCTTCAGGCATCTTCTCTTCCAAGCGGGCCACTGAATCAAGGAAAAGGTCGAGACCTTTATTCCTGTATTCATGACGTCCGGAGGTGGCCATAATAAATATGTCGGAATCAAATTTCTTTCCTGTCAGTGCCGAGGCTACCGATATGAGTTTGGCTCGACCCTCCTTCTGGAGCTTGTGATATTTGTTGGTTTTGGGAACAAAATCAGGTTCAAACCCGTTTGGCGTTATCACTTGAGGACGTATGTCGAGCAATTGCTCACATTCCCGCGCTGTTACTTCACTGACAGTTGTGAAACAGTCGGCAGCATGAGCCGCAGCTTTCTCAAGAGAATGTTTCGACTGCATATTGAGCTCGGCAGCCATCTGATCTCCATTATAATTCTGGAAATACTCATAAAGAGGCTTGCCGTTGCCACAAATACTGCGGCCGATACTTGTAGCATGGGTGGTGAAGATAGTTGCGGCCTTAGGCATATGAATCTGAGTTGATAGCAGACCCATTCCTGTGGTCCACTCATTATAATGAGCCACTACTTTTGATTCGTCCACCTTCAAGTGCTGTGTGAGCTGCTCAATGACAATTGCAGCTGCAACGGAGAAAGCGCAGGATTCCTCATAGTCTCCATAAGAATGGAGTGAGTCGACGCCATATTTCTCCCACATTTCCCCATAGACTTTGTCGAGATGGCGCGCAGTATCTCCCGGATTTATAAGTATTACCTGAGGCGAACCGGGGACGAGCCATTGCCCTGTACGGATTTTAATCCCGAAAGGGAGCTTAAGTTTGTAGGAGGCCATTTTGAGAATGGATTTTTTCTCCTTAAAATATGGAGATGGAGTTTCATCCGACCATACATCGGGGCCGATAAACACCAACTTGTCTCCAAATCTTTCCTTAAGGCATCTGGCCTTAGTGGAAAGTACGGCGTATATACCGCCAATTTTGTTGCAAACTTCCCAGCTTGTTTCAACCAGCAATCCGATCTCATCGGGGATTGCGGTCTTAAATGTTGCATCCGAAGTCGCTTCCTTGATTCTTTGTCGTGTCATCGATCAAATGCAAAATTACCATTTGTATGGATTATAGGGTATTTATTACCCATAAAATCTATATTATTTACTATCGTGATGCAAAATTAATAAAAAGATATTTTATAACAAATAAATATGAGGTAAAATATTGTTAAAAGGTGCATCAAAATGCTTGATTTGAAATTACAAGCATAATAATGCACCTTTTATATATGTTTAAGTGTTAAATAATGCCCTTATGGGTTATATGTGGCTTAAAACGGGAGGTCGTCTGTATCGTTTGCTCCTCCGGCAAAGGGATCAATAGGGGCAGAAGTGGCTGGCTGTGTGCCGCCGAAAGGAGCTGCAGGTTGTTGAGCGAATGGCTGTTGACCGTCCATCGGATCGGGAGCACCAATCTCCTGAGATGCGAAAGCACGAAGGTCAGTGTACCAGCGACCGTTGAATTCACGGCTTTCTGCATCAACAGATACTTTATATGATTTGCCCACTTCGAAACGAAGAGTGTCTACTCTGTCACCAAAGGTATCAAACTTTACTTTCCTGGGATATTGGCTGAAAGTTTCAAGAACCCAGCTTTTTTTTCTCCAGATATTCCCGGCTTTTGAGGTTCCCCCCTCTTCGGGAAGATCAAGAATTATTTTGCCTTCTAATTCCATATATAAATAATTTAATAATTTAGGCCTATAAATTAAGAGCAGGCCTTGAATTGCCATGCTCTTAATGCAAAGGTAGTATTTTAATTCTGAATTAGCAAAAATTATTCCTTCACGGCTTTTTTTCGAGAAAGATTTATGGATGTTTCGCTGAAGCTCAACACCGGAGACAAAAATTTGATTCGGGATGGGAAAGGTGGAGCGGCGGAGCGGAGGGAGGATGAAAATTCAGGAAGAGGATATGGCCAGGGGAGAGGCGGCAGAGAGGAGGGGGATTAGGATTCGGGATTGGGAGCGGAAATGAGGCGAGGATAGGGAAGTCGGAGAGGAGGGAGGATGAGGAGCGTTGAAGAGGGGAAGGGATGAGGAGATGTGGGAAGAGGGAGGAAGAGGAGAGGGAGGGGGAGAGAGGGGGAATGTAGAGGCGGGGAGGGGTTAGAGTTGGGAGGGGTAGAGGAGAGGGTTCTCTCTGTCGCGGTCGTAGACCTTTTTGCCGGCTACGTAGGTTGCGCGGGCCATATTGTCGGGCGCAAGGGTCTGTAGGATGAAGAGACGGTCGAGTATAAAGTCATTGAATTGCATTCGCCAGGCGAGAAATTCGTTTGGCGCCAAATCAAGTACTGTTACGTCCGCTTCATAGCCTGGTTTTAGAGAACCAATCTTGTCCTCAAGACCCAGCACCTTAGCTCCCCCTTTTGTTGCCATGTAGAAACTCTTCAATGCTCCAATGCTCTGTTTTCCAAGCATTCCAACTTTGTAGGCTTCGTTTAACTGTCGGGGAAGAGAAAAGTTTGTTCCGGCTCCTACGTCGGTACCGACTCCCATGTTTACAGGTCGATCGGCTTTCTTGCACTCCCAGAATTTGAACATTCCGTCGCCTAAAAAGAGATTAGATGATGGGCAGTGGGCTACGCCGCATCCGTAATCGTGGAGTGTTTGCCATTCCTCTTCTTTAAGTAGGCAACAGTGTGCCAAAACAGAGTGTTTACCGAGTAAGTTGAAATGGCGGTAAATATCAGTATAGTTTTTTGCTTTCGGAAACAGAGAGAGAGCCCATTCTATCTCATCTTCCGCTTCATCGAGATGAGTATGCATGTAGACACCCTGATCCACATTTGCCTGATAGAGTTCACCTGCCAGTTTAAGCTGAGTGTCGGTACTTGTAGGGGCAAAACGAGGTATCACTGCATACATCTGCCGTCCGCGGTTATGCCATTTTTCAAGTAGGTCCGAGGCCAATTGAACAGATTCGTCAGCCGATTTATCCCGTAATTTTTCCGGAAGGTTACGGTCTTGGAGCACCTTTCCTGTTATTATTCGGGTGTTATATCTTTCCGATTCCTCAAAAAGGGCATCGACGGAGTCTGCGTAGGTTGTTGAGAATACGTTAGCGGTTGTAGTTCCCTTGCTCAGGATCTGACGGAAGAACTGGCGCGCCACAGTATCTGCGAATTCCTTATCCTTGAACCGCATTTCTGTCGGGAATGTATATTGGTTCAACCATTTAAGCAAAGTGTCACCAAATGATCCGATCATTGGAGACTGTACATAATGAACGTGACAGTCTACCATTCCCGGTAAAATTACAGAGTCCCTGTAGCTATCAATATCCTTAAGATCCGGATACATGGGGTAGATTTTCTCATAGTCTCCGGCTGCCAAGATACAATTACCCTGAATAACCACCAAACCATCACTGAAATAGTCGTAGCAACGGCTCTCATCTTCGGTTAAGAAGGGGTCTTCATTGAATGTTATTACCTGTCCGCGAATTCCTTTTAGGGGAGCACCTGCGGGGTCGTATTGTATGTAGGATATATTATTGTCTGCCATTTCTGTGAAGTTTTTGGGATATGGTTTAAGATGAACTATTACTTAAGTAGCTCACAAAAATTAATTAATGTAAAAAATTTAGATTAATGAATGCTAAAACTTGTTCTTTTGAATTAGTTTTTGCCTCGCCTTCAGTCACATAGCCAGCTATGCTCCTTCAGCCGAAACCAAAATTAATTCAAAATCACTGCGTTTTATCTATTCATTAATTTCTGCGAGCTACTTATCATTTTAACAATTATCTTATGACTTTAGTTGAGGAATATTATTGGCCTCTTTCTCTTCCACATGGCCCATGGATCACTCATAAGACGCTCTTCTATCCCTCAAAAAATAGACGGTGAGTCATAATAGGCCATCTGCTGCGTTGCTATCGGAATGAGGTTTCGGTCACATACTTCAGGATGCTCCCTCAGCCTAATCCTCAGCGTCTTGCATCTGACTCATTCTGACATAACTTAAGGGGCTGAGCCAAAATTAACATTTTGACTCAGCCCCCTTATAATTATGTTTTCTATAACTTTAATTAGAACATGTTGAGAGCAACATTAGTAAGCCATATCCAGAGAGGACAGAATCCTACGAAAAGAATTACACTCAATGTAAGAGAGGATGTACCGGTTCCTACATAAACATTGTTCTCGTCGGCGATAATGATACCTGAGAATGCCGGTGGAAGAGCCGCAGCTACGACAAGCATCTTGAGGTTGAACGGATCCATGTGGAATAGAAGACCGAGAACCAATACAACCAAAGGCATGATTATCATCTTCATGATTGAACCCAATATAACCTGCCAGTTGATGGAGATCTTAATAGCTGAAAGTGTGATACCAGCTGAGAAAACTGCCATTGAGGCGTTTGCCTTGGCGATAAGGTCGAATGATGGACTAAGCCAAGCAGGCCACTTCAATCCGCAAAGCACGAGAATCACGGCCAGGATAGGGGCCCACGCCACAGGTTGGGCGAGAGCATGCAGCACAGGCTTGAATGGATTCTCCTTTTTGGCACTTGGATTCTGTTTCTGAAGAGAAGCATTCATCAGGGAAAGACCAACCGGAATACCGACGGCATTGACCACGATACCAACTATTGCAACCACGAGAGCTACTGTCGGTGTTGTTCCAAAAATAGGTTCCAGCACGGCAAAGCCGAGGAATCCGATTGTAGGAGAACCGCTGATAAGGGCGGATACGGCAGCATCAGCACCGGTGTTCTTCTTAAAACAGTATCTGAACACAAAGTATACGAGCATAAAACAGCCCATGATACCAATGAGTGAAACAAGTGTAAGTTTCAGGTCTTTTGCAAGGTCCTCACGGCTTGCCTGCACGATTGAAACAAATAGGGCGGCAGGAAGCGCATAATCAAGAACGACCTTATTGAATTTCTTCGAATCGTCACCGTTGAATATCCCTTTTTTACCGGAAATATAACCGGCAAGCATCACGACGACAATAGGAACTATTGCGTATAATATTACGTGTAGCATAATTATTTGATTTAAGGGTTAAGATAATTGGAACCCTGGAGGGTCCCAATTACCATATTGATATTAAACGGTATAATCGATAAGAGGAGCCGGGTTAAGGTAACCAATGTGTCCACTCTCCTTTCCTGAGTCTGCAGCAAGCTGCACATCGATAAGACAGGGTTTCTTAAGGGCGATAGCCTCAGTAAGAGCCTGGGTAAGTTCTTCAGGAGTTGTGACATAATATGTCTTTGCTCCGAAAGCGTCACCCATCTTGTCATATCTGGCGTGGATATCAAGTGTGGTCGGGGCCGGAGCACTCTCACCGGAAGGATTGACTCCAACACCATTGTAAATACCACCATTATTGAATATCACCACTGTGCAGGGAAGACCGTAACGGCAAATTGTTGCAAAGTCCATACCTGAGAAACCGAATGCCGAGTCACCTTCTACTGCAACCACGCTTTTGCCTGTGGCAACAGCTGCACCGATGGTTGAACCCATACCCATACCCATGATAGACCATGATGCGCAATCCACACGATGGCGTGGAAGAGCCATGTCGACAGTATCACGGCAGTCATCGAGGGTATTGGCACCCTCATTCACGAGGATCACATCCGGATTAGCTTCCAGGATAGGTTTGATGGCTCCAAGCGCTGTCCAGTGATTCATTGGAGAAGCAGTTGCTGCATCTTTGAGTCGCAGAGCAAACTTGGCATTCTTCTCGTTGCTTTCGGCCTGCAGGGAGCTTACCCATGCAGGATCAGCACTCATCTTCTTTCCTTTAAGACCGTCAAGAATAGCCGCCAACGAAAGTGACATATCTCCAACAACCGGAGCTGCGATAGGAACGTTACGGTCGATCTCCTGAGGTTCGACATCAAGCTGAATAAACTTTATATTCGGATTCCATTTTCCACGACCGAAAGAGAGCATCCAGTTGATACGGGCACCGATAACGATTACTACATCGGCCTGCTCCATAATTGTGCTACGGCAAGACAGAGCACTCAGCGGTGCCTTGTCAGGCAGAAGACCCTTAGCCATAGACATTGCAAGATAAGGAATATTGTAAGTGTCAACCAGTTCCTTGAGCTGATCTTCAACTTGTGCATAAGCTGCACCCTTACCAAGAAGGATAGCCGGGTGTTTGGCTGAGGCAATTAGTTCCACAGCCCGATCAACAGCGTCCTGATTAGGAGCGACCGGAGAATATAAATCTACCGGAGTGTAGAACAGTTTCTCTGCATCTTCGCGGTTCATTACCTCACCCAGAGCCGGAGTTGTCATATCAATATACACTCCGCCGGGTCGGCCACTGACGGCAGCGCGATAAGCGCGGGCTACCGCTGCAGGGATATCCTTGGCATAGCTGCATCGGAAAGCGGCCTTAACCAGAGGACGGGCAGTATTGAGCTGGTCAAGCTGCTCGTATGTTCCGACATTCATATCCACCATGGTGGGATCGCTTGCTCCGGAGATCTGAATCATAGGATAACAGTTCACTGTAGCATTGGCGGTAGCTGTAAGACCATTGAGGAATCCTAAGGAAGAAACGGTGAGCAATACACCCGGTTTCTTAGTGAGGTATCCATGAGTTGCTGCAGCCATACCGGCCTGCTGCTCAAAGCGGAATCCATAGTAGTTGATTCCAATTTTCTGCATGGCATAGGCGGCTTCCGTTACTGGAATTCCGACGAGGCCATAGACATCCATCAATCCAAGTCTTTTCAATGACTCGGCAAGTATATACATTCCCGTTACCTGCTCCGGAAATTTAGGAGCGGCTGGGTTATTATTTGAGTTATTATTAGTAGTTTCCATAGTTTAAGTGTTTATTACATCTGTCCGTCGGCAAGAGGTTTGGTTGTACCGTTCTTTGCAAATTCAGCCTGCTGTTCGGCAGTATATCCAAGTGAAGTAAGGATCTCCTCTGTGTTGCCTCCCAGAGTAGGACAAGGACCATAAGTAGGCTGGTAGTTACTCATAGTGAACGGGCATCCAACAGTAACGAATTCACCAACGCCGCCACCCTGATTGATTCTTACGAGAGTGTTACCATCGTAAAGGGTCTCATCTGTCATGATCTCTTTAGTTGAGAGAACCGGTCCGACAGGAACTCCGGCAGGGCCAAGAATAGATGTAACCTCAAATTTAGTCTTGTCAGCAGTCCACTGACCGATTCGCTGATAAATCTCCTGTTTGTGGCGGTCACGTGCATCAGCTGTATTGAAGTCAGGGTTAGTAAGCCAATCCTCGAAACCCATAGCCTTACAAGCAGCTTCGAAATCTTTTGCACCACGCTGAAGAATGATATATACGTAGTTGTTGGCATCTTCTTCAGTATCATAGCCTCCGGCGGGTTTACACTTATATGTCCATCCAAGAACACCACCACCTTCAATGTTACCGCTACGAGGAACACAATCACCGAATTTCTCGTTAGGATACTGCGGGAACTGGGTCAGATAACCGATCTTGTCAAGGGTGAGCTGGTCACGGGTCTTGATACGACAGAGGTTAAGGCAGGCATTGTGCATTGACTGATATACGTAGCAACCTTCGCCGGTGTTGTTTCTTTGCTGAAGAGCAGCAAGCAGACCGATAAGGAGGTGCATACCTGTATTTGAATCACCAAGAGCTGCACCAGACTGTGTAGGAATGTTGTATTCACCATCGAACCATCCGGTTGTTGAAGCTGCAGCAGCTGTAACCTGAGCGATTGGCTCGTATGCTTTCAAATCCTTGTATTTTGAAGACAATGGGAATCCTTTGATTGTACCATAAATACACTTGGGGTTAAGAGCGTGAACTGCTTCCCAGCCGAAACCGAGCTTATCCATAGCACCCGGATGCAGATTCTCAACGAAGATATCGCATTCTTTAATCAGTTTGGTAAGAATAGCTTTACCATCGGGAGTCTTTGCATCAAGTGAGAGAGACTTCTTGTCGCTGTTGAGCTGTAAGAAATAATAACTCGGTTCATTGGGATCGAACTGCAATTCCTTACGAGTTGCATCACCCACACCGGGGCGTTCGATCTTAATTACATCTGCGCCAAGCCAAGCGAGCATCTGTGTACATGAGGGACCTGATTGAACTTCTGTAAAATCTACTACTTTGATTCCTTTTAAAGGAGCTGTTTCCATAATTGTGTGTTTTTAATAATATTAAAAAAATTGTGTTTTTCTTATCAAATTCGTTAATAAAACGTTTGAAAAGTTAATTTGGTTGACGAGGATTGAATAAAAATTTTTATCTATCCTTAGATTTTTTTTAATCACAGTCAAATAAAATAATAGGAGCCGTGTCATTGGCACGGCTCCTGCAAGAAAAATAGTTGAGTAGGTAAAATATATGATAGGTTAGTATTATTCCTCTGTTTGTGTCTCTGCATATTCCTTCAGGAGTTTTTCCTGAACATCAGAAGGTACAAGTTCGTAAGATGAGAAATCCATTGTGAAGGAACTGCGTCCACCGGTGATGGAGCTGAGGGATGTTGAGTAAGATGCCATCTCTTTCAATGGAACCTTGGCATTCAGTTTCTCGATTCCATTTTCAGAAGCCATACCCATAATAATTGCGCGGCGTCCCTGGAGGTCGCTCATCACATCACCCATAGTGTCGCCGGGAGTCAGGACCTCAACATCGTAAACGGGCTCAAGAATCTTCGGATTAGCATTTTTGAATGCCTGAGAGAATGCGTTACGGCCTGCGAGGCGGAATGAAATCTCGTTGGAGTCTACCGGGTGCATCTTTCCGTCATAGATCATGACGCGAACGTCACGGGCGTAAGAACCGGTAAGAGGACCCTGCTCCATACGGTCCATTAGACCTTTGACGATAGCGGGTATGAAACGGGCATCGATTGCTCCACCAACGATACAGTTGTAAACTACCAGTTTACCACCCCATTCAAGAGGTATCTCCTGTTTGTCGCGAACATTGAGTTTGTACTCCTGATTGCCGAATTTGTAAGTATCCGGCTCAGGCATCCCCTCAGTATAGGGCTCGATGATGAGATGCACCTCACCAAACTGACCGGATCCACCCGACTGTTTCTTATGACGGTAATCGGCACGTGCAGCCTTTGTGATTGTCTCACGGTAGGGAATCTTCTGGTCGATGAATTCCACAGGAAGTTTATCATTATTCTCAATACGCCATTTCAGAGTGCGGAGATGGAACTCACCCTGACCCTTAACCAAGGTCTGTTTGAGCTCTTTTGACTGCTCAACAATCCAGGTAGGATCCTCTTCATGCATACGGGTGAGGATACCGGCCAGTTTCTCAGCATCGCTTTCAGTGAGAGGTCTGATTGCTCGGGTATATTTAGGCTGAGGATATTTGATAAAGTCGAACTGATATTCGCAACCCTTGGCATCGAGTGTGTTTCCGGTGCGGACATCCTTGAGCTTCACAGCTGCGCCAATATCTCCGGCTTCAAGGGCATCTATAGGATTGCGGAGCTGACCGCATACTGTGAATATCTGGGCAAGACGTTCTTTACCACCTCTTGAAACGTTTTCAAGATCATCTCCGGCCTTGAGTGTACCACTCATTACCTTGAAGTAAGAAACCTCACCGATATGCGGCTCTACAGAAGTCTTGAAGAAGAATACTGACAACGGGCCGTTTGCATCCGGCTTCACCTCAACGCCTGTGGTGGTGAGAGGGGCGGGCATTTCGCTTACGAAAGGACAAACGTTACCAAGGAATTCCATCAGGCGGCGCACACCCATATCCTTTGCAGCACTAAGCACAACCACGGGATAGATTGAGCGGTCGATAAGACCTTTGCGGATACCTTCACGCATCTCATCTTCAGTAAGGCTTCCCTGTTCAAAGAATTTCTCCATCAGGGTCTCGTCGTTTTCAGCGGCTGCCTCTACAAGAATCTGGTTAAGCTCTTTCGCTTTTTCCATCTGATCTTCAGGAATATCTGAAATTGTAGGCTTGCCGCCATCGGGACCCCATTCATATTTCTTCATGAGAAGAACATCGATCATGGAGTGGAAATTTGGCCCTGATTCGAGCGGATATTGGATCTGAACAACACGCGGGCCGAAATGCTCACGCATCTGCTCCATTACATTTTCGAAGTCAGCTTTCTCCCCGTCCATCTGATTGAGACCAAAGATAACGGGCTTCTTCAGTTTTGCAGTGGTGCGGAAAATATTTTCTGTGCCGACCTCTACGCCATATTCAGCGTCTACAAGGATGAGGCCCATGTCGCAAACGCCGAGTGCGGTGTAGGCGTTTCCAACGAAATCGTCAGCTCCGGGACAATCTATGATATTCAATTTTTTGCCATTGAATTCAGCGTTGAAAACCGTGGAGAATACTGAATAACCATATTCTTTTTCTACGGGGAAGTAGTCGGATACAGTGTTTCCCGCGTCAACGGTGCCACGACGTTTTATAACTCCACACTCGAAGATCATTGATTCAGCGAGTGTGGTTTTTCCGGAGCCCTTAGAACCGAGAAGGGCGATGTTCTTGATTTCGTTGGTTTTATAAATCTTCATGAATACAAGATTTAGATGTGTTAACAAACAGATTGGTTAGAGGTCAGGGGAGAGGGTAAATGATGAAGAAGAGAGGACTTTATTGAAAAGCGAACGCAAATTAATAAAAATAAAGTAAAAAAAGGTAGGTTTTATATATGTTGTGTAACATATTGTTGAAAAAGTTGCAGTATTTCTATGGGGGCAGGTACTTCAATTGCATTATCTTCCGTTTAAAATTAAACGAATATCCTCAAGTGTGAAAATAGGGTTATTCTTAAGTAGCTAAGTGATGGTGCATCTGACTAATTCAGATGCACGTCAGAGGGCTAAGCCAATATTAAATTTGACACAGTAAGTAAGTTTGATAAATTAGCTAATAGTTATTTTTGGAGTTTGAGCGATTGGATTTGTTTCATGAGGGAAGGAGCATAGCGGGCTATTCGACTGAGCGAAAGGAACAAAGGCACCGTTCAAAAACGAAAATAACATTAGCTTCAAGGTATAACTTACTATTGCGATAATATAAACTAATTTTGAAAACTTACTTATCATAATCAATTTTAATTTATCCAAGGAATTGAAGAAGGGTATATATATTCACGTCCCGGTATGCCGGCGCAAATGTCTCTACTGTGATTTTTATAGCGTGGGGGAGAGACACTTTTCCGGCTGGAAAGATTTTGCGTCCTCGATATTAAAGGAGGCAGAGGCACGCAGGGGTGAATTTGAAGGATGTTCGGAAGCCACTATATATATAGGAGGGGGAACGCCCTCGCTTATGCCTTGTGATCTTCTCAAGGATATGTTGGGGGGAGTAAGGAATATCCTCTTGGCTGCTTCCCCCGGAGCGTATGTTTCTGAGACAACAATTGAGGTGAATCCGGATGACGTGACCAGAGAAAAGGCCATGATCTGGAAAGATGCCGGGGTGAACAGGGTCAGCATGGGTGTGCAGAGTCTTGTGGATTCAGAGCTTAAATTCATAGGGAGGCGTCATGACTCGGCCACGGCCCGGAGTTCTTACGAAATTTTGAGAGAATGTTTTGATAATATTAGTCTGGATCTCATGTTCGGTCTCCCAGGTCAGACTTTGGAATCGTTGTCATGGACTCTGGATGGGTTTCTGGATATGGCACCTGAACATATTTCCGCCTATTCTCTCATGTATGAGGAGAGAACAGCCTTGACTCGCCTTCGGGATTCCGGAAATCTGGAGGAGACAGATGAGGATATAAGTGTCAGAATGTTTGAAATGATCAATGATAGGCTCAGGGATGCAGGATATGCGAGATATGAGATATCGAATTATTCTTTGCCGGGATTTGAATCAAAACATAATTCTTTGTATTGGTCAGGACTTCCATATATAGGATTGGGGCCCTCCGCCCATAGTTATGATGGGAAAAGAGCAAGGAGATGGAATGTGGCGGATATTAAGGGTTATTTGGAGTCTGACAAGATCAGGGAGGATTATTATGATGAGGAGGTGCTCACATTGACCGAACGGATGGAGGAGAGAATCTTGACAGGGTTGCGTACCGCTAAGGGTATAGATCTCAAGGCCTACCGCATTGAATTCGGAGATGAGGCAACTGAAGATTTGATTAGGAAGGGGAGGAGAATGGAAGCATCCGGCTTAGTCAGAACGGATGCGGAGATGATTTGCCTGACTGATAATGGAATCATGATATCTGATGAGATTATTGTAGAATTTTTCAGTTAAAATTCTTCATTATGGCAAAATATTTGTAATTTTGTGTCCCGTACTAATTATATTAGACGTGGAAACAAAATACATTTTCGTCACAGGGGGCGTTGTCTCTTCATTAGGGAAGGGAATTATTTCATCGTCACTCGCCCGCCTACTCCTCTCAAGAGGTTACAATGTAACAATCCAGAAATTTGATCCCTACATCAACATTGACCCCGGCACCTTGAATCCATATGAACACGGGGAATGTTATGTCACCGTCGATGGTCATGAAGCGGATCTCGATTTAGGTCATTACGAACGATTCACAAACATCCGGACAACACGTGCGAATAATGTCACTACCGGCCGTATCTATCAATCGGTAATAGATAAGGAACGACGTGGTGATTATCTCGGGAAAACCGTACAGATTATCCCGCATATCACAGATGAGATAAAGCGAAATGTTAAAAGTCTCGGAATAACAGGTAAATATGATTTCGTCATAACCGAGATAGGAGGAACGGTAGGAGATATTGAATCCACTCCATTCCTTGAGGCTGTCAGACAATTGAAATGGGAACTCGGAAAAAATGCACTGAGTATCCATCTGACCTATGTTCCTTATCTCAAGGCAGCAAAAGAATTAAAGACAAAGCCAACCCAGCATTCAGTAAAACAACTTCAGGCAATCGGAATCCAGCCTGATATTCTCATATTGAGGACAGAGAAGGATATTCCGTTATCCATGCGGCGCAAGGTGGCTCAATTCTGCAATGTAGCTCCTGATGCTGTAATTCAGAGTCTTGATGCTTCCACGATATATAAGGTGCCTTTGTTGATGCATGAACAGGGTCTGGATAACCTTGTCTTGCGCCTTACAAACACCGAGAGTGTCGGAGAACCGGACCATGATGCCTGGAATGATTTCCTTCGACGTCTTGATTCAGCTACAGAAACGGTAACAATCGGTTTGGTCGGTAAGTATGTGGAGCTTCAGGATGCCTATAAATCGATCAACGAGTCGCTGATGCAGGCCGCAACCTACTGCGATCGTAAACTGAATCTTGTATACATCCATTCAGAGAAACTTACGGAAGAGAATGTAGGGGAGAAACTTTCCGGAATGGATGGAGTAGTGATCGCTCCCGGCTTTGGACAACGCGGAATAGAGGGTAAATTTGTTGCGCTGAAATGGTGTCGTGAGCATGATGTGCCGACATTCGGCATTTGCCTGGGGATGCAGTGTATGGTGATAGAATATGCCAGAAATGTTTTAGGCCTGAAAGATGCGAATTCCACAGAGATGGATCCGAACACAGAGCATAATGTAATCGATCTCATGGATGAGCAGAAGAGTGTATCAAATAAAGGAGGCACGATGCGTCTTGGTGCCTACGATTGCAGACTTAAGGAGGGTTCGATCCCAGCCTTGGCATATGGCAAAGAGATAGTCAGTGAACGCCACAGGCATCGTTTTGAATTTAATGAGGAATATCGCACACAGTTTGAGGAAGCCGGGTTGGAATGTGTCGGTGAAAATCCTGACACAGGATTGGTGGAAGTGGTGCAGGTACCTGCTCTTAAATGGTTTGTAGGCACTCAGTATCATCCCGAATATCAGTCGACCGTGCTTGAGCCGAATCCTCTTTTCCTTTCATTTATGAGAGCATCAATCAACCAATCCGCTAACTGATGGAACAGATAAAACATGAGTGTGGCATTGCGATGATCCGCCTCCTAAAGCCATTATCGTATTACAAAGAGAAGTATGGCACCGAACTTTATGGTCTGGAAAAGCTCTATCTAATTATGGAGAAGGAGCATAACCGTGGCCAGGAAGCAGCGGGAATAGGATGTGTCAAGCTTGATGTGCCTCCCGGTCGGGAGTATATCTTCAGGGAAAGGGCACAGGGCTCCGATGCGATCACACGGATATTCGGGGAGGCCCATGAGCAGATAGAAACCTATCTTAGTGAGAACGGGGATCTCGCAAATGCTCCTTTTGTGGGGGAAGTTTATATGGGTCATCTCCGTTACAGCACTACCGGAAGATCTGGCCTGAACTACGTGCACCCCTTCATGCGTCGCAATAATTGGTGTTCACGCAATATGCTATTATGCGGAAACTTCAACATGACCAATGTTGATGAGATTTTCTCAAAGATAATAGCCACGGGGCAGCATCCGCGGCTTTATGCTGATACCTTCATTTTGCTGGAGCAGCTTGGCCATGCACTCGACAGGGAGAATGAGCGACTGTTCAAGGAACACAGTGAAGCAGGATTGCATGGTCTCCAACTGTCGGAGGCTATAGCCCGCGATCTGAATGTCACTAACATATTGAAAAGATGCGCACCTGACTGGGATGGAGGATATGCGATATGCGGAATTGTAGGAAACGGGGATATGTGGGTGATTCGTGATCCACATGGCATCAGGCCGGCTTTCTATTATAGGGATGAGGAGGTTGTGGTCGTTGCCAGCGAGCGCCCGGTGATACAGACGGCGTTCAATCTGCAGAAAGATGATGTGAAGGAATTGCTTCCCGGAGATGCAATCGTGGTCGACCGCGACGGAAGTGTGAGAATAGATAATATTCTCCCTCCCGGCCGGAATGCGCGTTGCAGTTTTGAGAGGATATATTTTTCACGTGGTTCGGATTATGATATTTACCGTGAGCGTAAGGAATTGGGGACACAGCTGGTTCGCCCCGTGCTTGAAGCCATAGATCATGATATTGACCGATCGGTATTCTCTTTCATTCCCAACACTGCGGAAGTGGCTTTCTATGGTCTGGTTGAGGGGGTAGAGGATTACCTTATAAAGAGCAAGATCGCAGGGATAAGGCGACTTTCGCAAACGGGGAACCTTACCGATGATCATATTGCATCAATCCTTCGACAGCGTGTGCGCCGTGAGAAAGTAGCAATCAAAGATATAAAACTGCGAACATTCATAGCTGAAGGCACCACCAGAAATGATCTTGCCACTCATGTCTACGACATAACGTACGGGTCAATCCGACCGGGAGACAATCTTGTAGTAATAGATGACAGTATTGTTAGAGGAACTACACTGCGTCAATCCATCATCAGGATACTCGACCGCCTGAATCCCCGGAAGATCGTTATAGTTTCAAGTTCTCCTCAGGTGCGTTTCCCTGATTGTTATGGAATCGATATGTCGAGAATGGGAGAGTTCATAGCGTTTAGGGCTGCCATGGCTTTGCTTGAGGAGCGAGGTAAACGTTACGTGATTGATGATGTGTATCAACGCTGCAAGGCGCAGGATTCCTTGCCCAAGGAGGAGATACAGAATCATGTGAAGGATATCTATTCCTCATTCACCGACGCAGAGGTGGCGGTAAAAATTGCGGAGATGTTGACCCCGGCCGGGACAAATGCCGAGATCGAAATAGTGTTTCAATCGGTCGAAGATATGCACAAGGCGATTCCTGACCATCCCGGCGACTGGTATTTCACCGGAGATTATCCCACCCCGGGAGGAAACAGACTTGTGAACCGTGCGTTCATAAATTATTATGAGGGTCGTACCTCCGCCAGAGATTGAAAGTTTTAAAAAATTACGGTGTCAATATTTCAGTGATTGAGTCTAATTATTGAAATAAAATTTGTAATTTTGTAATTGAAAAGAGAGATTTGCTCCAGAAACATATGGATAGCAAGAATAAGGTCAGTTTCGTAAAGATGCATGGAGCCGGGAACGATTACGTTTATATTGATGCAACGGAGTTCGTTCCTGAAAATCTTCCCCTCCTCTCACAACAGATAAGCAACCGCCATTTCGGGGTAGGCAGTGACGGCCTTGTGGCTATCATGAGATCCGATGTAGCGGATTTTCGTATGCGGATGTTCAATGCAGACGGTTCGGAAGCTGAGATGTGCGGAAATGCTTCCCGGTGTATCGGCAAGTATGTTTATGAAAGAGGATTGACAGATAAGAATATTGTAACTCTCGAAACTCTTGCCGGCATCAAGATTCTCCGACTTGAGGTAGAGGATGGGAGAGTTAAGAAGATAACCGTAGACATGGGGGCTCCGATCCTTAGCCCATCGGATATTCCGGTTGAGAGTGTAAGTTGCACAGGGATGATTAGGGAGGAAGTGAAAGTAAACGGTAAGAACTATCGGATCACGGCGGTCAGCATGGGTAATCCCCATGCTGTCATTTTTTGTGACAGGATCACCGATGCCATGGTGTTGGATGAAGGTCCGGCTCTTGAAATAGCATCGATTTTCCCTAATCGCTCTAATATAGAATTCGCAAGGATTATCGACCGTAATAATATAGAGATGCGCGTGTGGGAAAGAGGCAGCGGCGAGACATTGGCGTGCGGCACCGGAGCCTGTGCGACAGCGGTTGCGGCAGTATTGAATGGTCTGACTGAACGCAAGGTTACGGTTCATCTGGTAGGAGGGGATCTGGAAATATTTTGGGATGAATCTTCTGATCATGTTTTCCTCTCAGGAGGAGCGACTTTTATTGCCGATGGAGTCTTTTATGTGCCTGATAACTCATTGTTGATCCAGACAAAGCTATGAAGATAAACGAGAATTTTGAGAAACTCCCTGAAAGCTATCTTTTTTCAGAGGTGGCACGACGGCTGACAGAATACAAGGCTGCTCATCCCGGCGTAGAAATTATAAGGATGGATATAGGGGACGTTACTCTTCCGGTGGCTGAATGTGTCCGGGAGGCGATACACCGTGCGGTTGATGATATGGGGCATCCTGAAACTTTTCATGGCTACGGCCCCGAACAGGGTTACTCATTCTTGAGGGAGGCGATTTCCAAGACTGACTATAAAAAAAGAGGACTTGAAATATCGGCGCATGATATCTTTATAAGTGACGGGGCCAAGAGTGATCTTGGAAACCTTGGAGATATTTATTCCAGTGATTCGGTTGTGGCAGTGGCTGATCCCGGTTATCCTGTCTATCTTGACACTTGTGTGATGTCGGGTAGAGGAGGAGAGTTTAAATTGGGGAAATGGAGTAATGTGGTTTATCTTGAATGCCTTCCGGAAAATGGTTTCAAGCCTGTTATCCCGACTGTGCATGCTGATGTCGTGATTCTCTGTTCACCAGCCAATCCTACGGGTGCGGCATTTACAGGAGAAGAACTGAAGAAATGGGTTGATTACGCCATTCGTGAAAAGGCATTGATAATATTTGATTCGGCATATGAGGCGTTCGTACGGCAGGAGGGGGTGCCTCGCTCCATTTATGAGATAGAAGGAGCGGAGAATGTAGCGATCGAAGTCAGGAGCTTTTCAAAGACAGCTGGTTTCACAGGTCTTCGTTGCGGTTATACGGTGGTTCCTTCTCAAGTAAAAGGTTTTGATGCAGATGGGAAAGAGGTTTCTTTGCGGAAACTATGGAACCGACGGCAATCTACTAAATTCAACGGAGCAAGCTACATCATCCAGCGTGGAGCGGAAGCACTTTATTCCTCAGCGGGACAGGAGGCAATTAAAAAGACCACAGATTATTATCTTGGAAATGCCAAGATAATCAGGAGGAAATTGGAGGAGGTGGGATTTGAAGTGTCCGGGGGAGAGAATTCACCCTATGTTTGGGCAAAATTTCCCGGGGAGAGAAGTTCATGGGATCTTTTTTCACGGCTTCTTGACAAGGCTCACATCTCCTGCACTCCGGGCGTTGGATTTGGAACTTGTGGAGAAGGTTATATCCGCCTTACAGGATTCAACAGTTTGGAAAATACAGAAAAGGTAGACTTAAAAGGCCTAAAGCTGGGCCGTTAAATACATAAATATTATGTCAAAATTAAGATTTAAAAGTGTTGAGGAAGCATCCAGACGCAAAGCTGTGAAAGTGGAGCTTCCTAAAGAGAGAGTGGAAAACTACTATGGCAAGTACGTTTTCAATCGTCAGAAGATGTTTGAGTATCTTCCCAAAGAGACCTACGATTCTCTTGTAAAGGCCATCGACAATCGGGAACCCCTTAGCAGGGAAATAGCTGATAGTGTGGCGGAGGGTATGAAACGATGGGCGATCGACAATGGAGCGCGCCATTATACCCATTGGTTCCATCCTCTCACCGGCAGCACCGCAGAGAAGCATGATGCATTTGTGGAGCATGACGGCAAAGGGGGAGTGGTAGAGAAATTCAATGGAAAACTCTTGGTTCAGCAGGAGCCTGATGCATCGAGTTTTCCCAACGGCGGAATCCGAAACACCTTTGAGGCAAGAGGATATTCAGCCTGGGATATTTCTTCACCTGCATTCATAATCGACAATACGCTTTGTATCCCCACGGTGTTCATCTCCTATACAGGTGAAAGTCTTGACTACAAGACACCGTTGTTGAGGGCTTTGAACAGTGTGGATAAGGCAGCGACCCGTGTAGCCCGCTATTTTAATCCTGCTGTGAATCATGTAATCTGTAATCTTGGTTGGGAGCAGGAGTATTTCCTTGTAGATGAGGCTTTGTATGCCGCTCGTCCTGACCTCGTGATGACCGGACGTACCCTTATGGGACATGAATCTGCCAAAAATCAGCAGCTTGAGGATCATTATTTCGGTTCTATACCCAGTCGCGTAGAGGCATTCATGCTTGATCTTGAAACAGAGTGTCACAAATTGGGAATTCCTGCCAAGACCCGACACAATGAGGTGGCTCCCAATCAGTTTGAACTGGCCCCAATTTTTGAGGAAGCAAACCTTGCCAATGACCATAATCTTCTGCTTATGTCGATTATGGAGGAGGTTGCAAAGCGTCATAATTTCCGTGTCCTGCTCCATGAGAAACCTTTTGCAGGCATCAATGGTAGTGGAAAGCATAATAACTGGAGCCTTTGCACCGACAAGAACGAGATGCTCTTCGCGCCCGGCAAGACTTCTTTGGATAATCTCCGTTTCGTGACTTTTGTTGCCAATATCATGGCAGCTGTCCATAAACACAACGCATTGCTAAAGGCGTCGATAATAACAGCCACCAACGCTCACCGTCTGGGGGCAAATGAGGCACCCCCGGCAATCATCTCAATGTTTCTCGGAAGCCAGTTGAGCTCTATCCTGAATGAGATCGAGAATCAGGATGGAGAGGGTGCGATCATGGTGAAAGGTAAAGAGGAGATGAAGCTTGATGTGGCGCAGATACCTGAACTGATGATCGACAATACCGACCGGAATCGAACAAGTCCATTTGCATTTACCGGAAACCGGTTTGAGTATCGTGCTGTCGGTTCTTCGGCAAACTGCGCGTCTGCGCTTATTGCTCTTAACGCGGCAGTGGCCGCCCAGCTTGATGAGTTTGCAGATGCAGTGGATAAACGTGTTGAAAAGGGAGAAGACCTTACCAAGGCAATTTTCGCGGAGATGCGTGAACTTATCAAGAAATCTCGCTCAATACAGTTTGACGGCAACGGATACAGTGAGGAATGGAAAGAGGAGGCTGCACGTCGCGGACTGGATGTGGAAACTTCAGCTCCATTGATGTACGACAGCTATATGAAACCTTCGAGTATCGAGATGTTCACCAAGACAGGCGTATTGACAAAGAAGGAGATTGAGGCGCGCAATGAGGTGAAATGGGAGATGTATACAAAGAAGATACAGATTGAAAGTCGTGTTTTGGGAGATCTCGCCGTTAACCATGTGATTCCGGCTGCAATACGTTATCAATCTTTACTGTTGGATAATGTCTACAAGATAAAGGAACTTTTCCAGGGAGATAAATCTGATAAGATTGCTGCTCAGGATCTTGCTTCGATTGAGGCGATAAGTGATCATGTCTCGGCTATCAAGAGTGGCGTTTCTGCAATGGTAGATGCTCGCAGAAAGGCTAACAAGATAGAGAGTGAGCGTGAGAAAGCTATCGCTTATCATGATGAGGTGGCTCCTAAGATGGAGACCATCCGTTATCATATAGATAAGCTGGAACTTATGGTGGATAACGAGATCTGGCCTCTACCCAAATATCGCGAACTCCTGTTCATAAGATAATGTGCCAAACATAGCGAGATCTCCCGCGGGATCTGTCTAAAAAATTTGGGGCTGTGTCAAAATGTTAATTTTGGCTCAGCCCCTTATGGTGCGTCAGAATGGGTCAGATGCAAGGCGCTGAGGATGAGGGTGAGGGAGCATACTGAAGTATGTGACCGAAGCCTCATTCCGATAGCAACGCAGCAGATGGCCTGTTATGACACACCGTCTTATTTTTAGAAGATTACACGATCGCTATTTAAGAATGTCTGCGCTTCGTGTCCAAACTTGCTTACTTTCATAACCTGACTTTTGCTGTCTTGCCATTTTGACGGACTATGTATAATCCTTTGGGGAGCATAGGGAGATCTTTGCCGGCAAGCATGCCGTTAAGGTTAAATATTTCCATTTTTGTAGATTGTGACGGATCCATCTCAATATCAAAGATTCCTGAGATAAGGTTTGAATAGTTGATATCCTTGAGCCACTGTTCAATACGGGCACTACTGTCTGAGACCTGTGAGGAACGGATCCAAAGATTCGGTTCAAGAAACTTCCCTTCAGGTATAAGCCTCTGGGCAT
Source organism: uncultured Sangeribacter sp. (assembly GCA_964499025.1). Lineage (GTDB taxonomy): Bacteria > Bacteroidota > Bacteroidia > Bacteroidales > Muribaculaceae > Lepagella. Next base: position 44,969 of record CAZCJC010000012.1, read on the forward strand.
CCGATACTACACCGCTTATGCCGCTGCTGGAACTCGACACAATGAGTCCAATATTCTTGCCAGCCATCTTTGCCCCATTTTTGAAGAGATATGTCTGCAAAGGAGCGGCCATCTGACTCCACCATAAAGGCGCCCCAATTATCACGGTGTCATATTCATCAAGATTAACATCCACCGGGTCAATGGCTGGATAGGAGGATGCGTCATCGGGATTGTTTTTGATTGCAGCAATCTGAGAACTTCCTATGGCGTAGTTATTTGCGGCATAATCCAGCCCCTTTTCGGATGGTTCGATTTCCACAACATCACAAGTTATCTGCTTCTTGAGTTCATTGACTATGCGCTCTATATTGTTAGTATAGCTATAGTAGACCACTAAGGTCTTCGCATTCGCAGTTATCGACATCATTACCAATGCCACTAATGTGAAAATATATTTTTTCATATCAGATTTTTATTTTAGGTTGTGATATTGGTCATCAGTCACAGGTTCCAGCCAGTCATTGGAAGTGTTTTCTCCATCAAGCTCAAATGCGAGATGAGAGAACCAACTGTCGGCGGCCGCACCGTGCCAGTGCTTCACATTTGCAGGGATATGGATTACTGTTCCTGGAAGTATTTCCACAGCAGGTTTACCCTCTTCCTGATACCAACCTCTACCTGCCACTCCGACGAGCATCTGACCGCCCCCTTTTGTAGCCCTGTGGATATGCCAATTATTACGGCATCCCGGCTCAAACGTCACATTGAAGAACTTGACCTGCTCGGTGGAGATGGGAGCGAGATAACTCTGACCAATGAAATATTTTGCATAGGCGTTATTTGGTTCACCGATGGGGAAAATCATCTGTTTCTGAAACTCTGCCTTGGCATCATCACCCTTAATATCATCATTCCACACATCTTTTGCGAGTCGGAAGGCAGCCCAAGCTTTAGGCCATCCGGCATAAAATGCTATGTGGGTAATGATTTCTGCTGCTTCAGTACGCGTGATACCATTCTTTTTTGCTTCCTGAAGATGGAAGGTGAGTGATGAATCGGTAATTCCCTGTGAGATGAGAGAGGTGATGGTGACGAGGCTACGGTCGCGCAATGAGAGAAGATCATTGCGACTCCATACTTCTCCGAAGAGGATGTCATCGTTAAGATGTGCAAATTCCGGAGCGAACTCTCCAAGCTGTGTGCGTCCTGCGGTCTGTACTATTTTCTGTTGTGCCATAATACTTAATGCTAATGTCATTATTAATGAAAGTATGCAGAATCTTTTCATGTCGTTTATTTAATTTTAAGTAGTTTACTTTCAGGATTCAGGGGGTTCTGGTCGCACAGTTCAAGCGACTTCACCATGTGGAGAGTGCCTTGCTTATATTTATGAAAATGTGGAGAGGCGATCATCAGTAGGAAGTCAAGAATTTTATTGTTCATGAACCTGTTTTAAGATGATCATACAAATTCAATTTCGGTAGGAGAGATATTCATGTCTCTTAATATTTCCATCTCATTATCCTCCAAAAGCATTCCAGGATCAACACCCTTGCGGGAATCTCTAACAATCTTTTCCTGTTGAAAGAAACGGCTTATGATATCAGAGGCTTGGCATTTGTATCTTCTTGCTAAATAGCAAACCACTTCATCTTTGCAGACATCGGATGAAATCAATATTTTGCTGGTCATAACTAAACATATGTTGATGATGCAAAATTACAATCAAAGATTTCCTTGGGCGTATCAATTTTATCGTACTATGTATCAATTTTACGGATAATATGTTTTTAAAACAGAATCGGATTAAATTGTCAATTGAATGTGTCTAATTCTCAAAGTTAATTCTCCTGAACAATTGTAGAGGAACTCTTGATCTGATTGATCTCCATAAACATATGGGCATCAAATGTTATTATGCTTTTTGAAAGCGGGTCTTCCAATTGTATCTGATTCTTTTGAATTAATTTTGACCTCGCTTTCAGTCACATCGCCAGAGATGCTCCTTCAGCTTTTTTTTCCATTATATCGGGGAGCTGGAGATGAACCGAAAGTTTTCCCCGGGTACTCGGGATCTTGAAGCTGACGGGGTGATTCATAGGGGGATGTACCCTGTTGTCCCTCCCAAAGTGGAATACTGTCTTACTGAACTTGGAGAAACCATAATTCCCAATATTCTCAGTTTGGCTCAATGGGGCCGACAAGTCGGTAAGAAAATAGAGTGATTCTGCCATCCATAATAAATAAATGTAAGTTTAATTAGTTTCTACGGCTTACTTTCCAATTAGGAAGATAACCTAACAAAACGAGGCTGTTGTAATCTTTATTTATTGTCGAATGTTTTAATATTAAATCTCATCTAAAACTGTAAAAGAATCGTTATGAAAAACACTATATATTCATGTTTCAAAGAGATTGTCAGGAAATATCCTCAGATGCCGGCAATTATTGAGGATGACAGGACTCTTTCATTTGCAGAGTTGGATGACATGGTAGACGCCATCTGCGTTAAGTTTTACGACAAGAAGCCGTGTTATGTAGGGGTAGTGATGCACCATGGAGCTGAACAGATAGCAGCCATGCTCGCTGTGCTGAAAAGTGGAGCCGCCTATGTGCCTGCAGAACCCTCTCTGCCACAGGAACGTATAAATTACATGATGCAGAGTGCTGGGGTGGACTTTGTAATAACAGATAACTATTGTCGCCATCTTCGTCCTGCCGAGCTTGAACTTGCTGACAGATCCAAGCCGGATGGTGTGGCCTATGTACTCTATACATCGGGCACTTCCGGTAAGCCAAAAGGTGTCACAGTGGAAAATCATTCTGTCACCAATTATGCTCGGGCATTTGAGGCCGAGTTTCATACCGGGCCGGGGGATGTGATGCTTCAATATTCAGTCTGCTCGTTCGATATTTTCGTCGAGGAGGTCTATACGTCTCTTCTCAACGGAGTTGCGGTGAGTATTCCAACGCGAGCAATCCATAACGGTTCGCTTGAAACTCTCATGTCGTTTGTTGACCGTCATGAGGTTACAATAATTGACGGATTCCCATATCTCATCGCAGAGATGAACAAGCTTCCGGAGATTCCGAAGTCAATCAAGCTTATTATCAGCGGAGGGGACGTGATTAGAGGCAGTTATATCACAAATCTGCGAGACAGGGGTGTAAAAATCTATAACACCTACGGACCTTCCGAGACTACTGTATGTTCCAATTATTTTCGAGTAGATAATGCCAAGCCTCTGGAAGATGGTACATTTCCGGTAGGTAAAGCGGTACTCGGAGTGGAAACGAAAATTCTTGACAAGGATCTCAAGGAGGTGCCACAGGGTACGATAGGTGAAATATGTATCTTCGGGGAAGGTGTAAGCCGTGGGTACATAAATAATGCACCCGAACAAAAGAACTTTGTAACCCTTCCGGATGGGACGCGTTTCTATCGGAGTGGTGACCTTGGATATGTACTACCGGACGGGAATCTTGCCTTTCTCAACCGTCGTGACAATCAGGTTATGATACTGGGCAGGCGAGTTGAACCTGAAGAAGTGGAGAATGTGCTGAACACATGTCCTTGCATAGAAAGGGGCATCGTGCGAGCATTCCTTGATGAAAGCGGTCTTCACTATCTTGTGGCGTATATTATTCCGAGTGAGGATTGTAACCTGAAAAGTATCCGGGAGTGGCTACAGTCTAAACTTGCTGATTTCATGGTGCCGGAGTTCTTTATTAAAGTGAAGGAGATTCCGATTACTCGCCGTGGTAAAGTTGACATGGAGGCTCTTCCCGTTGTAATGAAGGAGGGGACTTACAAGTGATGTTTTAGCTTATTGAAGATGCACGATGATAGAACTGAGGGAAACAAAGTTGCTGCCGGAGTTGATGAAATGGCGCACTGAGGTAATTCGGCATGTCTTTGATGAAGAACCTACTGCGAGTTTACTTGCCCGTAATTATGAATACTATCAACGCCACATGGCTGATGGGTCTCATTACGCACTCCTGGCTTCGGTAGATGGCGAAGATTGTGGGTGCGGTTCGATTTGCGTCACTGATGAACTCCCTTCCCCCGACAATCCCTCAGGCCATTGCGCCTATCTGATGAATATATATGTTCGCGAGGCGTATCGCAAGCATGGAGTGGGGCATAAAATAATAGAAGCCTTGATTGCAGAAGCAAAGAATCGCGGTTGTGGCAAAATATATCTTGAATCAACCAAAGAGGGTAAACCGGTATATGCCTCTTTAGGATTTGAAGAGATGCCGGATATGATGAAATATTATGATACAAAAATTTGAAATTGAAGGGTTGCAGTGTCTGTGCAGCACTATTGAGGACAAGAAAAAAATTGCCTATATCCTGTATCCGATGGATATGCTTTCCGGCTGGGTTGCCTCTGCTTCGGAAAAATATGGCACAAACATTGTGGTGATCACAGGAATGGATTGGCAAAACGTTTTTAGTCCATGGGAGGCACCCGGCGTACCGAAAGGCACTGAAGACTTCAAAGGTGAATCCTCTCGGTTTTTGAAAAAGCTTCAGGAAGATGTTATCCCAAGGATTGAAAAAGCCATGGGCATAAAACCGGATGTAGAAAGAAGCCTTGTAGGCGTATCCATGTCAGGGCTATTTGCACTTTGGCAATGGATGGTGTGTGATACCTTCAACAATATAGCATCGTTGTCGGGTTCATTCTGGTATGAGGGATTTTTAGACTGGATGAAAAATAGAACTATCCCGTCAAAAAGTGGCATGGGATTTTTTCTTCTCGGAAATCAGGAATCAAAATCGAATGTAAAGGCTTTTAATACCGTTGAGGTGAACACCCAAGAAATCATACACTTGCTTCGGGATGCGGGAATAAAAACAGAATTTCTAAGTGTTCCGGGTAACCATTATTCAGATCCTATTCCTCGTCTCGACAAAGCTTTCTCAGCTCTTTATGACGGTGTGTCATAATAGGGCATCTGCTGTGTTACTATCGGAATTCGGCTTGCATCAGACCCATTCTGACGCACCTTAGAGGTCAGAGCCAATATTACGGCGTTTCATCTAATCATAAATTTCTACGAGCCATTTGACATTTATTTTGCACTTACAGGTGAGATAGATTAGAATGAATCTTTTCTAAGAATGTTAGCCCTCTCTTATATTCTTCATCGCCCATCCCTTCCCGAGCTTTCTCGATCGCCATGTTAATCGCTTTAGCTATTTCATTGCGGTATTCAATAGCCTTTTCAGTCAGAAATATACCATTTTTAGAGCCTGATACCGGTTGACGACGGATAAAACCATTTTCTTCCAAAGAATTTAAAGATCGGCTTATTGCCGCTCTGTCTTTCCCGACACCTCTTGCAATATCGATTTGACTTTGTCCATCCTTAATAAACAGTTTCTGGATTATAACGAACTGTGCATGGTTGAGCGGTATGCCGAGACTATGTAATGATCTATTTAGTTCTCCTACAAGTGAGTTGAAGGCAAAGTCAAGATATACCCCCAATAAATCATATTTTGCAGTTTTCATCTTAGCTCTCTTTTAAGAAATTCATTAAATGTAGTCGGCTTTCTATTTAGAATGGAAGTAGCAATGAAATCACTTCCGCAGAAATCACCTCTATTATAATGATGAAACATCCGCAGCAAGGTTTCTATCGAATATTCAGAATTATTTCTTTCAGACATTGCTCTTCTCAGCTCATCGTCAGAGATATACTTTAAACCAATCCTTTTCCCTAATACTTCTTCCATAGCCGAAATCATCTCAGTGACGGATAAGTTTACGGGACCACATATTTCCAAAGTGGAATATTCATATTTGTTTGAAATAGATATATCCGCTACACACTGCCCGAAATCTTCAGCATCAAGAAGATTGATACGATTTTTGCTATCTATGGTTGTAAAGAATTTCTGTATGAATAATTTATTCTTGAGTAAGGCGTTTTTTGAATTCAATATATTTTGCATGAAAGGGGCAGGTTGCACAATTGAGTAACATACCCCCGAGTTGACGAGTTCTCTTTCCACATCAAGCTTCTGACGGTGATGGATTAATTCCGGTTCTATGGAATGAAGGACCGATTGATAAACGAATCTTCGTAATCCAGCTGTTTTAGCTGCTGAAATTGCCATTTTACCAATCTCGTATTCATCCTCTCTTGCAGTTGGACAAATGTAATATATTGCGTCAACTCCATCCATAGCTGTAAGAAGGTTATTATATGAAGAGATATCACCAACAAAAGTTTCAGATGCTCCCAACCGAAACATTTCGTCTATCCTTTGGGAAGAATGTACCATAGCTCTGACCTCAATTCCTTTTGTTGCCATGGCCCTGACAACGGCCTTTCCTGTGAGACCAGTTGAAGATGTTACTAATATTTTCATCCGTTAATTTTATTAAATTATGTTGATATATCAACAATTTTATAACTTTTATTGTTCTATTCACAGAAGCCAAATTAATCAAAACAAGGTATGAAAATAATAGCATTAGAGGAGCACATGGTAAGCAAGCCGATAGGAGCTGCCGTGACTAAGACAATTCAGGAAGTGTATCCATACGCACAACAGTTTCTTCATCCGGCACCTGCCGATGCACCAAGCACTCCTGATCTCTTTGAATTAGGGGAGAAACGTATTGCCGAAATGGATGAGGCTGGCATAGATATGGAGGTTGTGTCATATACAAACCCGACACAGTGGCTTACAGGCGATGAGGCTGTGACTCTTGCAAAACAAGCCAATGATGTACTCTATCAAAATATCAAGGCATATCCTGACAGATTCAGGGCTTTTGCCACTCTGCCATGGAACAATCCTACCGCAGCAGCCGAGGAGCTGAGGCGAACTGTGAATGAGCTTGGATTTGTCGGTACGCTAATCTCGGGACGTCCTCAGACAGGAAATGTGTTTCTTGATGATGAGTTATATTACCCGATCTGGGAAGCTTTGAGCGAACTTGATCTGCCTGTTTATGTTCATCCAAACTATACTTCGGTAGATGCCTGCAATGCATATTATTCCGGACTGAATCCACAGCTGGATACAATTCTAAGCACCTATGGTTACGGTTGGCACTATGAGGCGGGTATTCAGATAATCAGGATGATTCTGGCCGGCGTATTTGAGAAGTACCCGACTCTAAAAGTTCTATCAGGTCACTGGGGAGAGATGGTGCCATATTTTTTACCTCGTCTTGATCAGATGTTCAAACCCCAGGTGACAGGTCTTTCTGATACAATCACTAACATCTACAAGAAACATGTTTGGATTTCGCCAAGTGGGGTATATGATAACGATTCGTTACAATTCTGTGTCAACAAACTTGGTATCGATCAACTTGTATTCTCTGCTGATTGGCCATACGTACCGATGACGGATGCACGCTCTTTTGTGGATAACGCACCTCTTTCAGACATAGACAAAGAGAAATTCAGTCATCTCACAGCTGAAAAACTTCTCAAAATTTGATGGTATGAGTTTAAGCTTATCCCAAACTCCGGACCTGATGTTTTCAGACTTATCATCCGGATAAAATAAAGGCGTGGCTATTCAAAGCTGCACACCAAAAGCTTTTTGTACAGCTTTTTTGGGTCACTTCAGTGAAAGACGATGTAACAAATGGTCAGGGTCAGAGAGTTTCTAACCATACCACAAAGGGCTTAATGAACGTTAAATGTCCTTATCAAGCGTAATATACTTGTCGCTTTGCTCTGCAAAGAAAGGTCGCCACGTCCGGAGCGAAGTGCCTATAAAGAAAGCGAGCCTCAGATCCAACCATAAGTTGGTGCCGAAGCTCGCTGTATGAGTTAGCGATTTATAACCTATTTGAATTAATCCACTGAGTAAAAGCAAAAACCCGTAGGAAATTTAATATTTGGCACCCAAAGGGGGCTGCCGTTCCAACCATTATCAACAAAACCGTTTAAACGATACATTGTCAGGACGACTTCATCTGAGAATCTATCTCCGAGAATACGGTCTGACTCCGACAGTAATGTACCTGTTCCGCGAGAAATATTACGATTCACTCGAGTTATAAGCCTAAATTTAGTCGTTGGTCTTTTTGCTGCAAGAGCATTGATTGAATTAATATATTTCTCTGAATCAAAGTCATCAGTATTAACGCTACCTGACTTGGAGAGCAAGTCTATTAATGTACCCTTATCAACTTCCACTGATTCTACATTTGCATACTGCAAAATGATAGGATCAATAGCGGGGGTATTATTTTCAATAGGAGAAATTGGAAACATATTTACACCGCCGGTACAAATATCAACGCGCGAAGAGTCGAGAACATTTTTACGTGTAGGTCTGATGCCGTCGGCTGTGATTATTTGTAAATTATCAACACCATTTTCAATCTGCTTAATAAGCAGATTGTTTGATTCATTTAGTGCGACGAAAAGGCGGTGCAAGGTTGGTGGAATATATATACGAACTAATTCAGCCTCCCTATCATATCCAAATATGCGAGAATGTTGCCAAAAAGTATCGGCTTGAGGTGCCCTTGAAGAACGGCAATAATACACTGTTTGAAGGTGTGGAAAAGTTATACCTCGTCCGAGGGTATTTCCACCAATAACAATATTAAAACCTTCATCAAGTTTTAGTGAATTGGGATCATTCGGATCTCTACTTACAAGACTCGTGGAATTTAGCGGAATAGCCCGGATATAGCCGTACTCCAGAATATCCTTTACTGTATTATATATATCGTCGAAAGGTTCAAGATCAGGCTTGGTGCCTTGTAAATCAAGCCACGCTTCCTTTAATATCTCTTGAAAATCTTCATCTTCGCAAGAATCTTTAAGAAGATTAAGATGCGACTGAACCCTGTCTGCAAATCTATTATGGGCAGAAATGCGAGAGCTTGGATGAATCATAAAATTACAGTTTGATTCTTGATTCAAAAGTTTATGAGCACAGTTTACGAGATAAGAAAGAATGCTCTGACGGAGTCCAAGAGGGCATTCCGAATCATCTTCTTCTAAAATATCCGAAAGCTCTGTTTCTGGAGTGAATTTAATGCAAAATGATTTAGGATTAGAAAAAAAGAAGTTGCCACCCAAATAGCCATTACCAGGTTTAAAATATGTTACAAAACCCGGTCTCCAATCTGAAACGGTAGATTGAAGAATAATGGCTTGAGGAGTGGCAGTAACTTCAAGATATAAAGTACCGGCATCCGCGGTGTCCTTAATATTTTGTAGGCAACGGTTAATGGTACTTACACGATTCTTGTTTACAAGTGTATTAAGGCTTGCCGCATCTGCTTCGTCATCAATAATAACTAAGGATAGCCCTCTACATGTTTGAGCGTTAAGTAAAATGTTTCTCCATTTTCTTAACACCCTGCTGTTTTTTTTCAGCACTATTACACGAGGTTTAGCTTGAGAAGCAGCGGCAAAAGCGACCTCATCTTTTTCTCCAAAAACATTAAAAAGGGGTAGCGAATCTTTAATTCGCTGATATGTTTGATTCTGAAGGTCAACATTATCAGTTGTAAGAACGATAAAGATTTGATAGCCCTCGTCAGCAAGTTTTGACATTATACCCAACATTTGAGCAGTCTTGCCACTTTGCACATTTCCGAGAAGCAATCCCGTAGCTTCGTTTTGATTGTCAAAACATTCTTTAACCTTGTTTGAAATATCGGTAGAAGTTTTACCGACAGTATCTTTCAAGTCACTAAATCTTAAAGAGGATATATATGTGGCGAGGAAATCCATTATTATTCAAGTGTCATTAACCAACAATTATCAATAGTTTTTTGAAGGACAAGGAATTTCTTGCCGAATTTATCCAAGACTTCCTTTGTGACAGGTTTACCTAATTCCAGTGCACCTTCATTTTCCATTTGGCCTTTTATCCAACGTCCTAAAATTTTCAAATCACGAGCAGAACGGAAATTTTTACCGTAATCACCCTGACGGTAACATTCAAACTTATAACCATCATTAGTGATTACATAAATGTGACAATTCTTATTTTCATCCTTATCATCACTCCAAGGAATAAGGTCGCGATTCTCTAAATTCTTAGGAATTATTAATTCTACTTCATACCAACCACGTGGACTAAATTTATCTTTAATTTTGCCAGCGCCGAAATATGTATTTAGGTTACTCTTAGGCTCGTCTTTAAGTGGAATCCTTACTTTAGCTCCACGAACTGAAGCTTTGGCGAGAGCAGTTTTCTCCGCACCAATCTGCTCAACAAAGTTGTAATCCTTTAAAAGCTCAATAGGACTTTCAACAAATTGGGTGACAGGAGGAAGAACTGAAAAATCTTTTCCCAGTCTTTCAATAACTTTTACTATTGTAGAGTTAACGCGATTAGCCTCTGAACCATCAAAGAAGGCTTCCGCTTCAATATAGTTGCTTGATGTCCCTACGAAACTCCCAAGATTGGAGGAGCCTATAAATGCGCCCAGGCAAGAGTTATTCTGCATAAAAGAATACATCTTGCCGTGGTATAGAGCATTAGGGGATAGTAAGACACGCCCCGAGGAACTTTCAGTTAAAAATGAATTTAAATCTTTAACCGCATTATATTGAAGTTTAGTAAAACCCTCTAATAAGTTCATTCCTATGAACAAATCTAAGGTTAACCTAAATTGGCGATATTCTATTAGATTTTTCAATTCAACTATTGAATCATTTGTAATAAAGCCAGTGGCAATATTCAAATGATCAGCTATTTCAATCATGGGACGGTAATGGTCTTTTACCGCCCGACATCTAATATCTGAAATAATCGGATTGGCAGATAAAAGTACTTCCATACTCAGATCGGTTTCATTATTTCTGCATATCTCAACTCAAATGGCATATTCTTCAATTCTTCCAAACGTGCCTTTAAGTCAACATGTTCATAATTTCCTTCAAACAAGGGCTTCAATGCTTTTGCTATTGCATGCACTCCAACTGGTGGCACGGCATTGCCAATTTGACGGCGAACCTCTGTGGTGCTTCCTTCAAAGATAAAATCATCGGGGAATGACTGAATACGAGCACGTTCTCGATTAGTGAGTGGACGATTTTCGGGATAATGATATCCCCATGTGCCTCCACCTCCCGCCGCTATAATAGTTTTTGAAGGTTCCCCTCGGTGAATGCGACGATATACGTGGCTTATCATACCTTTCACATAATATTCACTCGAAGGAGGAATGTCAGTAAAGTTACCACCCTCGCTAATAAGACTGATAATTATTTTCGTTCTTTCCGTTACACGAAGCTGTTCATTATTATGAGGGACTCCCTCAACACCAATAAAAGCATCGCCCACAGTAACGTATGGTAGTAACCCCTCGCCCTTACCATGAGTGGGTGCAGGGTGTTTGAAATCAAATCCCATGTCACTACGTATTCCGACAATCAGCACCCTTTCGCGAAATTCAGGAACACCATAATCAGCAAAATTGTAAAGATGTGGAATCACCACGTATCCGGGGGCAATATTTTGAAAGTCCTCTATTATTTGCCGAATGGCTTTCTTTTTATTGGCAGTAAGAATACCTTTTACATTTTCCGCAACAAATGCTTTAGGTTTCTTTGCATCAACGAAGCGAAGAAAACTTTTATATAGATTACCCCTTTCTCCATCAAGACCGGGTCGTTTCCAAATGATAGAAAAATCTTGGCAAGGAAACCCTCCAAGTACTATATCACAATCCGGAATACTATTATCTGTATACGGATCTACTTGCTCAATATCACCTTCAAGGATTACATCTCCAAAATGTTTGCGAAAAGTTTCACATGCCTCATGCTTAAAATCATTAGCCCATACAGTCTTATAATCCCCGACTTGTTCAAAGCCGAGGTCAAGACCACCACATCCGGAGAAAAGCGAGATAACTTTAATCATGCTACATTTTGAAGTTCATATTTTACAAAAAAGTTTTTAGTGTGCAAAGTTACGAAAAAATCCGAGACTTTGAACTCGGATGCAAAATTAGTGAGCAAGACTGCCTAAATCTTGCGCACTAAAGTTAAATTTTGTTTAACACTTCAATAATTCTCTATGGCTTCGATGAATGGACGGTCGTCAGGATCGCATGAACGGAGCGGAAATCGCTCAGGAGTTGCGTGTTCATCGAAGCCATAGCCGATACCGCCACTGAATGCGAGGGCTTCGGCTTCGGTGTCGAAACACTCCGGCTCGTCGAATAGGATAAAATCGTCGTTTTCTTTGGACCCGTCAAGATAGGCTTTGAAGCCGTCGATGTCATTATCCATAATGAAATCAACGAGTGCAGGTTCGGTTACAACGTAAACTTTGATTGACATATCGGTGGGGAGTTTAGGAATTTGAGTGGTGAATAGCGTTATCTCTGAGGCTATCACTTTCAGGGCTGTGCGGAGTCTTAGTAACTCGTCGGGAGTGAAAGAAACAGGCTTGCCGTTCACGATATTGTTGTTAAGTCGTTGAATAAACCACGCGCGAGAGCGGGTGAAAAACCGCTCCGCGATGTAGGCGCAGTTGATGGTGTCAAACACCTGCGCCCCGGTTAATTCACGAAGTCTTATAATTTCATTCATAGGAATTTGTTTGGCAGTGCAAAGGTAATAAACTTTCGTTAATTACACAAATTTCTATGTAGAAAAATCAGAGAACGCCGCTCATGCTGAGTGCAAAAGTATCGTGATAGGGGAATTTGGCTAACGCCCAAGTTCGGCTGCACTCGGCATAGCTCAAACATGTTTGGATCTGCTCTCATTGGCACGAACAGTCTCGCAGACCGCTACAAAATTCCCGTAGTCGAGAGGCGGAACGCCTCACGATACGGAATTTTTCCGCTTCGATGTAAAGGGTGTCGAAAGCGTCGGTGCCGTCGGTGCGATGTTCGAGCAGGTATTCTTCGGACTCCGCGAGCTATTCGCCGGACTTGTCTTTTTGGAAGCCGTTGCGTCCGCGACTGACCCCTGCCGACTGGATGGCGAGTATCAAGTCCTCGTTGTTTGAGCGGTTGAAGAACGGCACAAGGCGTTGCTTACCTGCGAAGCCCTGATTTATGAGCAGGTATTTTTCATCGTGTCGCATCGGGTTTCCGAGGTACACGGCTTCGCAACGCCACCCCCTGCGCTCAAATTCGTGGACCACCCACCAACGGTAATCCTGTTCGTTGACGGCATAGTTGGAGCCGAGAGCTGTTGCGTCGAAGTAGAACACGACGGTCTTGTTGCGGTGTCCTGAATAGTAACGGCAAAAATCGTCAATGAGCGCAGGTATCTTGCGCTCGAATTTGACGTAGAACGATTTGATGATATTGAGGCGTCGGTCGAGCGGCTGACCGGCGACAATCCAGTTGATATTCGCGTTGTAGTCCATGCCTATGCAGATAGTCGTGTCCGGGTCAACGTCTGCGTCCGCTCTCGAGTCGAGAGTGGCGAAGTTTACCCTCTTTGACGCACAGCTCCCCCAAAAAGTCAGGCTCGATATGGTCGATGTATGTTATTGAAGTTCTCCGGCATCATCCATCTTAAGAAATCGCTAAACAAGAAATGCCTAACTT
>CAZCJC010000013.1:0-56968 GCA_964499025.1 uncultured Sangeribacter sp.
TTATTGTTCAAGATTATCAACTACAATATATCGATTAATTTTTAACAACTACTTACTATTTTTTGAGTTCTCTAATCCTCAATAATAACGAAAAAGACACCCTGCTTATTGCACGGAACCTTCGCTGAGATATCTCTCCCAATCTTCTCTTGATCCGCAGAATGCGTTCAAGTCAACGTCTCCACGGATTCCTTCTACTTTCCCATGATGATCGTATTGCCAGAAGGTCCAGGCTGCGTCAAAGGGAGTCTCTGAAAAGGAGCATATCCATAGTGGATAACCCGGCAATATATCCATCATATACTCCTCATAGCCGGCCTTATTGGTATAAAATATGACTCTGTGACCCTTCAGATAGAGATATTCGGCCATATCCAGCAAACGCTGCTTAACCGTGTCGGCCGGAATTCCCTTTGGATTACCCTGTTGCTCCACATCTACTGCCAGCCCAAGCTCCAGTTTGCGGATATCGACAGCCTTCAGGAAATTTATTGCCTGCTCCACCCCATCCTTATCGAACCTGAAGAAATGGTACGCACCTGTCTTCATCCCCGCGTGCTGGGCTTTCCGATAATTGATACCGAAATTTTCATCGCGAAAATCAGTTCCTTCAGATGCTTTTATAAAGATAAACTCATATCCATCTTTCCTCGCAGCATCCAGATTCATGAATCCGTTATGATAAGAAACATCCAGACCGCGGATTGGATATCGCTCCTGACTCACATAAGGAGGAGTCTTAAGAAACTGCTCCCAGGCCCACACACTCGACAGCACCAATGCCACAGTAAGCACCATAAAACCGACGGCAGTCCAAATATCCTTCTTAGGAGGGATTCGCATAATCATTGACAATTCCAAAATTCTTTCCGAAGATAGAGCCGGTGGGACTATACTCTGACATACTCATCATTTTCTGTCGGAATTTCTAATGAGCCCACTATGAGTCAGGGGTTAAAAAAATCAAGCAGAAATCCTTTGGAAACTGCTTGATTCTCTTTTGGAGCGGTAAACGAGACTCGAACTCGCGACCCTCAGCTTGGGAAGCTGATGCTCTACCAACTGAGCTATTACCGCATTTCCCTTTTCTTTATTTTGACTTTACAAAGATACTACTTTTATTTGATTCCACCAAAGATTTTGATTTTGTTAACAATAAAATCTACTGTTCCGCTTCTGTGATAGGGATTGATGCCACTCCCCTTGCAATATAGTGAAAATTCAGGTGAGAGTGCTTTATATATTGCGTCCTCTATGCTTTTACGGTCAGTGCCGCAGTCAATCACCGTATTTCCCCTTGCCCTCCCTTTCTGGCGATCTCCTATATTCACAGTCGGCACTCCGAAAGAGGGTGCCTCTATCAGTCCACTCGAAGAATTCCCGACCACTGCCCCGCAATATTTGAGGGCCGCATAATATCTACTCCGGCCTAATGACTTCACGCACATGGCCCTGTCGGGATGGGCCTCCGCCCAAGTCTCAATCAGGCGTGCCACTTTATCTCCACCGGCATCTGAATTAGGCATCGTGAAAAGTATCTTTCGATCAGGAAATCCCTCTAAAGCTGACAGGAGAGACTCTGTCTGAACCTCCTCTTCTCCGGGCTGCCGCGTCACCGGATGATAGGTAACCAACAAGAATCCTTCTTCCAGATCAAAATTTAAACTCTCCTCCAACTCTTCCTGACTCATGGCTGAAAATCGGGTGATGCCGTCAACTGCAGGACTCCCGGCATTAAAAACGAAATCCGGATTCTCCCCCATATCTATCACTCGCTGACGATACTCCTCCGTGGCAGTAAAATGAAGGGTCGAGAGTTTCGTAATCGCATGACGTATTGAATCGTCTATGGCTCCTTCAGTTTTCTCTCCACCATGAAGATGAGCCACCGGAATGCCGAATATCAGGGCTGCCGAAGCTGCCATTAATATCTCATACCGGTCACCCAGAACCAACATCATATCCGGTTTCAATTCTTCAAGTGCATCTGCCATACCGACAAGCTCCCTCCCCATCGACTTGACAGTGGAAGAGGGGGAATTGCCCGGACATATCATCTCTACACATCGGTCAACATGGAAACCATCATTTAAAATTTCATTTATGGTCATTCCATATTTTTCGGAGAGATGCATATTGGTGGCTATGATCTGAAGAGTGATTCCATCGGTTTCACTCAACCGCCTCATCAATTCGCTGAGAATTCCATACTCGGCCCTCGTGCCGGTAACAACACATATCTTCATATCACACTTCTATCATCTCATCGGGTTCGAAGTCACGGATGGCAGCCGTTCCCTCCACCTCAAGCCAACGCATGGGGGAAATACCGGTCCCGGGACGTTTGGCCGTCATATTCTCATCTGAAAGTATCTCACCCTTTCTAATATGGCGGGAAGCAACAATACTTTTCCTCGCCACTTCGCGGTTTCCCTTCTCCGAAGGGGTGACATGCTTCTCTGCAGAACCAAGGGCTTTTTCTATATTTCTTACTGCCCTCACCATTGACTTCAATTCATCAGGCTCAAGTGAAGCCCGGTGATCCGGCCCGGGAAGATCCCTGGAGAGGGTGAAATGTTTCTCTATCACCTCAGCTCCTAACGCAGCAGCTGCTATTGGCACCTCAATCCCTTGCGTATGATCGGAAAAACCGACTCTCGGAACAAACTTCCTCAGGGCATTCATCGCGTTAAGGTTCACATCCTCCATCGGAGTGGGATACTGTGTGTTGCAATGCAGCAGTGTGACCTTATTGATATCCTGTCCATTATTAATGAGTGAGTCAATTGCCATCCTGATATCTTCCGGCTCACACATCCCCGTCGACATTACCACCTCCCCGTTATAACCGGCAATCTTACGGAGATAAGGATAATTACTTATTTCACCTGAAGGTATTTTCCAAAGAGGCATCCCTAAAGAATGAAGGAAATCCATACTCTCGGAATCGAAGGGAGTTGAAAGAAACTTTATTCCACGGCTTGCACAATAGGCTATAAGTTCTCTATGATCATCCTCCGAAAGCTCCAGTTTCTTAAGCATCTCCAATTGAGAATCTCCCTTCTCCGAAATCCTCTCCTGCGGATCAATCGCTAACCCCGATGCAGAATCCCCTGAGATTTGCTCTTGATTCCTTTCCGCCGTAAAAGAAATCTTATCTTCATTCCTGTCATTAATGGATGCTGCGATATTCTTCTTCTGATATTCAGCCTGTCTTGCTGCGTGTGTCACAAGCTTCTCGGCCTTGAACGTTTGGAACTTCACATAATCGGCTCCCGCCTCTGCTGCAACATCAACAAGCAGTTTCGCCATATCAAGCGAGCCATTATGGTTCACCCCCGCCTCAGCAATAATCGTAATCATAACTAAATTCTCAAAATAATTATACCCTATCTAATAAGGAAAACTACTTTAATGGCAATTAATTAGAATAGCCATAACCTTTCCGGGGCTGTCTAATCTGCTTCAGTCAAACTATATCACCATCAAATCTCGCAGATGTCAATTCTCTCCGGCACTGAGCTTCAGCAAAGCGGCTTAGTTCAATGCTTCATCATAATACCCCGGTATATCCCACTCTTTGTTATATTATGTTTTACTACCATCCCGGCCGGAATAATAGCATCATCACAAATTGATATCCCCTGAGCAATTACGGCGCCGCTCCCGATAAAGCATCTCTTTCCGATTTTCACCCCTCCATTCACCATAGCGCCCGTCGACACATGGGTCTGATCTCCAATTTCAGCATCATGATCCACATTTGCAGCCGTGTTAATTATGCATCCCTCCCCAATTCTCGCACAAGCATTCACACTGGCATGATGAAGCACTACCGTACCTTTACCGATTTGCGCATAGGGAGAGACACGGGCAGTTGAAGCTATTACAGTGGCAAATTCCCCTCCGGCCTCCTTCACCAGATCATGTAATCTCGACCTCAGTGAGAAATCATTTATGGCGCCGACCGTGATAATGAATCGGGCTGAACCTACGAATTCCGGTATAGAATCATCACCGCCAATCACTCGAGTCGACAAAACCTCACTTCCGATCAACTCCGGTCGGTCAAGCACACCCTTGATTATGAATCCAGCCGATTCGGCAGCATCTATCACCGAACGGCAATGTCCACCACCTCCAACAAGCACCAGCTCTCCGCCTGATCCGCCATCTGCTATCTTTCTATCCATCATGTCTAAAGTTTTATGGACTCAGGAGATTATCCGAGTCGGTTTACCAGAAAGGCATAGAATATAAAACCGAGGAAAAAGGTTATGCCCACCCACATCTTTGAGAGGCGCGCATAATCATGCGCATTCTTCTTGCACTCCATACGTTCCTCCTCGGAATAAAGTTTCCTCCCGTTTTTAGATTCACTATGGAGAGCGTCATCCCAGGCGCGACGAGAAAGCACAGAATAATAGATGGCAATGAAACCCGTTAAGGGGAAGCAGAAGAGTGTAAGCATGATGGCCGGAGCAAGCATAGACACCGGTGCCCTCTCCAGATCAGCCGGATTTTCCTCCGGCATCGGAAAACCAAAACGCATCCCGTTTTGATCCCCTTCCGGCTGAATAGGCTGTGACTCACTCTTTTCTACCGTCACAGCAGGCACCGGATGCATGAGATTGAAGATATGCTGCCGGAAATAACGACAGATATCGGCCACATCCGCAGCCTGCTCCCAATCCGCCATACCTTTGCTCCATACATATGTGTCGGGACCAACCCCGGCATCCCGGAGCTGGTCCAAACGGAACGGTCCTCGCCGTTCACCATCTATCATTGCAAAATATAATGCCATCCCTAAGTAAGTCTCTGCTTATGTCTTATCACTTATAACTTACTTAATTGGCCAACTCAAGTAGCTGATACATTATTGCTCTGGTCTGACCGGTGACCGTAAGAAGAAGTCCGATCCCGCCCAAAACAAGCGCTATAATACTCATTGTTCGGGCTGAGGCATTCGCACGATCTCCCAATTCCTTATTTCCGGCATTATAAAACTTATTCGCATTTCCTGCTTTAGTTATTCCAATTATACCGAAAATAAAACCTATGCATGAGAATAGAGCGCCAACAACGGTTCCTACAATTGCCCAGGGGAGCCAATTTGTATGGACGATAGGTTCACGCCTGTATGGATCCGGATTGCCATAGAATGACTGTCCGTAAGGATCTGAATTATATGGATTGCGATTATATGGGTTTGGACGCTCATATGGTTGCGGACCATAGGGATTCCCACCCGACAGATGCGGGGGAAGCGGCTCCTCGGGCCGGGCATACGCTCCGAACGCTGAATCCTCGTAGAAAAGGTCGGCAAGTTCCGGAAGAGAGCCGGCCTCAACCCAATCGGCAAGGCCATCTCTCCAAACATATGTTTCCTTTGTCAGTCCCTGATTTCTCAGGGTTTCCCTACGTAAGGGACCGACCTGACTGCCGTTTACTATCATGAAATAATATTGTTCCACAGCGATATCAATTGATACTGATTATAACTATTATAATTAATAATTAATGATTAATAATTAATAATTTCCCCTCTAACCTTCTTCCCACCATTAACCATTGCCTATAGCCTATAACCTAAAGCCTATCAACCTTCAGCCCAAAATTACATTCCTCTTCCGTGACAGTTTTTATACTTCTTTCCTGATCCACAGGGACAAGGATCATTCCTGCCGATCTTTGGTCCGGCCTTCACGGGTTGCGGAGCTGAAGAGGGACGGTTTACGCTCTGGGCTGCCTGACGCTGAGCGCTCTCACCCGGATATGTGTCGCGGGTAGTGCTGTAATTAGCATAGGGATTATAGCTCTTGGCAGCTGCTGCCTGTGCCTGCATCTCCCTCGCTCTGGCGGCCTCGGCGGCCTGAGCCTTCGCCTCATCATAATCCTGTACGGCCAACGTGCCTCTCATAAGGGTAGCCACTGCCTTGGAATTCATCTCCCAGAGCATCTTCTTCCAAAGCTCAAAAGCCTCAATCTTATAGATCACCAGAGGATCCTTTTGCTCATAGGAAGCATTCTGAACCGACTTGCGCAACTCATCCATCTCACGGAGTTGCTCCTGCCATGCAGCATCAATAGATGAAAGCAACACAGCCTTCTCCCACGCTTTTGTCAGAGGCTTGCAGTTATTTGCATAACATTCCTCTATATCTGCACGGATATTGAACATGCGACGGCCATCACTCACCGGAACTCCGATAAGGCCTTTTGCCCCACGTTCCTCCACAAATTCCTTAATATAGGGAGCTGCCGCCTGCGCCATTTTCTCCTTCTTGCGGGCATAATGATTCATCGCGGCTTCAGCTATACGGTCGGCGATCTCGCCGCTGTCGAGCTTTCCGAACTCTTTCTCGGTTACAGGCACCTCGATTGCGAGCGATCTGTTCACCTCAGAATTGAATTCCTCATAGCTCTCATATCCACGGTTGGCAAGATCAGAGGATAGTTCATAAATCATGTTGGCGATATCGGTGCCGATACGTTCACCCTTGAGGGCGTTCTGACGACGACCATAGACACCTTTACGCTGAGCATTCATGATATCATCATATTCAACAAGGCGTTTACGGATACCGAAGTTATTCTCCTCCACACGTTTCTGTGCATTCTCGATCGACTTGGTCACCATGCTGTTCTCAATCATCTCACCCTCCTTGAAGCCGAGACGGTCGAGCATCTTCACAACACGATCATTGGCAAACAGACGCATCACCGTATCTTCAAACGACACAAAGAATACCGAACTTCCCGGGTCTCCCTGTCGGCCGGCACGTCCGCGAAGCTGACGGTCAACACGACGAGACTCATGACGTTCCGTACCGATGATAGCCAAACCTCCGGCCTCTTTCACTTCAGGTGAAAGCTTGATGTCGGTGCCTCGACCAGCCATGTTGGTCGCAATTGTCACAGTTCCTTTCTGACCTGCCTGTGCCACAATATCCGCCTCCTTCTGGTGAAGTTTTGCATTCAGCACCTGATGCGGAATCTTTCTGAGTTTAAGCATCTTCGAAAGAAGCTCAGAAATCTCTACCGAGGTTGTACCCACAAGTACCGGACGGCCGGCATTGACCATATCCTCAACCTCCTGTATGACGGCGGCATATTTCTCCTTCTTGGTGCGGTATACTCGGTCGTTCATATCGTTACGGATCACCGGACGATTGGTCGGAATCTCTATGACGTCAAGTTTATATATATCATAGAACTCGCCTGCCTCGGTCATTGCCGTACCGGTCATACCGGCAAGCTTGCGATACATCCTGAAGTAATTCTGTAGCGTAATGGTAGCATAGGTCTGGGTGGCGGCCTCTACCTTCACACCCTCTTTAGCCTCTATTGCCTGATGCTGTCCGTCGGAATAACGACGCCCCTCCATGATACGGCCGGTCTGCTCATCCACAATCTTGATCTTATTGTCATCGATCACATACTCAACATCCTTATCAAAAAGGGTGTAAGCCTTGAGAAGCTGATTCACCGTATGAACGCGCTCCGCCTTTACGGCATAATTCTGGAGCAACTGATCTTTCTTCTCCTGTTTCTCTTCAGCGGTGAGATCTTCATTCTCCACAGCAGAAAGCTGAGCGGCGATATCGGGGAGGATAAAGAAATCAGGATCCTGAGTGGTACCGGTAAGCACCTCGATCCCTTTGTCGGTAAGCTCGATGGAGTGATTCTTCTCATCGATTACAAAATATAAGGGCTCCACAGCCTTAGGCATCTCGCGGTTGTTGTCCTGCATATATTTTGCCTCCACTTTCAGCATGAGCTGCTTGATTCCATCCTCACTCAGAAAGCGGATGAGAGGGTTATGTTTCGGAAGAGCCTTGTAAACACGGAAGAGTGCAAGACCACCCTCCTCCAGCTCCCCTTTGGAGATCTTATCTTTGGCTTCGAGAAGAAGGCTCTGTGCAAGCTTACGCTGCGCATTGACCACCTTCTCCACATTCGGCTTGAAATCGTTGAACATCTGGTCGTCACCCTTTGGCACAGGTCCGGAAATGATCAGAGGCGTACGGGCATCGTCAACAAGCACGGAGTCCACCTCATCGACAATCGCGTAATAATGCTCCTCACGCTGCACGAGATCCTGAGTCTGCGTAGCCATGTTGTCGCGCAGATAATCGAAACCGAACTCATTGTTTGTTCCAAAGGTGATATCGCACTGATAGGCATTGCGGCGCTCCTGGGAATTGGGCTCTGTTTTGTCAATGCAGTCTACTGTCAGGCCATGGAACTGATAGAGGGGACCCATCCACTCGGAGTCACGTTTCGCGAGGTAGTCATTCACAGTCACCACATGCACTCCCTCTCCTGTGAGGGCGTTGAGGAATACCGGCAGCGTTGCAACAAGGGTCTTACCCTCACCGGTAGCCATCTCTGCGATGTTGTTGGTGACTTTGCCATTATTCATAAGGCCGTGAAGCACCATTCCTCCGATTAGCTGCACATCATAGTGCATCATATCCCATTTCATGAGGTTGCCTCCGGCCATCCATTCATTCTTATATATGGCCTTGTCGCCATCGATGGATACGAAATCCTTTCCGGCGGCGGCAAGATTACGGTCGGCCTCTGTGGCAGTCACCTCGATGGTTTCATTCTCCTTGAACCTGCGGGCAGTCTCCTTGACAACAGCGAAAACCTCCGGCAATGCGGCATCAAGTTCGCGTGCATAGTTGTCAAACATCTCTTCGCGGAGATCATCAATCTTCTTCCACAGAGGTTCGCGCTTGTCATAATCGAGGGTTTCGATCTCTGCACGGATCTCCGCCATCTGATCCTTGTATTCTTTAGCACCGGCACGAAGATTGTTGCGGATAGCATCGATGCGGCCGCGAAGCTCATCATTGCTTATGTTCTGAATCTCTGCTGAAATGGGATTTATCTCTTTCTCAAGACGCTGCCAAAGCGGACGCACCGCACGCTCAGACTGGTCTCCGAATATCTTATGAAGTAATTTTGATATCATTGTGGTTTAATGTTTATTCAAGTTTTTGAATTTGAGTAAGTTTGATAAATTAGTTTATGTTAACTCACTTAAGCCTCCGGTTAGTGATTCACTCTGTTCCGGGGCCAATTATTGTTTCGGGGCCGGTTGGTGAGGTAGCCCATCCCTCTGAACTCCCTATCCTTTATCTTTGGAGAAGATAAGGTTTCGACTGGGCTCCGTTGGGAGATCGGATCCGGAGAATCCCGGCCACAGTAGGTGCAAGGGATGTTGCATCTACCGGCTCTGAAATTTTACCGGGGGCGACCCCTGCTCCCATTATGAATGCAGGAGCTATTACAGGAGACTCCCTCACGGGCTTACTCGTCGGCGGATTCTGTATATCATCCACCACGGTCCACCCGGGGTTGAATGTCAGGAAAATATCACCGCTCAACTTCGGATCGGTGGAAAGTCTCAGAGTTTCCTCCTCCGGTGTGGATGGTGATAGTATGTCATATAGAGTGAAGGCATCGGAAACTCCGCTCATTTTTGTTAGAAACGACCGCGCATCCGCTATTACCTGGGTAACATCCAGATTCTTCTGCTCTAATAATTTGTGATCAAGATATATGTGGTTGTCTCTAAATGCATCAACATAATCTGCATTGCCATGAAGTGCCGAAAGATAGGAGTTGAGCAGAGACCTGGCCCGCTTCATGGAAAACTCGCCCCCGGGAATACGGTATTTCTTGTCATCCACCACCGCATCGTCGTAATATCCTGTAGAGGATACCCATATCAATGCATTCCCGGCTCCCACATACTTATCCACTGCCTCCAGCAATCTTCCGATCTGAGAATCAAGACGCAGGTAAGTGTCGGTGAGTTCGGCTCGGTAATCGCCATCAGCCACAAACTTGTAAGGCGCAACTGAATAACCCACATTCAGCATATCCACCGCATTGCCGTTTGCACCGAGCTTAAGCGTCTTAAGACATTCGATTGCAACATCGGTAACTTCCGCGTTACCCATCGGTGATAAGGTGAAGCGATTGAAAACCTCTTTATCCGACCTCGGGAAAGTATGCCTGAATGGATACATCTTCTTCTGAGCGGGAAGCCCTGGAAATTTCTCGATCGGCATCGAGGGTTTCCACTGCATCGTGTCAAGACGAGATGCCACGGATGAGGAATAATTCCGGCTGCTCAGCGGTGTGGGAAGCGATTTATAATAGGTGGTTGTTGCCCAGTTCCCTGAAGTATTGTTGATCCAGCAGGCTGCCGTGCCGGCATGTCCCGCCATGATTATTGCCTGTTGAGGGTCGGCCGCAAAGGAATAGATTGAAGCAAGGCCTCCTCCATCTATTGCCAGCTCATCGCTCAGCGTCGACAGCCGGATATTCTCCGGAGAGAATGAATCATTTGTAAAATTCCCTAAAGTCTTTGAATCTGTTAAAGGAGGCTGCGTTTTATGAGATACAGGATCATAAATCTGCGCCGAGGGTACACCTGTTGACGAGGGGTACGCTCCAGTATAAAGCATGGCTGTGGCGCTCGCCGCGTCAAGACCTTTTACCTTGAAGTCTATGTCACGGAGATACACCCCATCTTTCATCAGGCGGCGGAATCCCCGCTCTGAGAAATAGGTCTGCAGATATTCGATATAGTCGGTGCGCAGTTGGTCCACAACGATGCTCACAACAAGCCGCGGTCTTCCCGCCGGTTCATCGTGAGCCGCCTGAACGACCCCGTTTATTGAAACCAGGCCGAACAGCACCGAGGATACTATTCTTTTCATCCTTATTTGATAAATGCCTGTTCCCGGCATTAACTATATAACTATTTCCGGCCGGGATTATTGCATAGGCAATCGCCAGAGCAACCGTTAATCCCATCAACGGGAAGAAGGCCGGATTGGCACTCTGTGCCTGAATAGGCCATCCGATCAACAAACAGCCTACCGCCACTATATTGTACCAAGCCATAAACTTGCCAAGAAATCTCACTCGGCCTCCCCATACTCCGATTGCCATCAGAAGCTGAAGGGGATTCAGCCAGATAAGCAAGATATTTGGTGAGGTAGCCTCATGCTCGGAAACAAATACAAGGAAACATACCACGCATCCCGCGATGCCGCAGATGCCGAACCACAGACTGTTCAACCATCTGACTATCCTTTTTCTTCTTGTCTCATAGAAACATAAAATCAGCGAGAGCAGGAAAGCCATGGAGCAGCAGAAGAGAGGGGTCAGATACCAGACGGTCGGTCCGAATGTAGCACCCTCCTCACCCTGGTTAAGAATCCGGGTACTTCTCACGAGCTCCCGCCCATCGGAAAACTTAGCCTTGGCGAATCTCTCTTGCATGTCCACAGGGGAGAACATCTCATCCCTTCCCCGAAGAGGATAATCGAGTCCGCTACCCAAGGCAAGATCAATCCCGAACTGATACCAGGGATAATTGCGATGGAAATGTCGCATCTCATCACGGAACGTACCATATTTCACCGTATCCGGATAGATCACCCGCGAATTGGCAGAGCTGTCAAGGCGCATGATAATCCTGGTTGCGCAATTATCCTTCACATAATTGTAACGATAACGGCAATTCTCCGCTTTACTCTCCTCTCTTAGCATCGCCAGCAAACGATGGGCCTCTTCCTGCGTAAGATTCAGTTCCTGTTCGGTTACCTCTCTTCCATTCTCCACATACTCAGGCATAAACCAGAAAAATGGGTAGCCTGAAAGTTTATAATCGGTCTCCCCCTTGACAAAACGGTAGACAAAATTGGGTGTATTGAAATCGAAAGTACCGTAATTCCACACCGAATCCATACCGGCAGGCTCTACCGACCTGACTCTTATAGCCGAGTGGCCACATAACTCATATACCTCTTTTCCGGGGGCGCAAGTTATGAGGCTAACAACGATGGAATCCCTTTCGGAGGTCAAGGCATATGCCCGGTCTCCGAAAAGGATTGCTAAAATCATTAATAAAAATATTGCTGCTTCCCTCTTCATCAGAAAGCGCAGTTCTTCGGATAACGCGGGAAGGGAATTACGTCACGTATATTCTGCATACCTGTCACGAATAGCACAAGACGCTCGAATCCAAGTCCGAAACCGGAGTGTGGAACCGAACCGAATTTGCGGGTATCCATATACCAGGGCATATCAGCCATTCCCAGTTCCTCCATACGCGCACGAAGCACATCATAGTTCTCCTCACGCTGCGAACCTCCTATGATCTCACCGATCTGCGGGAAAAGCACATCCATACCTCTCACCGTTTTCCCATCTTCGTTAAGTTTCATATAGAATGCCTTGATCTCTTTGGGATAGTCGGTGAGCATCACCGGACGCTTGAAATGCTTCTCCACCAGATAACGCTCATGCTCTGAAGCCAGATCTGCTCCCCAGTAAACCGGGAACTCGAATTTCTGGCCGCTCTCCTCAAGAATCTTTACACCTTCTGTATACGGGAGACGTACGAAATCATTGTCTACTACAAACTTCAGACGCTCGATAAGTCCTTTGTCAAAATGGTCGTTGAGGAACTGTATGTCATCAGCACAATTCTCCAGAGCATAGTTGATACAATACTTTATGAATTCCTCTGCGAGATCCATGTTGTCGTTCACGTCATAGAAGGCCATCTCCGGCTCAATCATCCAGAACTCGGAGAGGTGTCTCGGAGTGTTGGAATTCTCGGCACGGAATGTAGGTCCGAAGGTATAGATACACCCTAAAGCTGTTGCACCAAGTTCACCTTCAAGCTGACCTGAAACAGTAAGACTTGCCGCCTGACCGAAGAAATCCTGTGAATAATCCACATTTCCATCCTCAGTTTTGGGAAGATTCTCCAGCGGGAGGGTTGTCACCTGGAACATTGCCCCGGCCCCTTCACAATCCGATTCGGTGATCAGAGGAGTGTGGAAATAATAGAATCCCTTATCATTGAAAAATTTATGGATGGCGAAAGCCAGTGCGTGACGGATCCGGAAAACTGCCCCGAATGTATTCGTACGCGGACGCAGATGCGCAATCTCACGCAAGAACTCAAGCGAGTGACCCTTCTTCTGGAGAGGATACTCTGCCGGATCAGCAGTGCCGTAGATCTCAAGTTCCGCAGCCTGAACCTCAACAGTCTGACCCTTTCCCTGACTCTCGACAAGCTTTCCCTGAACATGGATACTCGAGCCGGTAGTCACCGATTTCAGGCTCTCCTCAGGAAACTTCTCTGCATCGAAAACTATCTGAAGGTTATTGATTGTTGAGCCGTCATTAAGAGCCACGAACTGCACATACTTGTTTCCACGACGGGAGCGAACCCATCCCTTGACATCGACCTCAGTGCCCGCATACTTCTGCGGATCGCTCAAAAGCTCCTTGACAGTCTTTCTTCTTATATCTTTCATATTAATTCTTATTATTTTTAGTTTTCAGCTTCCCCCTTATAAGACTTATACGATTTATAAGATTTATAAGATTTATAAGATTTATAAGATTTATATGACTTATACGACTTATATGACTTATACGACTTATACGACTTATACGATCTATAAGACTTATAATTCATATATTTTCTCAGGTTCCTGTCAACTCCGAAAACTTATCCTTTATTCAAACGCTCCCATCCGGAGATAATTTACCTCCTCCTGAGTCAGATAGCGCCATCTTCCGCGAGGAAGATTCTTCTTTGTCAAGCCTGCGAAATAAACCCTATCCAGTTTGGTTACACGGTAACCGAGACTCTCAAAGATTCGGCGCACGATACGGTTGCGTCCGCTATGGATCTCAATCCCGGCCTGATTGCGGTCGGTATCCGACACATAACTGATGGCGTCTGCATGGATCTCACCATCTTCAAGCTCGATTCCGTCAGCAATACGCTGCATATCCTCTTCGGTGATATCCTTATCAGTCCATACGTGATAGATCTTTTTCTTCACAAACTTAGGATGAGTGAGTTTCGAAGCCAGATCGCCATCATTGGTGAGAAGAAGCACACCGGTGGTGTTACGGTCAAGACGGCCTACCGGGTATATTCTTTCACGACACGCATTCTTCACCAGATCAAGCACAGTGGTGCGTCCGTTGGGATCATCACTGGTTGTGACACAATCCTTCGGCTTATTGAGAAGCACATAGCATTTGCGCTCCGGAGTCACAACTTTCTCATCGAATTCCACAACATCATCACGTGAAATCTTTGTTCCGAGCTCGGTTACAACCTCCCCGTTTACTTTCACCTTTCCAGATGTGATATATTCATCGGCCTCACGACGGGAGCAAATTCCCGCATTAGCCATATACTTGTTGAGACGAACCTGCTCGTTCGGATCGATATCCTCAAGGATATAGTCGATCTGCTTCGGACGAGGCATAAATCTCATGCCCTGATTATTCCTGTTGTTGCGCTGCTGGTAACCACCCTGACGGTTGTTGCCCTGCTGGCGGTAGCCACCCTGGTTATTACGCTGCTGGTAACCCCCGGGACGCTGCTGATAGCTACCCTGGTTTGTGCGCTGCTGGTAACCCCCGGGACGCTGCTGATAGCCACCCTGGTTTGTGCGCTGCTGGTAGCCGGCGGGACGCTGCTGATAGCCTCCCTGGTTTGTGCGCGGCTGATAACCCTCACCCTGTTGACGCTGCTGGTAACCTTCTCCCTGAGGACGCGGCTGGTATCCCTCACCCTGCGGACGGGTCTGATAACCTTCACCCTGCGGACGCTGTTGGTAGCCTTGGTTATTGCGCTGCTGGTAACCCCCGGGACGCTGCTGATAGCCACCCTGATTGTTGCGCGGCTGGTAACCGCCCTGATTATAACCCTGACGTTGATAACCTTGATTGTTACGCTGCTGATAGCCACCCTGACGTTGCTGGTAACCACCAGGGCGCTGCTGATAGCCTTGATTATTGCGAGGCTGGTAACCCTCACCCTGCGGACGCTGCTGGTAGCCGTAATTATTTCTCGGTTGATAAGGACGAGCTGACTGCTGATCATCCAGATCATCGGAATTACGGGTATGATCTGACGGATAATTCACTTTTTCATAACGCGCTTCATTTTCTCCGGCCTCAGGATTCAATCCCGGAGCTCCAATCCTGGGTCTCTTAGATTTCTTAGCTTCTTCCATTTTGATAAGATTTTGCACCAAAGCATCTCTGCTTTCAGAAGGTGCGTGATTCACAATAGTTTTTCAGTTATTGATAATTATATTTTGTATTGATAACTAATTTTGATAATATGTTGATTTTATATCGTAGTAGTTTATTCCTCCAAGTAGCTCGCAGAAATTAATGAATAGATAAAACGCCGTTATTTTTATATAAATTTGGTTTCGGCTGAAGGATGCATAGCGGGCTATGAGATTGAAGGCGAGGCCAAAAGTAATTCAAAAGAACCAGTTTTAGCATTCATTTATCCCATTTTATTTTCATTAATTAATTCTTGTGAGCTACTTATCGATATAAATCAAATTATAAGAATTTCTATCAATTACTTATAATAGCAAATAATCTCGCAAATATAAACAATTTTTTCCAATAATTAGCTGAGTAATTGGTAATAATTAATCAACAAATATATTGAAGCAAATAAAACGATGCAATTTTTAATCCACCTTTGCCGCGCAATCCTTCCCCGCAGCGCAATCATCCTCCGCCGTATAATCCTTCCTCCGTAGCGCAATCATTCCCCGCAGCGCAATCATTCCCCGCTGATCAATCCGTTCCCCGCACCCGGGCTTGCCCGGGCAGAGCCCTCCCTGCAATCCATCTAAAATCATTCCGCCTCCGCATAAAAAAAATTGATTGTCATCCCGACAACCAATCTTACGTTAACCTTAAAATCTAATACCATGAAAAACTCAATGCAAATATACAACATATTTTTCAATTATGCTATAAAACATATAAAATATTTTTGTTTTTAACATTTTTTAGCTTTAACCCTGCTGCAATAACCCTCTTTGCTATCTTCATACACCCCGGCAATATGCATTAAGAGGGCGACTGCACATCTCGCAATCGTCCTCTTATGTGTTATCAGCCTGATCATTATCAAAACTCTCAGACCATCAAATTAATCATTAATCATTAACCATTAACTATTAACCATTAATTATTAACCATTAATTAATTGCTTATTTCTTGATCACCTTCTTGCCGTTGATGATGTAGATACCCTTCTCGAGTGAGTCGATTGTACCCTTATCAGCTTTCTTCACCAACAGACGACCATCGATTGTGAAGATTGTGGCATTCTCAAGTGAACCGGAAATGATCTCACCGATTCCAGATGCGAGGTCGATAGCGTATGTAGCCTCGATAGGATCGCTTTCCTGACCGTCAACAGTGAAGAATCCCTTAGGAATGGTCAATTTGTAGTTACCATTTTCTGTCGGCGCGTTAGTAATCGAAATCTTGAAGGCAGGAGCCTCGGTAGACTGAGCTTTTCTTGCGGTCAGTTCACCCTTCCAAGAACCGTCTTCAGACTCAAGCTTGATATCATCAGCAGTGGATGTAGCAGCCAGGTCGGCCTCCTGAGCCTCAGGGAATGTTATGAGGAGATAAGTCAGCTCGGGAAGTGTGGTGCCATCCTCGGGAGTGATCTCAGTTTTGATACCCGAACCGGTAGAGATGGTATAAGTGGCAGAGATAGCAGGGTTAGCAAGGTCTCCATCGATTGTAAAGTGGCCACCGGAAATAGTGAATACATACTCACCGGACGTCTCAGGAGAAGTTGCAATTGTATAGGTGTAGCTCGGCACTTCAGAATCTTCAGTCTTAGCTTCAGTCACGCTTCCTTTCCAGGTATTACCATCCTTTGATGTAAATTTATAATCAAATGCAGAAGCTGTGGTAGCTAAGCTTACTT
Organism: uncultured Sangeribacter sp.; assembly: GCA_964499025.1. Classification (GTDB taxonomy): domain Bacteria; phylum Bacteroidota; class Bacteroidia; order Bacteroidales; family Muribaculaceae; genus Lepagella. The sequence goes on from CAZCJC010000013.1 coordinate 16,832, forward strand.
CCTGAGCATTGGGGAAAGATACTACTACAGTAGTGATTTCTGTCAGTTTAGCGCCATCTTCGGGATTAATCTCAGTCTCGGTAGCATTGCCCTCATACTTCACCTCAACACTGTGGTTTGCACTTGTAACGACGAAGGATACCTCATGACCGGCAAGAGCAGGCTCGAAAGCGCGTGTCTGTGCCTTGGGCTCAAGTTTGGTGCCGTCAAGATATACTGCACATCCTACACGAGGAGCGATAGTTACCAATGTGTTGTGGAATGTCTCCAATGTAGAAGATGTCTTGGAGGAATCATGATCCTTAACCATATGGTAAGTAACCTTGGTAGTATTGTCAGGGATATTGAAGCTTACGGTTCTCATAGTCGGTGCGGTAGTGCCAATGTAGAGCACGCCGTTAGCCTCGCAAGGAATGTTAAGATATGAGCCGCTGTCGGAATCTTTCCCTATAGTCTGGGTCATATCATATACTATATTGAAAGAAGCTTCATTGTAAGGTACAATAGAGAGTGTTCCGCTATAAATAGGATCGACATAGATCAAGTTGTAACCATTTGTCAGTTCGATAGGATTTTTGTCTGCATCCGTCAGGACGTCATGCTTATCTTTAAGAGTCATGTTGTCGGTTGAAGCATTCAGGTAGATCACATAGGGAGAGGTCTTCGAGATTTTGTGACCCTTGAATACGAATCTGTCATTCAGCAGAGCGCCATCATAGTAAGTCATGCAATAGGTTGGCTCATCAATCTGCTGATTCTCACCAGTGTCATAATATGAACCGAGAAGATACCAGCCCTCCTTTTCTTCAATGAAGATCTTCGGAGATTTCGCGCTGATCTGAACGCTATACTTCTTCACGCCATTTGACTCGCTGAGGAGTGTCTGCTTTGAAAGGTCGATAATCGGACCATCTATTGAGCCTTCGCGGAAGTTGATACCCTCCTCATTTTCTACTTCGAATGTGAAGGATACAGTACCCCATTGTCTTTCAGTAGCAGCAAATCTGATAGTGTGGTCTCCTTTCGGATCAAACTGCCAGCTGGAAGTTCCCGACATGGTATTCTCAGATATAACTTCTGCGGTTACCTTCTCCTCATCAACATAGATTGACATGTTGTAATCCTGGCTGTTCCATGTGAAAGTCGTTACTGCGCCATCCTCCAATTCAAGAGATGCAGGCAACTCAGCATCCTCACCCTTTTGATAGAGAGTGCCACCGAACAATGTACTCCTTGAATAGATCATCTCCATGGCATCTTTCGCCATTTGATTCTCAAATTCGAGAGTTATGGTATCTTTACCGATAGTGGGTGTACCATTCTCGAATACCTTGATGCGAACCTGAAGACCGTCCTCAAGCGGAATTTTATAATATCCATGTATATCGTCAAAATCCACATCAAATTGCTCATTGTTAGCATGGAAAGCCGAAATACTAAAGATGGGATATGCATTGTTAGGAGCAATACATAGATAAGAATCTACTTTATCACTATATTCGATTTCGATCTCCTCCATATCATCTTTTGCTGCCTGGAATTCAGTTCCGGAAACATCCAGCCATATTTTCTGTAGGAATGTTCCTCCATTCTCAATCTGAACTGTAGCTGTATTTTCAGATTTAATGTCAGCAAGTTTTACAACCTCAAAATGAATGGTCTTGCCCCTATAATCGCTACTACCTGCAGCCAGCTGAACATAGGATCTACCCTCACACAGATGATAGGATTCACCTGTTCTTATTTTCAAATACTGGTCTCCTCCTTGAATATCAATTATCTGGTAACCCTCCGCGGCTACAATATAACATAAACCATCTGGGACATCATACGATAAACCAGTGACCTTATTAATTGTAGGAGGGCCATAATAGCCATTGGAAAGTCCATCCCAAACTTCAATCGCACCAGCAATATTCGTTGTCACCGTACATTGGGCACTGACATTCGACGGAACAGCTATTCCGAGCGTCATCAGCGCCAGCAGACAAAATAAGTAAATTTGCTTCATAGATGTTTGATTAATGTCGTCGGCCGAAAGTAATAAAAACGGAAAACGGAGAGCCCGTTCTATCACGGGTTCAGCCTCAGACTGTTAATAATTATGTTGTTATTGTTGTTGGTCATCAAAATTTTCCGCTATGCCCCGAAATGACATCCTCATGTTGCAGTCATCTTCATTTATAATGATTTAGGATTTCACAAACTTTTTCCAAAATCCTCTGCATTAGCGGGTTTATTCAACATTTGGATATTCTCGATCAAATGTGTAATCCAATATGAAATCAGTTTACTTCAGCACCTATATTTCACGCATTGATAGCGAAATTTTCAGATCTGATTTTCACTTTGATACTCAGATGTCAAATAGTACGACAAAATTAGCAATATTTTTTAAACTACCATAACATTTTGATTAAAAATTACAGTTTATTATTGTATTTTTTCCTTTATTATGATTTTTGCACTTCCATTTAACTAAACTTTAGGTCCCTTTCATTCTGTCAACCTGGAATGCTCTACCATCTCAGAATAGGCGGAATCTATAACAAAGAAGGCGACTGCGCTTCTCGCAATCGCCCTCTTATTTGTTATAAGCCTGATCCTTATCAATACTCTCAGACCATCAAATTAATCTTTAACTATTAACCATTAACCATTAACCATTAATTGATTACTTCTTGATTACCTTTTTTCCATTACGGATATACAGACCTGCCGGTAAGGATTCGAAATCGCTTCCAAGTTCCATGCCCTGGAGATTATAGATCTTACCATCTCCTGCCTCTTCAGCTGCCTCAGGAAGCTCATCAACTGCAGATGCTTCACGAGCCAGACGGAACCATGTCGCTCCACTACCTGCCGGCATAAAGTTCGAACCGTATGTATAAGCTAAGGTAATGTAGTAATAAACTCCGGGTTCAGCAATCGGGTAAGAAAGGGTTGTCTGGAAAGAGGTACGCAAACCGGGACTCTCGATAAACACCGGTTTACCCGACATACTCAAAATCTCAGCATATCCACTTGTCTCCGTAAGATCCGGACGCACGATAACGGCGTAAAGGTTATAAGCGAAATAACCCTTTGAAAGTCTTACATTAGCAGTTATTGGAATATTCGAAGGATCATTAACGAGTGTAACCATTCGGGAATCACCCTCACGGATCTCCTCCTGAACAACGCCTGCTACAACACCATCTCCGGAAATTATCGGGTTACCTATATTTACCAACGTCGGTGAGCCGGGATTCGGATGCATCGTGATATAATTGCCCTCAAGAGAAGTCATGATGAGATAAGTAGACTCATCAAAGAATCCGAGGTCAAGCACGATGTCACCTCCTACGCCACCTATCTGCTGCAACGCATAGAGGTCGGTGGTCCACTCCTTGATTACCGAAGAATGAGGAGGAACAGTTACGAATACACTCTCGCCGAGGAACAGAGGTATCCCCTGAAGCATGAAGCAGGGTGCGAATCCTCTTGAAAGTTCGTAGTCTGTTTCATTTACCACATTGATACGATAGCGTGAAACACACCCATAATAAAGGTCACCGACAACTTCCGCGCCATCAAGATAAAGCTCATTAACCGGCTCATTCTCGACGGTGTAGGTATTCCCCTGTTTGCGCAGGATGAAATATTGGGAAGCTGCGTAGCAACACTTCATTGGCAACCACTCGAGCGGTTCCTGCTCCCAGAACGCATATGCAGCTGAAACTTTATAAGTTCCATCAGCAATATTGAGCGACGGAAGATTCAGATGAGCCTTTCCTCCGGAAGGGCTGATACCGTAACCGGCTTCAAGATCAAATTTAACATCCAGGATCGGTAACGATATCTTCTCACCGGGTGTTGTACCCTGCGGCTCAAGAATAGCACCCAACTGCACTTTCATCGAAGAGGGCTGATAGTTCACGAACATAGCTCCATCCTCTCCTACGAGATCGAAGAGGAGTGAATCGGCAGAGATCGTACCTTCAAGCGAACCCATCTGCGTAAGCACTTTAGGCTGCGCAACAACAGGCTGGCCCGTGGGAGGCTGTACGCCCAACACTGCATCCTGCGTGAAGTTGTAACCGCCACCGGCACCGCCACCGGCACCTAAGGCATCAGGCGAAATAGCGTCGAGCGAGAAATAACCGTCCGACATACCGCTCCACCCCCAGTTGAAATGATAGAAACCTTCTCCGTCATATCCGTCGCAGATGAAGGAGTGACCACCACCAAGGAAGGAGCCTCCACCGTAAATCACAGGACCCACATTCTTGATGTTATCATAAATCATCTGATCCCACTGAGAAGCGGAATAATACATACGGAGAGTATAGGTGAGATTCCCGTCGTAGTTGAAGTATTTCACAAGGGCATTGCCGATATTCATGGCAAGCGCACCTGATGAATCAGCAGAGTAGTCCATCTTAACAGAATAACCGGCTGCCTTCATCAGATAAGCCACGGCATTAGCCTCCTCCTGCGTATAGAGTCCGGGGAGATAGGTGTCAGCCATGTTAGCCCAATCAAATTTCTCAAGACCGAAATTCATTGAAAGACGTTTCTGAAGACTCTCACAAACATACTGGATGGAACCTTTTCCAACTTCGGGATACTGCCAATAGTTCATCACCTGTGCCATAGCCGTAGCCACACAACCGGTGAAGGAAGGATCCGTACCATACTTAGGAGTCTTGAGATTGTAGGGATTACCCTGATCCCATTTGGTCTTGATCTGAGGAGCTATCGCTTCTCTGTTTGCGCGTGTGATTTTCTGTACTGCGGAATTGAGGGGAGATTCGTTGCGTTGGTTGGCATACTCAATCTGTCGGGCATACTCACCAAGCCACCATTCCATCTGCGGAGGGATATCACCATCCGAGAAGGAACCCTCATCCGCGTAACCGAGCACCGGATAGGCGAGGTCGTCGGCCGAAAGGATAACATAGCCGGCTTTCTGCCCGCGGTTGAACACGTAAACGGCTGGACTGCCGTTAGCGGTTGTTGCCGTGTGAGCCAGCTTCAACGCTGCCTTCCCTTTGGCCGCAACGCGCAGGGATGACCCCCCGAGGCGCGAGAGCGCCTCGTCGGGGGTTATCGGTTTCGCGTTCGCTCCCGACACCATTACGGCGGTCAGAGCGAGAGGGAGAATATACTTTTTCATTAAGATTGATTAAATTACGATATGAATAAGATCCTAATTATTTGATTGCGATCTTCTTTCCGTTGATGATGTAGATACCTTTCTCAAGGTTGAGCAGATCGGTTGCTGCTGCCTTGTCAAGAACTACCTTGCCATCGAGAGTGTAAACAGTGTATGTGCCATCAGCAGCAGCCGGGATCATGGTCAGACCGGAACCCTTCTTATATGTATAAGCCTGCTCGATAGCGGGAGATGCCTGAGAACCGTCGAGTGTGAAGCACTCCTCACGGATTTCAAGTTTGTAAACACCCTCTTTTATTTCTGATGTATCGAATGTCATCTTGAACGTAGCGCAATCTGCACCCTCTACTGCAACAACATCCTCTAAGGTGAGCCAGTTATAGTTACTATCCTTGAACTGGATGAAGCCACGGTTCCAAAGCTCACCTGTTACAGCCTCGGGGAATGCAACGGTGATCTCATCAAGTGAGGATACCGGAGTCTTGCCGTCGGGTGTAAGGGTATATGTGTAAGTCTTGGGTGCTACAACATTCCATGTGTATACGATATCTTCAGCATTGGGCTCGCCTGTAAGCTTGATTGCACCTGCAGGGATGGTCAGCTTGAGCGTACCGGCGAATGACTCGGTGTTACGAACGTCGAAGTAGAGCACGTTGGAATCAGAACTGAATCCGGAGGTGTAAGTAGTAGTCTCGCTTACTGTGCTGCTGATTTCCAGTGCCACTCCGTCAAGTTCGATCTTGATAGCGCTAAAATTCTCACCACGGGAGTAAGACTCAGTCTCAGCAAAGGCTACACCAATCTCAACGAAATAGTAATTATCCCATTCATTATTGTACAGGATAACATCATCGCTGTCGGGCATTTTTGTGAGTGTCCAATCGACGGGCTTATCGCTCTTGTAAGAATAAGTCTGACTAATCATCGGTGAGGGCTGACCTGCATCGAGTATGAATGAACCTTCATCAATTCTGAGAGTATAGTTTCCGGCCTTGAATACGGAGAGTGCTTCCGCTGTGAAATTGAAGGCGATCTTGAATGTCGGGTGCTCTGCGCCCTCAACCGGCGTAACTGTCGGATAACCCGGGAAAGACCATGCCATACCCTGGCTGAGCGTGATATCGAGTTTGTCCTCATCAATTGTAGCTGAAGTAGCATTTGTAAAGGTCAGGATGAACTCTGCAAGGCTGCTTACAGGCTCGCTGCCGTCGGGAGTGAGGGTGTATGAGAATTCCTTGTAATCACCGAATGTACAGCTATACTCGATTGCGGGAGATGCCATGCCGTCGATTGTGAAACGTCCCTCGTCGATAGAGATATTAAGGATGCCGGGAGCTGCCAATACCTTCGGACTCAGACGGATCACAACTGTGTTGTCTCCGTAATTGTCAACGAGCTTATAACCATACTCAGCGTCATCTCCAAACACATTTTCAACTGCCCTAAGGTCCTCTCCATTGTATGTGATGCGGAGACCTGCAAGTTCATCGGTCGGAGTATATGAAACCTCAGTTGCATCATCAAATGTGAATGTTACATTTTGAGCATAACCGGTAACTTCAACTTTGCTACCTTCTTCAGGATCAGCTGTCCATTTAATTTCAGTAACAATTGAAGAATCAACAGTGAATTTAGCCTCCATTGCAAGGCTGGAAGTATTGTTCTGGCTATCGGTGAAATAACCGGCAGGAATTGTAAGGGTCCACTCACCGGCCTCTGTAATCACTACAGTCTCCTCATTCTCATCCAGGAAGGTGAATTTATATTCTCTCTCATCCCAGTTGTCATCATTCAGAGATGCCTCAGCCTTATATGTTTTCTCACCGTTGCTTATCTCAGCTTCCCCGGCCTCATCATTAACCATCACATAATATGACATACCTGTGTATTCGGGGAAAATAAGAGTCGCAGCAGAAAGGCTACCTACAGCCCCGGTAGGAGCGAAAGTATAGGTCACAAATTTATTGACTGCCGGCTCACCACCTTCGATGATATACTCAGCGGTGATGTCAGGGCTCAAATCACCCTTGAGATTGAATACACCGGGAGCGCAATGGAGTGTCCAAGTACCAGCCTCAGTGATAGTAACTGCAGAGCCTTCACGAGCCTCATCCTCGTAGAAGAAGAGTTCCAATGCAAGACCCTCCTCTTCTTCATAACTCCAATCGCCCTGGGCATTTCCGTAATAAATTTTACCGGATGCCTCATTCATGATGATGAATTCCTTTTCATTATCGGAATTATACAATGCAGAGTTGTAATTAAGTTTGTTGAATACGATCTGGATGCTCTTGAGTTCCTCAAGTTTCGCACCGGATGCGGGATTCAGGGTGTAATCATCCAACTGAGTGGGAGCCTCTGCTTCAATTGTGAATTTAGCAGTAGCTGCTTCATTGATCGCGCCACCGGCCTTTTTTACAAATTTATCTTCTGCCTCATCATATTCCATCTCGCAGAGGAAACCTTCCGGAATAGAGAGGGTATACTCTCCTGCCTCAGTGATGGTCTCAAATTTAACAGGATATTTGAAATATTTCTCATCATCAGTCATACCACCCTCCAGTTCTGCATCCATTATAGGCTTGATAGGAGTTGTGGAACCTTCCAATGTAAGTGTTACGTCACCGAGCTTCGAAATGTCATAACTATACATGATCTCTCCAGCCTCCATGAGGATATCGATTTCAGATAGGGAGGTCACAGCCGAACCTGCAGCAGGTAAATAACCGGCGATCTCAACCAACGTGGGCTCCGGATCGGGAGTTTTTTCAATAGTGTAAGTAGCGGTAGCTGCCTTATTCTGAGCGCCTCCGAGTTTCGGCTCGCTGTCGCCGTCAACCGTCTCCATCTCGCGAATCACGCCCTGGGGAATGGATAATGTATAAGTACCCTCTTCAGTGATGGGTGTAGCGAATTTTACAGGGTACTCATAATATGATCCATCTGTCGACTGGCTGGGCTCACCCCATTCTGATGCCTTGATGACAGTTTCAGTATCATCGTTTGTCAGGATTATATCCCCAATTCTTGAAACATTGGGCTCCATATACAAGTTATCGCTATACGGAAGCTGGATAGTAATCTCGGAGATAGAGGGCAGAGTCGAACCTGAAGCGGGATCCAGGGTTACGTCGATCTGCTGAACGTCTCCGCTCCTCGTGGCAATCTGTGTTGCCGCCGTTGCTCCTGCTATAAGAGCGCCGGCTGCCAATGAGAACAGTAGCGTTTTCTTCATAAGCTGTTATTATTAAATTATAAGTAGTTATTAATATTAAGCGATCTGTAGTAGATTCATTCATTCGAGGCCTTATCTGCATCATAGTGCCTCTCGTCGTTTCATTTTGATGATGAAATTAGACATTTGGATAGCATTGCACAAAGTTAATATAATTTTTTATATAAAATTGATAAAATATCAATAAATTTTCTCCTCAAAGTGTTAAATCTACTCAAAATAAGCACTTTCCCACCTGTTTCTTATCTTTTCGACCAATCCCTTCCAATCCATAAGCAACACGCAGCCGAATATCCAGTCTATTTCCCCACATAGACATCCGCGCCCATCCAAGCCGTCTTTACAGCCTCATAACCATGGTAAATCTGCCATTATAAAAGCAATATGATTCCTATACCCCTAAGACTCCTACGCTTTATAAAATTTATAAGAGCTATCAGATTTATAAGAGCTATCAGATTTATAAGAGCTATCAGATTTACAAGAGCTATCAGATTTACAAGAGCTATCAGATTTACAAGAGCTATCAGATTTATAAGAGCTATCAGATTTACAAGAGCTATCAGATTTATAAGACTTATAAGACTTATAAGAGTTATAAGAGTTATAAGAGTTATAAGAGCTATCAGAGCTATAAGAGCTACGATTTATAAGAGCCCTGAGATTCTTAAGATTCAAGAGAAAGAGAAAGGATTGTTTCCAACTCCGACACATATCTATCCAATCTTTATATCAATGGAAAATACAGATTTAGGAAATTCCGGTAAAAGCCGTAAAGCGAGATTACGGATTAATATAAAATTCAAGGACATAAAAAAATTGATTGTCATCCCGACAACCAATCTTACGTTAACCTTAAAATCTAATACCATGAAAAACTCAATGCAAATATACAACATATTTTTCAATTATGCTATAAAACATATAAATTATTTTCAATTTTAACATTTTTTATATTTTAACCAAGAAGTTTGAGGAGGAGTTAAGCGTTAGGCCTATAACCATTAACCCCCAAAACTCCTTCCATCTCAATCGACCATTAACTATTAACTATTAACCATTAACCATTAACCATTAACTATTAACCCTCAAAAGCTTTGCCGGGGTCCTTCTTGCAAATCCGAAGGGAAATCCTTAATTTTGCATAAATGATATAAATCTATGGAGAAGGAGGTAACTGTAGACGGCCTTACATTTGTGCCGTATCTGACTCGCGAACGAATCGCGACTGAGGTCAAACGTGTTGCAGAGGAGATCCGCAACGACCTGAAAGATTCCGCACCGGTATTCATATGTGTTCTCAACGGTGCTTTTATGTTCGCAGCTGACCTGTACCGTGAAATCGGGATAAACAACTCTGTGATAACGTTCGTGAAATATTCGAGTTATTCAGGTCTTGAATCAACCGGCAATGTAAAACAGGTGATAGGTCTCAAAGAGGATATTTTCGATCGCGATGTTGTCATTATCGAGGATATCGTTGATACAGGACTCACTGCTGAGAGCATGATCGCCGACCTACGTCTGCGTAACCCCCGTTCGATACGTTTCGCGACACTGCTCCACAAGCCGGAAAGCAGCAAGACTGGTTTCAGACCTGACTATGTGGCATTTACCATCCCCCCGAAGTTCATTATCGGTTATGGCCTCGATCTTGACGGAAAAGTGAGAAATTTGCCCGACATATACGTTATTAAAGAGGAAGCAGACAACCTTAATTATAAAAAAGATATGGACAACACTTTAAATCTTGTGCTTTTCGGAGCTCCCGGAAGCGGCAAAGGCACTCAAAGCGCGAAACTTATTGACGAATATGGACTCTATCATATCTCCACAGGTGAGGTGCTCCGCGATCATATTCGCCGAGGCACTGAGCTCGGGAAGATAGCCGACAGCTACATCTCAAAAGGACAGCTCATACCGGATGACCTTATGATACGCATCCTGGATGATGTACTCGACAAGGAGGCTGCCGATAAGAAGGGGGTGGTATTCGACGGATTCCCGCGCACAATCCCCCAGGCTGAGGCTCTGAAAGAATTGCTTAAGAAACGCGGCACCGATCTCCATGCCGTAATCGGCCTCGAGGTGCCGGAGGAGGAATTGATAGAGCGTATGCTCAACCGTGGTAAAGAGACCGGTCGTGCTGATGACAATCCTGAAACCATCAAGAGCCGACTCAAAGTTTATCATGACCAGACTCACCCACTCCGCGACTATTACACTAATGAGGGCAAGTATGTACCTATCAAGGGAAGTGGAATCGTGGATGAGATCTTCCGGGATATCAAGAAAGGAATCGAGAGCAAAATTTAGTTTGGTTAATAGGTTTTAGGTTTTAGACTTTAGGCTTTAGGTTATAGGCTTTAGGGAAGGGTTAACAGGCTTTAGGAATTTATCAAATTAATAATAATAATTAATAATTGCCGGAGGCGATCTGGATACAAAAGGGAGATAACGCTTTACAATTAACCATAAACCCTTCCCTAAAGCCTAAAACCTATAACCTAAAACCTATTAACCCTTAACCCAAAACTTCTTTCCTCTGAAATAAAAATACCATACAGGGCGTTAATTCAATATGAGAATTAACGCCCGTTTTAATTTCTTTCTCTTCATTGCGATTGCAGCCATGCTCACAGGATGCAAGACGCCAAAACTGTCGGAGGCTAATGAGCAATTCGGCCGTGGGGAATATTTTAATGCAATCAAGACTTACCGAGCTGTCTATAACAAACTTTCACCTCGCGATGAGCGGGCTCTCCGCGGCGAAGTAGCTTATCAGTTAGGCACCTGTTACCGGCGCCTGAATATGGCTCCGCAAGCCTCCGCAGCTTACCAGAATGCAATACGGTATGACTATCCCGATTCGATGGCCTTCTACTACCTGGGCCGCTCCCTGCAGGCTGAGGGGAAATATAATCCGGCCATCGAGGCCTATCGCAAATTCCTTGATTGGAGACCCGACGATGCTCTGGCCAAAGAGGGTATCCGCGGATGCCAGAGGGCAATAAGGGCCAAGGAGGAGCCCAAGAGCCGTTACGTGGTAAAACCTATGCAGCTTTTCAATACTAAACGGGCTGATTTCGCTCCGATGTTTCTCGACAAAACCTTTAACACTATTTATTTTACCTCCTCAACCGAGAAAGCTACAGGGACTCAGAAATCGGAAATTACGGGCACAAAAAAGTCTGATATATATTTTTCAACCAAGAATGAACGTGGGGAATGGCAGCGACCCGAACCGGCAGCCGGAGAGCTCAACACCGATGCGGACGAGGGAATCGTCAGCTTCTCTCCCGACGGGCAGACGATGTACCTGACAGTGGCCAAACGTTCGCTGACTGCTGACACTTCTGTGGAGATTTATACCTCCAGACGCAGTGACGCGACATGGAGCGCACCCCAGAAGTATGAAATCACCGCTGACACACTTTCAGCTTACGGTCATCCTGCTGTATCTCCCGACGGAATATATCTATATTTCGCATCAGATATGCCCGGTGGATATGGAGGCAAGGATATCTGGCGCATCAATCTCAAGGAACCCACAGGGAGCCTGGAGAATCTCGGGGAACAGATAAACACCTCCGGAGATGAGATGTTCCCTTATGTGCGTACCGATTCGCTACTCTATTTCTCTTCCGACGGTCACCCCGGATTCGGAGGCCTCGATCTCTTCCGTGCAAAACTGAACTCTACCGGCGAGAGATGGAGCATCGAGAATATGGGGCTTCCGATGAACAGCACCGGAGATGATTTCGGAATCACTTTCGGAGAGGGGGAATCGGGATTCTTCAGCTCCAACCGTCGAGATGCGCGCGGATATGACAATATCTATAGCTTCATTCTCCCCGAGATAAAGATCACGATATCAGGAATGGTGCTTGACAAGGATGAGGAACCGGTGCCAAACGCTGTGATTCGAATCGTAGGAAATGACGGTTCGAACCAGAAGGAGGTGGCGCGGGATGACGGCTCCTTCCGCTTCAAGCTTGAGCGGGGTGTTAAATATGTGATGAAGGCCGGAGCCAAAGGATATCTCAACGTAAGGCAGGAATTCGAATCAGGCATGGAGGAGGAGGACGCAGATTATGAAGTGGATTTCATCCTTGCCGCTATCAATAAGCCGCAGGTAGTAGAGAACATCTTCTATGATTTCGACAAAGCTACATTGCGACCGGAATCAAAAGCCGCTCTCGATGAGATGGTGCAGATGCTCAACGAGAATCCCAACGTGACGATAGAGATGGGAGCTCATACCGACCGGAAGGGGACGGATGAGTACAATATAAACCTTTCCAACCGTCGCGCCAAGAGCGTTGTGGATTACCTCATAGCAGCCGGAATAGATGAGGCCCGTCTCACTTGGAAGGGATACGGAGAGTCAATTCCGAAAAAGATAACAAAACGACTCAACCGCGAATTTCCTCAATTTCCGGAAGACACGGTTTTGGATGAGGCATTTATCGAAACACTCTCCCCTGAGGATCAGGAGGTGGCCGACCAAATTAACCGCCGCACAGAATTCCAAGTCACCTCCATCGACTACGAGTTCTACTAAAAAATATTTTTTAATTAATAATTAATGATTAATAATTAATAATTGCTTGAGGCGAATTCGAGACAAAATGAATGCGGACAATCATTAATCAAATAAATACGCTGAGTCCATAATTAATAAAAATTAACGATAATCATTAATTGGTACTTCCCTGAATCAAGCAATTATTAATCATTAATTGGAACCGCCCTGAGTCAAACAATTATTAATTATTAATTTTATTACCTAAATCCTGTATGCAATTCAGAAGTGAATATAAGGCGCAGAGGAAGCTGCCTCTTGATCCGCATAAACCTATTTGTCTAATAGGCTCCTGTTTCTCCGACAATATCGGGGCAAAGATGGCTGAAGCAGGCTGGGAGGCCTGCGTGAATCCTTGTGGAGTGATCTATAATCCCGCATCTATTGCCAGGATCCTGAAACTGGCCATTTCCTCCGAGGATATCCGAAAAGCAGCCGTTAGCCGTTCTCTTACCAAACGAGACGGGAGATGGGCATCATGGCTATTCTCCGGCCATTTCGGTGGAGACACTGAGCAGCAGGCGGTGGAATCATGTCTTAATGCTCTCGACAATCTTAGGGAGGTCCTAAAGAGTTCAGGCGCACTTATCATCACACTCGGAACATCATATGTATATTCCAGGGAGGGAGAGGTTGTGAACAACTGTCACAAATATCCTGAATGGGAATTTTCACGACGCAGAATGAAAGTGGAGGAATGTGTTGCACTCCTAAAATATCTCCTTATACAACTCCACTCATTCAATCCTGATCTTAGGGTGATTTTCACTGTCAGCCCCGTAAGACATCTTAGAGATGGGTTTGCAGGAAATTCAAGATCCAAAGCCACACTCCTGCTCGCAGTGGGAGCTCTGGAGGAAACGGATAGCGGAATGGAATACTTCCCTGCATATGAGATCATGAACGATGATCTGAGGGATTACCGTTTTTATGCCGACGATCTTCTGCATCCCTCGGCACAGGGGGTGAAGTATATATGGGAAAAATTCATGGAAACTTACATCACTCCGGAAGGCGAGGAATTCCTTAAAAATGGATTAAAGGAAAGTAAAAGAAGAGCTCACAGAAATATAAGAAATGAGGTTGTCTAAACTAAGTTAAAAATCCCGTTTCTCTCCGGGTCAATGAATTTTAATCACACAGGTCTAAGCAGCAGAAATTATGAATTCAATGAAAGAGGTATTTGATTTTCTTAAGGAACTTAAGGGTAATAATAACAGAGAATGGTTTAACGAAAATAAGAGTCGTTATTTAGAGGCTAAACAGACAATTGATGCCTTCACCAACCTCCTGATTCCGGCAGTGGCGGAAGTTGAACCGGAGGTGGCTCATCTCTCACCGGCCGATTGTACCTACCGCATATACCGGGACACCCGCTTTTCAACCGACAAGACTCCTTATAAGACACATTTCGGAATATTCATAGCCCCAGGAGGGAAAAAGAGTATTAAAGCGGGACACTATATACATATAGAACCCGGAAGCTGCTTCTATGGCGGTGGGTGCTGGTGTCCTCCGGCTCCTATATTGAAAGCGATTCGTCAGGATATCTACGACAACATTGAGGAGTATCTCGAAATCATCAACAACCCCGAGTTTAAGAAACTTTTCCCTGCCGTCGGTTCCGACCTTCTGAAAACAGCTCCCAAAGGATTCCCCAAAGATTGGGAATACATCGATCTCCTCAAGCCACGTGACTACACGGTGTTAGCACCCCTACCCGACTCATTATTCACAGGGTCAAAAGCAATCGAGCGGCTGGAGGAGTGCGCTCGCACTCTCCAGCCGCTAAACGACTTTCTTAATTTCACGATCGGCGAAAATGCCTGATTACTTCATCTCGGTATATCCGATTTTGTCCATGTCGGTATAGTCAAGGTTTTCACCACCCATACCCCAGATGAACATATAATTGCTTGTTCCTGCAGCAGCGTGGATCGACCACTCCGGCGACATTACAGCCTGCTCATTACCAAGCCAGATTACACGAGTCTCCTGAGGCTCACCCATTAAATGGCAGATGGCGTTTCCTGCGGGTACGTTGAAATAGAAATAAGCCTCAACGCGGCGTCCGTGGGTATGAGCCGGCATTGTATTCCATACAGAACCCGGCTTGAGCTCTGTAAGACCCATCTGAAGCTGACAGGGTCCCTCCTTCAGCACATTACGCACGATAAGCTGGTTGATAACTCGGTCGTTGCTCTCCTCCATCGAACCGGCAGCGAAAGAATTAGCTTTGATTGTTCCCTTGCGGCCATCAATTGTGATGAGCTGCACGGGATATTCTTTATGCGCATTTGTGGAGTTGATATAGTACTTAGCCGGATTGGAATAATCCTTACTCTTGAAAATCACCTTCTTGGCTCCTCTTCCGATATAAAGTGCATCCTTGAAATGGAGTTCATACTCTTTGCCGTCAACCTCAATGATGCCGTCTCCACCGATATTGATCGCACCAAGTTCTCGATGCTCAAGGAAATATTCAGATTTGATAGCATCGATAGTCTGAAGTTCCAAAGGTTTGGTAGCCGGAACCGCGCCTCCGAAGATCAGTCGGTCGTACATGGAATATGTAAGGTTGATCTCATCATTAGCCATAACCTTCTGCATGGTGAAGCGATCACGCAACTGAGTGGTGTCATAATTCTTCACATCCTGCGGATGACAGGCTGTCTGGATCTCGTAATGGGTCTGGGCCTGCATTGCCCCGGCTGCCATAAGCAGCAACCCTCCAAAAATCAATTTCTTCATATTTATTTATTATAATTTTTTATTTACGGGCAACTGCGAGCGCCTGTTCGCACATTGTGGAGATATAAACCCAGTCTCCGGCAGCGATCTTATCTTTGGGGAAGAGTTTTGAACCCATTCCTACGCTGAACACACCGGCATCAAACCATCCGCGGAGATTCTCCTCAGTTGGTTCCACACCTCCCGTAACCATGATCTTCGACCATGGCATGGGAGCCATGAGGCCTTTCACCATCTTTGGGCCGAGCACATCGCCGGGGAATAGCTTGCAAACCTCGCATCCCACCTCCTGGGCGGCGCCAACCTCGGAAACACTGCCACACCCGGGAATATAAGGTACGCCACGGCGATTACATGTACGCGCCACCTCCGGATTGAAGAGTGGCCCTACAACGAAACAAGCACCCATCTGCATATAGAGGGCGGCGGTAGCCGGTTCTACAATTGAACCAACTCCAAGAGCCATCTCAGGACACTCCTTTACAGTGAACTTCATGAGTTCACAGAAAACTTCATGAGCGAAATCGCCTCGGTTAGTGAACTCGAACAGACGGATACCACCATCATAGCAGGCCTTGAGGACAGCCTTGGCTGTCTCGATATCCTTATGATAGAAGACCGGCACCACAGGAGCCTCAGCCATCTTATTCAAAACCGCTATCTTATCAAACTTAGCCATGATTTACTTTTTATTATTTATTGGTTAATGGTCATTGGAGAAGAGCATTTATAAGACTTATAAGATAAGATTTATAAGATTTATAAGACTTATAAGATTTATAAGACTTATAAGATTTATAAGATTTATAAGATTTATAAGATTTATAAAAATTATAAGATCTTATCCGATTTTAAAATCTCTTTCTTTTCCAATCCTTATATTTTTTAACGCTGAACTCGGCCGTTGGCTGATCCGCCGGCAAGAGCTTTCACTTCCTCAGCTGTTACAAGATTGAAATCTCCGGGAATTGTCTGCTTGAGCGCGGAGGCGGCTACTGCAAACTCCAGAGCATCCTGAACTGAATCCATGGTGAGAAGACCATGTATAAGGCCGCCTGAGAATGAGTCGCCTCCACCTACACGGTCGATGATCGGGTTGATATCATAACGTTTTGACTCATAGAAAGCCTTTCCGTCATAAGCAAGCGCTTTCCAACCGTTATGAGTTGCAGAGAAACTTTCACGGAGTGTGGATGCCACAATCTCGAAACCGAATTGCTCAGCCATAGCCTTGAAAATACCCTTGTAACCTTCGGCGGATGTATCACCACCCTCCACATCAGCATCCGGTTTGAAACCAAGGCAGAGTTCCGCATCCTCTTCATTGCCTATGCAGACATCCACATATTTCATGAGGGGCACCATCACGGACTGAGCCTTCTCTGATGTCCAAAGTTTCTTGCGGAAGTTGAGATCCACTGATACTTTCACACCATGACGCTTTGCAGCCTCACAGGCAAGACGGGTGAGTTCGGCAGCCTTGTCGGAGATTGCAGGAGTGATTCCGCTCCAGTGGAACCAGTCAGCGCCCTCCATGATAGCATCAAAATCGAAATCGGAGGGATCTGCCTCCGCTATTGCAGAACCGGCACGGTCATAAATCACTTTGGAAGGACGCATTGAGGCACCTGTCTCACAATAATATATACCTACGCGGTTTCCGCCACGGGCGATATAATCTGTGTGTACACCATAACGGCGAAGCGCGTTGAGCGCAGCCTGACCGATCTCATGCTTGGGCAGCTTAGACACAAACCATGCATCATGGCCATAGTTGGCACAGCTTACAGCAACATTAGCTTCTCCTCCGCCCCAGATAACATCAAAGTTATCTACTTCAAGAAAGCGGGCACAGCCTGCCGGGGAAAGCCGGAGCATAATCTCTCCAAGAGTTATTATCTTCATATCTTTGTTGGTTTTTATTGGATATTCTGGGATTAGCGCGTTTTTAATTAATAATTAATGATTAATAATTAATAATTTCCGGACTCGAACTGGATACAAAATAGAGGCGGATAATCATTATCTACCCACCATTAACCAAAAAGTTTTCGCGTCAAGCAAACTATTAACCATTAACTATTAACCATTAACCAAAAAAATCGCCTCCAGGAATTATTAATTATTAATTCTTTAAGCGTTACTCATCGCTTTCGAGTGTTGTGGAGTTATTGGCAATCATAAGGTTCTGGTTGCGGATAATGAGGACACGGTTACGTATCATCAGACCGAGAGAGAAGAGAACCAGGATACCGGCACCTATCCATTTCCAGGCGTGACAGAGCTGGAAAATTACCCATGCCATCGGGCTGGCAGCAAAGTCGATACTTCCACCTTCGAACCCGGCCGGAATAGCAACAGCGCTATCCTGCGTAGCGGCGAATACATCATGCGCAGCTAAAGTGAAGTATGGAGCAAGACTTGTCACCATGAAGAGCCCACCAACTATCACAACAAGACCGATGATAAAGCTTTTCAACACATTTCCTTTGGTATAGGGCAAAACGAGCGGGAAGATATAGAACATTCCTGCAAGAGATGCCAGGGGAAGGAAACGGTTACCGGGTAATAACACTGCCAAGAGAAGTGTGATAGGGATAAGGAGGAGAGAAACCACCAACGTTGTAGGATGACCGATAACCAACGCAGGGCTCATACCGATGTTAAGGCCCTCGGCTCCTTTGAACTTACGGGCTATCAACTGACGGGTAGCCTCTGAAATAGGACGAAGACCCTCAATGAAGAGAACCGTTACTCGGGGGATCAACTCCATTACAGCTCCCATCTTGATACCAAGACCGAGAATCATCGGGATATTGTCGACTATTGCTTTCCAACTGTCGCAGGCAAGGCATCCGATAGCCACACCAACTACGACACCGAGGAAAAGAGGCTCGCCAAGAAGACCGAATTTCTTCTTCAGACCCTCGGCATCTATTTCGAGACGGTCGAATCCGGGGATCTTATCAAGACCTTTGTTGATTGCCCATGCAAAAGGCGCAAAGCCGGCGCAGAAAGGCTGCGGGATGGAGATACCATCCATATCTTTATAATAGCGTTGGAACTTTAGTGCGGTCATGTCAGCAATCACCAAAGTAATGATGTAGCAGATGATGGCAGCGAAGAAGCCCCAGGCTATTGAATCGCTTGCAAAATAAACAACGGCACCGATAAATGCAAAATGCCAATAGTTCCAGAGGTCGATATTGACCGTTCTGGTTGTCTTGGTGAAAAGCATAAGGAGATTCACACCGAGACATACGGGGATGATGAAGGCACCTACAGCTGTGTTATAGGCTACAGAAGCTGCAGCAGGCCAACCCATGTCGAAGACTTTGAGCTGAAGATCGTAGATTTCCACCACCGAGTTCAGCGCCGGGCCTAACGCTGAGGTAAGAAGCGCAGTCACGATAGAGAGACCTACGAAACCGACGCCGACTTTAAGACCCGCCTTGAGAGCATCGCTAAGCTTGATGCCGATACATACACCCAGAATGGTGAAGATAACCGGCATCATTACGGCTGCTCCCAATCCGATAATATAGGAAAAAATCGCTTCCATTAATGTTTGGTTATTGTTTGGAGTTGTGGTTGGTGAAGAGGTTAATAGGTTATAGGTTTTAGGCTTTAGGTTAGAGGCTTTAGGTTAGAGGTTTTAGGTTAGAGGTTTTAGGTAATGGTTAATAGTTAATGGTTATTCACCTGTTATTTGTCACCAATTCGCCTCAAGCAATTATTAATTATTAATTAAATATATCCCTGAGCCTATAACCTAAAGCCTATAACCTAAAGGCTAAAGCCTATTAACCATTAACTATTAACCAAAGAGTGGGGATCAGGGCTGCTTGCCGATATATGCAAGGATACCACCATCAACATAAAGAACGTGTCCGTTCACGAAATCACTGGCCGGAGATGCAAGGAACACTGCAGGACCCATGAGATCTTCCGGAGTACCCCAACGAGCTGCCGGAGTCTTGGCGATGATGAATGAATCGAACGGATGGCGGCTGCCGTCAGCCTGACGCTCGCGGAGAGGAGCTGTCTGGGGAGTAGCGATATAACCCGGGCCGATACCGTTACACTGAATGTTGTACTCACCATATTCAGATGCGATATTGCGGGTAAGCATCTTCAGACCACCTTTGGCTGCTGCATATGCAGAAACTGTTTCGCGGCCAAGTTCACTCATCATTGAGCAGATGTTGATGATCTTACCGCCACCTCTCTTGATCATAGAGGGAATCACAGCCTTGGAGCAGATGAACGGACCAACGAGGTCGATATCAACTACGAGACGGAACTCCTCTGCACTCATCTCATGCATAGGGATACGCTTGATGATACCTGCATTGTTAACAAGGATATCGATAGGACCTACAGTTTTCTCAATATCTGCAACCATAGCGATCATCTCATCCTCATGTGTTACATCACAGAGGTAACCTTTAGCGTCGATTCCGAGCTCCTTATAGGCTTTGCGACCCATTTCGAGACCGTTCTCACTGTTGGTATTATAAACGATTTTTGCTCCTGCTCCTGCAAGCGCGCGTGCGATTGCAAGACCGATTCCATACACTGCACCTGTTACGAGTGCCACTTTCCCTTCGAGGGAGAACATGTTGTTCATAAGTATAAGTTGTTAATATTGTGGTTTATAATTCAGTTTTCAGAATTGAGGACAAAGGATAACTTATAAATCTCACAGCCTTATATCGAATAAAAATCTTATAAGTTTCAAATTTTATGAGTCTTATGAGTTTTATAAATCTTATAAATTTTATAAATCTTATAAGTCTTATAAGTCTTATAATTTAGTCCTTGCCTCCGGCAATTATTAATTATTAATCATTAATTAAAAGGAGTTTACTCGCATGTAAGAGTTACAATCGACTTGGTGGGGAGAGTAACCGTGAGGACACCATCCTTAACCTTCATCTTGTCGAAAGCTTTGAGGGATACCTGCTCCGGCTGCCCCAACTCATTGTAAGCTGTCATCTTTCCTGCCGTAAGGATCTCACCTTTAAGATTCTTACCTTTAGCATTGCCCAGCTTGACCGTGATCACAGCTTCCTTATCAAGGTCAGTATTCACAAGAGAGATACAATAGCTACCATCTTTAACGGAGGCTGTAGCAGATACGACAGGCACCTTCCGGTCGCCTCTTACATCGCGGCTCTCTGTCGCCACATCCACTGGAATGAGTTTGGCATCCTGATGAGGACGATACATCTTGAAAACATAATATGTAGGAGTCAGCACCATCTTGTCCCCTTTGGTGAGGACCATAGCCTGAAGCACATTAGCAATCTGCGCGATATTTGCCATCTTCACGCGGTCGGCGAAAGTGTGGAAGATATTCAGCGACAGGGCGGCCACCATCGCATCGCGAAGAGTATTTTGCTGATACAGGTGTCCCTTGATTGTGCCGGGCTCCTCATCCCACCAGGTTCCCCACTCATCCACAAGAAGGCCTACACGCTTCTTGCTGTCATATTTGTCCATTATATCGCAATGCTTTCGAATCACGGGTTCAATTTCGAGACATTTACCGAGTGTCCAGTAATAATCCTCCTCATTGAATTCAAGAGCAGCCCCTTTACGACCGCTCCACCCGGTTACTGTATAATAATGAAGAGAGATGCCATCCATGAGGCGACCTGCATTTTTCATGAGGACCTCAGTCCAATTATAATCATAATCGCTGGCTCCCGATGCAATCTTATAAAGACGGTTTCCATCAAAATTACGACAATAGGTCTGATAACGGCGATATACATCTGCATAATACTCCGGACGGAAATGTCCTCCGCAGCCCCAGCTCTCGTTTCCCACACCGAGATATTTGAGTTTCCATGGCTTCTCGCGACCATTCTGCTTACGCAGTTCAGCCATTGGACCATCCTCAGCCGTGATGTATTCCACCCACTTTGCCAGTTCTTCGACCGTGCCGCTTCCTACGTTTCCACTAAGATATGGTTCGGCGCCGAGAAGTTCACAGAGATTGAAAAACTCATTCGTTCCGAAAGAATTATCCTCCACGGTGCCACCCCAGTTGTTGTTTACCATGCGTGGACGAAGTTTGCGATCACCAATACCATCGCGCCAGTGATACTCATCTGCAAAACAGCCACCGGGCCATCGAAGCACCGGCACCTGCAGCTCCTTAAGAGCATTCAGCACGTCCGTGCGATAGCCGTTCACATTCGGAATATCCGACTCGGGTCCTACCCATAGGCCACCATATATACACGTGCCAAGATGCTCGGCAAACTGTCCGTAGATCTCTTTCGGGATTACGGGTGCCTTCTCACTGGGTTTCAGGGTCACTGTTGCGGTGTTGGGAGCTGCGAAAGTGGAAATTGCTGCAGCAGCCGCAAACATCGAAATTACAAGCTTCTTCATATTAGATTTTACGAGTGATATGATGTAACTTACTAATGGGGATTAATGTAGGCGGTATACCGTAAAGGTTTTAGCAGGGACTGTGACCGTTACATTACGCGCAGGTGAGATTGTGTTGCTCTCCACCACCGGTTTTACGATATCCGGATTATCAAGTGTATTCTCAGCATTCGCATCAGCGTGAAGATACTCAGAGGTAAGTGTTGTGAAATCCCCCTTGAAACCCTTGAAATCGAGTTTGATATCCTGTGGAATATCTGAAGTGTTGGCAATCTTAACGATATAATCTTTCTTTGCATCATCATAAGCGGCGGTGCCATATATTCCGTCCTGTCCCTCAAGGCCAGCCGCCGGCTTGCCGTCGAGTGTAGTGGGAACAACGCGGGTACCCTTATTCCTGGCATACATCTGCTGTACGTAATAGCTTGATGTGGGCATGCTGCGAAGGTTGTCGAACCAAATCATGTCAGGACGCCATTGCCATCCCTCAACATGCGCGAAAAGAGGTGCGTAGGTAGCCATTTCCACGATATCCGCATTACGTTCAAGACCGGTCATGAAAGCTGCTTCCATAAGGGCTGCGTCAAAATGATTTGTCTTATTCTTCTTTCCATGACATGCATATTCCCCCGCGAAAACTTTAGGACCCTTACGATCGTAATTGTCATATCTTGTTGCTCCGTTCAGGAACCAGTCTTCAGGACGATAGAAATGCTCATCCACAAGATCCACCTTAAGACGCTTCATCTCCGGCCACAGATAATCAAATTTCTTACCTTCTGAATCCGGACCGGATGAACCGATTATCTTGATATCGGGATATTTGGATCGGATAGCCTTGATAAAGGGTGCGAGACGCTCAACATACTCCGGGCCCCATTGCTCGTTGCCTACGCCTACATATTTAAGGCCGAATGGTTCCGGATGACCCATCTCTGCTCGGAGAGCTCCCCATTTCGAAGAGACAGGGCCATTGGCGAACTCAATCAGATCAAGAACATCCTGGATATAAGGATCAAGCTGATCAACAGGAACATGGGCATTAAGGTCATTATTCTGATACTGGCAAACCAGACCTACATTAAGCACCGGAAGCGGAGCGGCGCCAATCAGTTCGCTGAGCAGGAAGTATTCATAGAACCCAAGTCCGTAGCTTTGGTAATAATCAGGGAAGAAATGATTTGTGAATGTGTATTCCCAGCGGTTATTATTATAAGGACGGTTTTCAGGAGCACCTACAGTATTTTTCCATTGGTAACGGTCGTCAATCTGCGTGCCCTCTACGATACATCCGCCGGGGAAACGGAACACACCCGGTTCCAGAGCAGCCAGTCGGGCCACAAGATCGCGTCTCAAACCAATGATATTATTATTCGGGAAGAGAGAAATATGCTCAAGATCTACAGTTTTCTCCGGTTTCTTAAGGAAGATACGGAGCTTACCCTTCTCCATTGTTGCATTGGGCTTGAGCTGAGCGGTATATCGCGTCCACTCGCTCCCATTGATCTCTATCTTTTTTGATGCACAAATCTGGCTGCCGCTTCTGCCGGTTTCATCAATTAGCTGAACCTCGATCTTGGCATCGCCACCTTCCGGCACACGGGCATAGACACTGAAATCATAAAGTGAATCTTTCTCGAAAGAGACTCCAAAGAAACCTTCATTTACAAGCGCAGTGTGACGGTGGTCATGACCTGTAGGATTGAGACGGACATAATGTGGATTACGCTCGAATGGGCCATCATCCTTTACTTCCACCTTCCCTGCCACATTCCAACCCATCAGGGGGTCAACGAATTCAAAGGAGCGGTTCTTGACTTTCTCCGCATACAGACCTCCGTCTGCTCCGAAATTAATATCCTCGAAGAAAAGGCCATACATCGTTGAGGGTATCTCTGCCCCCTTCTTGGATGTATTGATTGTCAGAGTCTTTGTCTGAGCATCGGCAAAGCCGGCTGTTCCGGCTACGGTCAGCGCAATCGCCGCGAGTTTTAATGGAATCGATTTCATTTTCCGGTCAGTGATATCAGCCCGAGCATTCAGCTACAAGCCAATTATTAAGTTTTTATTATTAATTCTAAAATATTCCCTCTCAATAATCAATAGCCAATAATTAACTATTAACCCTTAATTTTCCCCAATATCTTCGCTGTGGCACCCAGCTTGCTACGGATATAAGCTCCCGCAGATTTCCCCGCTTCCTCTCTCCGAGCATCGTTGAAAAAGAGTGTATCGGCAAGTTGATTGAATTCCTTCTTAGATGCAATCGGAAAACCACCTCCCGACTCAGCCATCTCGCGGGCCTCAATAAACTTGCTGTTATTAGGCCCATATATCACAGGCACGTCATAGACGGCAGCTTCATTTATATTGTGAAGTCCCGCTCCAAAACCGCCCCCTACATAAGCCACATCACAATATGCATATGCAGAAGAGAGGAGTCCGAAACAATCCATTATCAACACCTGGCAGCCATCAGCCGCAGCCGGATTCTCCTTGAGCTCACTCATCAGGACTGCCCCATTCCTGAATCGTTTCTTCAATATTTCAAGACGCGCGGAATCAAATTCATGCGGCGCCACCACAAGCTTAATTTCAGGATGCGCGTTAAACCATGGTGTATACACATCCTCATCCTGAGGCCAGCTGCTTCCGGCCATCATAACAAGTTTATGTCCAGCCTCACTCCGTGAAGTGAAACGCTCCAGTTCCGGAATATCTTTGCTTGATTCCCGAATATCAGCAACCCTGTCAAACCTGGTATCACCACACACATCCACATTCTTTATCCCAATCAGGGCAAGAAGCCGACGGCTGCGTTCATCCTGCACAAATATGCGGGTATACCATTTAAGCCAGTGTCCATACCAGGCACTCCTACGCTTAAAAAAGAACTGATCGGGGCGGAAAACCGCACTAACCAGATAAACCGGAATACCTCTCTTCGACAAACCCTCAAGATAATTTCTCCAAAACTCATATTTGACAAAAATAGCCATCTCAGGCTTCACTTTGTCAAGAAATTTGTTTACCCTCCGCGGCGTATCAAAAGGGAGATAGCATACGCAGTCAGCTCCGGAATAATTTTTCCTCACTTCATATCCCGATGGAGAAAAGAACGTCAGCAATATCTTGCAATCAGGATCCGACTCCCTCAATTGTTCGATGATGGGACGTCCCTGCTCAAATTCTCCTAACGAGGCGGCATGAATCCAGATCCATCTCTCACCTTCAACTATCGAACCATCGAGCCGGGAGTAAATATCCTTATGGCCCCTCTTCATGAGACGCGCCTTATGATTGCGGAGAGCAGCCACACCCACGCCGAAACTATAGAGTGATATTCCGGCTGAATAGAGCGGACGCTCTATAAGCCGGCGACAGCACGCGGCTGCGACACCCCTGAACTTCTTCAGCAAAGACTCACTCATTTCGCCGGAGGAACGATAACTTCTATAGCTTTACGAATACGGGCCTTCACCTCCTCTTTGGGCATCAGCTCCGTGATATCAAACATATGCGGGCCGCGGCAAGCACCAACTACTGCGAGTCGGAACGCATTCATAACATTACCCAGATGATAGCCTTTGGAGGCAATCCAGTCAAGAACTATCTTCTCTGCGTTTGCCGGGGTCAAGTCGTCTATACCATCGAGAACCCCGATGAGTTCCTCCATGATTGCCGGAGTCTGTTCGCTCCAACGCTTCTTAACATCTTTCTCCGCATATGACTCCGGAGCGCGGAAGAAGAAATCGGCCTGATCCCATAGATCGGGAACAAGGTTGGCGCGCCCCTTTACCATTCCAAGCGCACGGGCCACATATTCCGGTGAGAAACCTGTTATCCCTTTCTCCTCAAGGATAGGGGCAAAAAGCTGAGCCAACTCCTCGTCGGGAGCATTCATTATATATTCATGGTTAAACCATATACCTTTCTGATAATCGAACTTGGCACCGGATTTCGCGCAATGATCGAAAGAGAACTTGCTTATAAGTTCATCCATGCTCATTATCTCGCTGTCATCACCCGGATTCCAGCCGAGAAGAGCGAGGAAGTTCACAACTGCCTCCGGTAGATAACCCTTCTCGCGATATCCCGACGAGATCTCTCCGCTCTTTGGATCGTGCCATTCAAGCGGGAATACAGGGAATCCGAGTTTATCTCCATCGCGTTTCGACAGCTTTCCGTTCCCCACCGGTTTGAGCAACAAGGGAAGATGCACAAACTGAGGTGCCGTATCCTGCCATCCGAAGGCTTCGTAGAGAAGCACATGGAGTGGAGCCGAGGGAAGCCATTCCTCTCCCCTGATCACATGGCTCACCTTCATCAGGTGGTCATCAACGATATTGGCAAGATGATAGGTAGGAAGATTATCCGCACTCTTATAGAGCACCTTGTCGTCAAGAATATCTGAATTCACAGTCACTTCTCCACGAATAAGGTCGTTTACCTTAACCTCGCGGCCCGGTTCGATCTTGAAACGCACTACATATTGCGTACCCTCATCAATGAGCCTCTTCACCTCTTCGGGCGGCATCGTCAGGGAGTTACGCATAGCGCCACGGGTAGAGGCATCATACTGGAAATTGGGAGTTGCAGCGCGCGCAGCCTCCAACTCTTCCGGAGTATCAAACGCAATGTATGCTTTCCCTGCGTCAAGCAGTTTATCGACATACTCCCGATAGATCTCACGACGTTCGCTCTGCTTGTACGGGCCATATTCACCTCCTTCGCGCACTCCTTCATCAATCTTGATCCCGAGCCACTTGAGAGATTCATTTATGTAGTCTTCAGCTCCGGGCACAAACCGACGGCTGTCGGTGTCCTCGATGCGTAGTATCATCTCTCCTCCGTGACGGCGGGCAAAGAGATAGTTATATAATGCCGTGCGGACTCCGCCGATATGCAACGGACCCGTTGGAGAGGGTGCGAAACGAACTCTGACTTTGCGTTCCATGACTTAATATTTTGGGGGCGCAACGCGCCATTTACTTCTATTTTGGATTACGATCTCAGCAATGAATTTACTACGCGAAGTCGCATAAGGCTGCAATAAGGCATAGTAATCAACTTCATTGCAAATTTAATTCATTTTCACCAATATATCAAAAAAAAGTGGATACTTATCGGTATCCACTCAATTTGAAACGATTATCCTTAAAATTATTGTTTCTCAGCTTCTGAGAACATATAAGTAGCTCGCAGAAATTAATGAATAGATAAAACGCGGTGATTTTGAATTAATTTTGGTTTCCGCTGAGGGAGCATAGCGGGCTATGTGACTGAAGTCGAGGCTCAAGATGATGCAAAAGAATAAGTTTTAGCATTCATTAATCTCATTCTATTTACATTAATTAATTTTTGTGAGCTACTTAAGATTTAGGCCCCGACTCATAAAATATCAGCAGGCTGATATATTATGAGTCGGGGCCTTATCAATTACTCATTTCTCAAGCTTGAATCTCTTTCCATTCCAGATATATTTCAGTTTCCCTTTCAGGTAGGGGGTGAGGGATTTGTAATCCTCGGCGCTCATGAACTGGCCTACGGTCAACTCAGCTGTGACCGTATCGCTCTCGGGAGACAGAGTATACTTTACCGTTGGGAAAGGTATGAGATCGGCCACTTTCCCCCGGATCTCCTTATCCGGATAATTGAAGAAGTCATCGAGTTGGGCAATCGTGATATATTTGTCGCGAGGCAACTCCTGATAAGATCCGTTATAGAAATGAAGGTCCGTATCATAAGCCTGATTCTCATCTCCGATAGTATACGCAGTGACAAAGAGATTCCCTTTCTTCACCGGCAGCAAACGGATCTCAAGGGTAGAGACCGGGGTCAAGGTCACACTAATGTAATCGCGGTTCACCTTGTCGAGATGAGAAAGTCCCTCCATCGAATTGCGCGCCTGATAGATACTGTCGACCTGATAGAAATCAAGCATATCAAGGCGGGTGGATTTATTAAGCATATCGAGCACATTGAGAGGAAGATCAGCGAACACCTCCCCCGCAGTGAGCGTATCGGGCTCCACAACCTCCGCCTGAGCTACTCCCACCGACAATAACGCCGCAAGAAGAACTAAATTCCTTAATACAGAACCTTTTTTCATATCCCTCACTTCATGAAAATATCGTAATTGCCGTTATATTTGGGCTTGGCACTCTGTTTCTCCTTCTTCTCTTTCTTCGATTTTTTCTCTTTTTTGGGCTTCCCCATCAAGGAAAGCTGGTAATCGAGAGCTTTGTCGGTAACTGAGCGTTTCTTATCACGCTTTTTATCGGAGTTCGATTCCCCGCGAGCTCCCTTTTTCTCTTTTTTACCTTTCCGGTCGCTCCTGTCGGATTTACCTTTCCCTGATTTGCCACCATGACGGCCCCGCGATTCGGATGCATAGTCTTTATCAGTAGCGATCTCGGCATAGAGACCATCACCGAAGAAATCAACTCCCTTGAGGGCATCAAGCACGCGGTGAGCATCATCCTTCCGAACATCGAAGAGGGTATAACCGGGTAACAGGTCGATTCTTCCTATCACCGGTTTTGTTCCCACCACATTACGGTTGATGAG
Source organism: uncultured Sangeribacter sp. (assembly GCA_964499025.1). Lineage (GTDB taxonomy): Bacteria > Bacteroidota > Bacteroidia > Bacteroidales > Muribaculaceae > Lepagella. The sequence continues at coordinate 45,536 of CAZCJC010000013.1, forward strand.
ATCCATAAGATTTCCGGGGAAGAAACCGGCCGATTTACCGATGTTCACCATCAGTCGCTCATACCCCTCCTCAGCCTGCCGGCGATCCTTATCCTTCTTTACCCTGCCTTCACTATCCTTACGTTTGGAGGATCCCTCATTGAGATCTATGTTCGGCATGTTCTGGTAATAAGCCAGAAGACGATTGAATTCGAGAGAAAGGACACGCTTGAGCAGATCCTCCTCAGAGAGCCATTCGAGTTTCTTCTTCACTCCCGGGATATATTTTGAGATCTCATCCTCATTTACCTCCACGCGCTCCAACCTATCGGCAAGATTATAAAGCTGTTTCTCAATGATATGCTCCGGAGTAGGCACCTTACGGTATTCAAATTCCTTCCCTATCTTCTTCTCTATCAGCTTGATCTTATTTTTCTCACGTGAATGGATGATTGCCACCGACACACCCGTTTTGTTAGCACGTCCGGTTCGTCCGCTCCTATGCGTATATACGGCCACATCATCGGGTAATCCAAAGTTTATGACATGAGTCAGATCATCCACATCAAGTCCGCGGGCTGCCACATCAGTGGCGATAAGCAGCTGCGTCACATGGTCACGGAACTTCTTCATTGCAAGATCTCGCTGAGCCTGCGAAAGATCACCATGCAGACAATCGGCGTTATATCCGTCGGCAATCAGTTTGTCGGCCACTTCCTGGGTCTCCTTCTTCGTCCGGCAGAAAACTATACCATAGATATTCGGACTGTTGTCGACCACCCTTTTCAGTGCAAGATACTTGTCCTGCGCCTTGACCATATAATATATATGACGCACATTCTTCGCCCCCTCATTTCTGTTTCCGGCCACGAACTCGACCGGATCCTTCATATACTTGCGTGCTATCTGGGCTATCTCCTTAGGCATAGTGGCTGAGAACATCAGCATCTTTCTGTTTTCAGGCACGTGCGCAAGAATCTCATCGATATCTTCAAGAAATCCCATATTGAGCATCTCATCCGCCTCATCAAGGATAACGGTATGGACATCGTCAAGCTTTACAACCCCACGCTTGATAAGATCTATCAATCGTCCGGGCGTGGCCACAATAACCTGCACACCGTTACGCAGCGATCTAATCTGGCTCTCTATACTCGAGCCTCCGTAAACCGGCAAAATCTTTATGCCCTCCTCATATTTTGAGAAGTCTGCAAGATCTCCGGCAATCTGCAGGCAGAGTTCTCGTGTAGGTGCTATTATCAGAGCCTGTGGTATTCGCTCTTCAACATTGATGCGCTGTAACACCGGCAAACCGAAAGCCGCTGTCTTTCCGGTACCGGTCTGAGCCAGACCGATAACATCTCCCTCTTTGTCAAGAAGGTGAGGAATAACCATTTCCTGAATAGGCATCGGATGGACAAAACCCATCTCCTCTATTCCTTTCAGGAACGCATCCGCAACGCCTAAATCGGCAAATGTCTTCAACTCCGGGGTCTCTTCAACCACTATCTCCTCAACTTCGGGTAACATCTCGACAGTCTTGTCAACTGCCTCTTCGATCATCATATCCTCAGGGAGCTTACCATCTTCAGTATAATTGTCAATATGTTCCATAATCAGTAATTTACTATCATAATCTAAGGTACACTTTCCATGCACTACTGTATTTATAACGCACAAATGCCCCTATCTTCCGCAAATTTACGATTATTTTCTTATATTTGCACTTGAAAAAGGGAACAAGGTGCGTAATAACAGTATTTAGGGCATGGCTCGCTGAGTTTTTCAGCAAGAGCCGCAAACTGCCTCTTCAAAATAGATTTCTCACTCCACCATCAATATTAAAACCGACATATGAAACGAAAACATATTCTTACACTTGCAGGAGCACTGATTGCTGCCGGCGCATTCAATGCTGATGCCTGCACCAACCTGATCGCCGGAAAGAAAGCCACTACCGATGGCTCCGTAATGGTGACTTATGCAGCAGATTCCCACAATCTCTACGGTATGCTCACCCACACTCCGGCCGCCCGCCATCAAAAGGGAGCGATGAGAAAAGTTGTCGAATGGGACTCAGGCAAACCGTTAGGTGAAATTCCTCAACCTGCCGAAACCTACAACGTGGTGGGGAACATGAACGAGCATCAGCTCGCAATCGGGGAATCAACATGGGGCGGACACCAGGAACTGGTCGACACAACCGGCCAGGCAATCATCGACTACGGTTCACTTATCCAGATAGCTCTCGAGAGATGCAAGACTGCCCGCGAAGCAGTTGATTTAATGGGTGAGCTCGTCAACAAATATGGATATGCCTCATCGGGCGAATCATTTTCCATCGCGGATAAGAATGAAGTGTGGGTGATGGAGATGATCGGCAAAGGGGCCGAAAAGGGTGCCGTCTGGATTGCTGTGAGAATACCCGACGACGCAATCTCGGGACATGCCAACGAACCGCGTATCCGCAAAGTTAACATGAAGGATAAGGAGAACGTGAAATATTCCAAGGATGTTATATCTTTCGCCCGCAAGCGTGGATATTTCAAAGGAAAAGATGAAGATTTTTCTTTTGCAGACGCTTATGAGAACCACACCGCTGATACACGCCGTGGCTGCGATGCTCGCGTATGGAGCTATTTCCGCCGCTTTGCACCCGACACCGACAAGTATTATGCGTGGTGTGCGGGCACAAGCGATGAACCCATGCCTCTATATGTGGTGCCCGACAAAAAGGTGAGCCTCAAAGATATGGAATGGAGCATGCGCGACCACTTCGAGGGCACTCCCTTCGCCATGACCGAGGATATCGGGGCCGGACCTAACCATGTGCCCTACCGCTGGCGACCGATGAGTTTCGAGGTGGATGGGAAGAATTACTGCATGGAGCGCGCAATCGCAACCCAACAGACCGGCTGGAGTTTCGTAAGCCAGAGCCGCGACTGGCTTCCGGATCCGGTGGGTGGAATTCTTTGGTTCGGCACGGACGATTGCAACACATCCGTGTACATGCCATTCTACTGTGGAATGACCGAAATACCCAAAGAACTTGAACCAGGAGATGTCAATACATTCTCAATGGATTCCAACTTCTGGATGACCAACTGGGTGGCTAACCAGGCTTATAACCGCTATGACCTCATGATTCCGGATATACGCAAAGTGCAGAACAGACTTGAGGATTCTTTCCGCAACAGCCGCGAGGCGCGCGATAAGGAGTTGGCAGCAGTGGTTACATCCGGAGACATGGAGGCTTACCGCGCCTCGGTAAACAAAGAGGGAGCTGAAGTCGCTAAAAAAGCTACCGACGACTACCGTGACCTTGCTCAATATCTTCTCGTGAAATTTATGGATGGCAATATGAAGAAAACCGACAAGGATGGTAATTTCATCAAGAGTGAATATGGAATTCCCGTTTATCCGGATTTCCCCGGCTATGACAAAAAATATTATGAGAATATTGTTAAGGAAACCGGTGATCATTTCCTTATTCCCTGAGATGTAATGATAAATCAAAAAAGAGAGCCTTTCGGCTCTCTTTCTGTTTTTCATAATATCCGGTTCGACCGGGTTTCGATCGTCACGGTAGAGAATTATTTGTCAGAAAATTATTTCTTAAGAAGATCCTTTACTTTATCAGCACCTTTCTGAGCTGCATCAGAAACTTTCTCCTTACCTTTCTCCACCGCATTAGCGGCTTTATCTTTTGTTGCATCAACTGCTGATGCGCCTGCATCCTTAACTGCGTTTACTGCGGCAGATGCTTTGCTCTTGGCGCTGTCTGCAAGTGCCTCACCTTTCTCTTTTGCTGCATTTGCGGCACTGTCTACAGCCTCCTTAGCCTCGGTTACCTCCTCGGCTGCCTTGCTCTTGAGCTCCTGGAAATATGATGCGATGGTCGGGTCTTTCTTCTCGATTACGGGAGCCACCTCATTAAGATAAGCCTCAGCGTCTGCACCCTTACCCTCTGCCTCAAGTTTCTGAGCATAAGCCTGAGCCTGCTCTACATAAATCTTAAGGCTATCGGCATCTGTACAATTTTCGATCTTAGCTTTAAGAGCTGCACCCTCATCTTCTGCTTCTTTTGTTGCTGAAGAACCGCAGGAAGTCATACCTGCCATTGCCATGGCTGCCACGGCAAATGATAAAAACATTTTTTTCATATTGTCTTACTTATTTATAAGTTTATCTTTCAAATTCTACGACATGTCTGTGAAATTTCTTGTCCAGTTTCACAAGCAATTTCATATCCACACCTGTTTATTTGTAACATTTTTAAACCAAAAATGTTCAAACTGATTACAATTTTCTTATTCCGCCCTCTTAAAACATCCGGTAAGAAACAACCCTGATGCCCTTATCCCATGCTGTAAAGGAATCGTTTGATAGAACGTTTGGGGGTCTTCTCAAATTCATTCGGCATAAGTATGATTTTGGATAGCTGCTCATATGGAGCAACCAGCTTATTTAGCTCAGTCCTTACATTCTCCATTGTGGCGTCCATATCATTGAATGAGACATCAAACCTGTCAAGAGCGTCGAAATCCGGATATACCAGACCAACAAGTTTTCCATCGCGCTCCACAACCAGGCTCTCTGCCACATACGGCATATTATTCAGCTTTGCCTCAATCTCCTCCGGATAGATATTCTGGCCGGAAGCAGAAAGGATCATTGTCTTCGACCGGCCACGCAAGAAGAGTGTGCCATCGGCTGAACGAGTACCCATGTCTCCGGTATGCAGCCATCCATCCTTGTCAAGCACCTGCGCTGTGGCCTCATGATTCTTGTAATAACCTTTCATGACGTTTGTGCCACGGACACATATCTCGCCGGGGATATTTTCAGGATCTTCCGACAATATTTTTGACTCCATTATCGGAAGAGTCCTCCCGGATGAGCCCACAATGAATTCTTTCCATGGAGTGTAAGAAATAAGCGGGCCACACTCTGTCATGCCATAACCGACAGTAAAGGGGAACTTTATCTTATGCAGAAACTCCTCAACTTCATGATTCAACGGGGCGCCACCTACAATCACCTCCTCGAATTCCCCTCCAAAAGCGTCGATAAGTTTCTTTCTTATCTTTGAATATATCAAGGAATCAAGGAATGGCACAGCAAGGGTCCACCTCATTGTCCCTTTTGATATGAGGGGAAGGATCTGACTTTTGTATATCTTCTCCAGAATCAGAGGCACACAGATCACCAGATTAGGGCGCACCTCCGCCAATGCTTTGAGAAGTATGCGCGGCGACGGGATCTTGCAAAGCAGGGTCACATGTGAGCCCACGGCAAGCGGCGTGAGCATATCGAACGCACACCCATAGGCATGGGCGAGAGGAAGGAAGGCCAACGCCCGGGAGCTTCTGAAATGAAGCACAGTGTCCCGGCCAAAACATACGTTTCCCGCAAGATTCTCACCCGTAAGCATTACACCTTTAGAAAAACCGGTGGTGCCGGATGTATAGTTAATTTCCGCAACCTCTGAGTTGGAACGTTCAGCATATTTGATATCCTCCGAGGTATATCCTCCCGGATACCTACGACGGAATCTACGACGCAACAGACGGAGATTCCGCGACATCTCCTCCCCGTTTTTCTCGTGGAGAAGCTTCCAGTTCTCAAGAGAGAGAGCTCCTTTGACATTGAGCAATCTTTCCGGTTCCATATGTTCCCAGATATGTTCCGAGATATAGAGCACCTCAGCTCCGGCATGATTGATAATATGAGTGATATCCACGGGATTGAATTCCGCAAGAATCGGAACTATCACGGCTCCATAGGTGATGGTGGCCATATAAACCAACACCCATTCCGGTGAATCCTTCCCGCACAAGGCAACTTTGCTCCCCTTCTTAAGGCCTATGGATTCATAGAACATGTGTATCATCGCAATATCCTTTGCCAGGTCGCCATAGGTGCGGGTAGTTTTCTTTGTATAATCCGACAGAGCGGGGAGATCCCAGTTTTCAATGAAACTGAGCTCATATATTTTAATAAGGTTATCTATTTTCATGGAATCGGTATTTTTAAGTGGATACTTATATGGTTAGAGTTGAGATCTGATTATCCGGAGTTGAGGGACTATCCTTCAAGTGCAGCCTCATAGATCTCCTTGCAGTCAGCCATCGATAGAGGCACATATGCCCCAAGCGTATCTCCCATATTCCGATGCAGGGATTTCACCATCTTGTCTATATCAGGCTCGCAACCTGTCAATTCCTTGAGATTGGTTGTAAGTCCGAGATCGTGATAGAAGTGCTTGAGTTCGCTGATTCCCTCATCGATAATCTCTTCGGTGTCTTTACCGGTTGGATCCACCGACATGACGTTGATCGAGAAGCGCCACAACTTATCCGGATTCCTCTTCGCGCAGAAACTCATCCAGGCCGGAATGATGACGGCCAGACCCGCGCCATGCGCGACATCATAATATGCGGATATCTCATGTTCCATCCGGTGAGACGACCAATCCTCCTCCTTTCCTACTCCGCATAGGCCGTTGTGTGCCAACGTTCCTGCCCACATGATATCAGACCGCGCATCATAATTCTCCCCATCATAACGAAGTGTAACCGCCTGGTCCATTATATCGCGGAGGATTGCCTCGGAATATGCGTCAACAAGTTGGGTGCCGGGGGTATTTGAGAAATATCGTTCGAAGATATGAGCCATCATATCGACTATCCCACAAGCTGTCTGGAACCACGGAAGGGAATATGTAAGCTCCGGATTCATTATTGAAAACTTCGGACGCAAAAGGAATGGATACCTTACAGAAATTTTCTGATGTGTTTCCTCGTTAGTGATCACTGAATTACCGCTACCTTCACTTCCAGCTGCCGGTATCGTCAGAACCACTCCAACCGGAAGAGCTTTCTCGGGCACCCCTTTCCCGCAATAAAAATCCCAGAAATCAGCATCATTAACGGCTCCGAGAGCTATCGCCTTTGCTGTATCTATCGGCGACCCGCCACCTACGGCAAGAATGAAATCAACTTTCTCCTCCCGCGCCTTGGCGATCCCTTCATATACCTTTGAAGCCACAGGATTTGGTGCAATCCCACCCAATTCACAATACTCTATCCCTTCAGCCTTCATTGATTCTGCGACCTGATCAAAAAGCCCTGATTTCTTCACCCGGTCACTTCCGTAGACAATCATCACTTTTGTGGCACCATATCTCTTAAGGGCTTTTCCTGTGTCTTTCTGGGTATCTCTACCAAAAATAAATTCTGTAGGGGAATAAAATCTAAAATTTTCCATATGGGTTATACTTTTCTTTTCAAACCTTAAGTAGCTCGCAGAAATTAATGAATAGATAAAACGCCGTAATTTTGAATTAATTTTGTTTCGGCTGAAGGAGCAAAGCGGGCTATGTGACTGAAGCCGAGGCCGGAAGTAATTCAAAAGAACCAGTTTTAGCATTCATTAATCTCATTTTATTTACTTTAATTAATTTGTGTGAGATACTTAACTATTAAATGTTTGCGACTCTATTAAAGATTTAAGAATCTTAGGTGTATCATTCTTAATGAATCCGAATAAGACCCCATCTCATAAAATTTGAGAACCGCCGGGGCGGATTTGAACGCACTCTTATTATATAACAAAAAAAAGATGGCATCGGTTAAAATGCCATCTTTAATAAACGAACTCCGGAAAGTATCAATTATCACATCCGGGTATTATCCTACTCGAAATTTGATGAGATCGCTTCACACAATTCCTGCATCTTTGCAGGATCGGGATTTGATATCTTTTTATGGAAATCCATATCTCCCTCCTGCTGCAGCGGAACAAGGTGGATATGAGCATGAGGAACCTCCAGACCTAAGACCGTTACCCCTATTTTGCGGCACGGTATGGCCTTCTTAATGGCTTTTGCAACTCTTTTCGCAAAAACCATCATCTCCCCAAGATCCTCATCATCAATGTCGAAGATATAATCGGTTTCCTTCTTGGGAACTACCAGCGTATGTCCCCAGTTCACAGGATTGATATCCATGAAAGCAAAGAACTTGTCGTTCTCCGCAATCTTATAGCAGGGGATCTCTCCGGCTATGATCTTTGAAAAGATTGTCATGGCTCTATGAACTTAAAACTTTTTAAACACTTCAAATTTCAATCTTCAGAATCTCGAAATCAATGAGACCGGCGGGAGCCTGCACCTGCACATGGTCACCCACCTTATGGCCGAGAAGCGCCTGAGCAATCGGAGTGTTGGAAGCGATCTTAAACTCCCGGAGGTTAGCCTCGCTTTCAGTGACGATGGTATAACACATTGTCATCCCTTTATTATTTCGTATCGTCACCTTATTGAGTATCTGCACCTCATCCGTGTTCAGATTGCTGTCATCTATGATACGGGCTCCTGCGATAAGTTCCTTAAGCTTGGAAATCTTCATCTCAAGCATCCCCTGTGCCTCCTTTGCGGCATCGTATTCCGCATTCTCGGAAAGGTCTCCCTTATCGCGCGCTTCGGCTATTGCCTGCTTGATGGCAGGACGCTGAGCCTCAAGTTCTGAAAGCTCGGCCATCTTCTTATTGTAGCCCTCCTGTGTAAGATATGTTGCCATAATGAATTTTAAAAGTATATAATGTGATTAAATTCTAAAGAAACTATCCCCCGGTTCCGCCAATTCCCTCTGAACTGAAACTGACCCGATATCTTCCCGTTCGGATAGTAAAAAAGAAAGAATCCTTTTTCTCGATTCGGCATCTATCCCGAGTTAGAATAGATCCGGAAAAAAAAGACCCTTCGCGACGGATCACCCGTCTTTGGTAATAACACTGCAAAGTTAATCTATTTCTTATTATATAACAAATTAATTCCCCTTTTTTATCAATTTTTATTCAAAATCTACCCAAGAAGTTATCCTGCGTGTTTCCAAACCTCTGATTTTTTATTAACTTTGTTCCCTAACATTTGACTGGGCTACTTGTCACTCGATTCACCTGTCACGGGGCGCTGAAATACATAAGAATGTGTCTAAATCCCCCTGAAGATAAGCCGGCAATTATCCGGAGCGACTCAAAGCATCGGAATTATACAAGTAGTTGGTATAAATTAATAATATTATGACTATAGATCAGATTCAAGACGAAATCATAGAGGAGTTTGACGGACTAACAGACTGGATGGACCGTTATGCATATATTATAGACCTTGGAAATACACTTCCGGAGTTCCCGGATGATAAAAAGACTCCCGAAAACCTTATCGAAGGTTGTCAGAGCCGGGTATGGATCACGGCTGACAAGGAGGCCGACGGTAATATAAAATTCGAAGCCGACTCAGACGCCCTAATAGTAAAGGGAATTGTATCTTTACTTCTCCGTGTGCTTTCAGATCACACTCCCGATGAAATCCTGAACTCCGACCTCTATTTCATCGACAAAATTGGATTGAAAGACCATCTCTCACCCACTCGCTCCAACGGCCTTGTGGCTATGGTGAAACAGATTCAAAATTATGCACGTGCATTCAAGATGCTTGAATCCAAGTAAGGATGAGAGTCTGTTAAACCCGACGACGAAATATAAATATAAACCATTATAAACTAACCTGACATGTTCAAGAATCAACCCAAGGGACTTATCCCCGCGGCCCTTTCCAACATGGGAGAAAGATTCGGCTACTACATCATGAATGCGGTACTGGTGCTTTTCCTATGCTCGAAATTCGGCTTGAAGGAGGAGACAAGTTCCATCGTGTATTCCTGCTTCTATGCCGGAATCTACATCCTAAGTCTCGTCGGAGGTATTATCGCCGACCGTACACAGAACTACAAAGGAACCATCATCAGCGGTCTTATGGTTATGACCGCGGGATATGTGGTGCTCGCAGTGCCTATTCTCGCAACTCCGGAGAATACCACATGGCTTCTTACGCTTACCTGTGCAGCCCTTTTCCTTATAGCTTTCGGAAACGGTCTGTTCAAAGGAAACCTGCAGGCTATTGTAGGTCAGCTTTATGATGACCCCCGTTACGCTTCGCAGCGTGACTCCGGTTTCCAGATTTTTTATGTATTCATCAACATCGGAGGAGTTGCCGCACCATTTATCGCTCCTATTCTCCGCTCTTGGTGGCTCGGAGTTCACAATCTCGCATACAACGCTTCCTTGCCCGCTCTCTGCCATGAGTACCTGAGCGTTACCGACAACATGAACGAGCAGAATGCAGAAAACCTCTATGCCCTTATTTCAGAGATGGGTGGCAACCTTCAGAATGTATCTGAATTCTGCACCCAATATCTTGACGTATTCAACACGGGTATCCATTACTCTTTCATAGCATCGGTAGCTGCCATGCTCATCTCACTCGCTATCTTCCTGGCCACCAAGAATCGGCTCCCATCTCCCACCAAGAAGGAGAAAGCCGAGACTGTCTCCTACACTCAGGAGGAGAAAGCAAAGATGGCAAAGGAGATCAAACAACGCATGTACGCCCTATTTGCAGTACTTGGCATAGCAATCTTCTTCTGGTTCTCATTCCACCAGAATGGCACCTCCCTATCACTCTTTGCCCGCGATTTTGTACGCACCGATTCAGTTCAACCGGAAATATGGCAGGCTCTCAACCCATTCTATGTCATCATCCTTACTCCCGTGGTGATGTGGATATTCTCCCTCCTCTCCAAGAGGGGGAAAGAGATCTCAACCCCTAAGAAGATCGCAATCGGTATGGGACTTGCCGGACTTGCATATCTCTTCCTTGTAATATTCTCTGCGGTGAAAGGCTATCCCTCAGCTAACGAATTCAAGGAGATCGCACCCTCAGTTGCCGAGACTCTTAAGACAGGCCCCTGGGTATTGTTTGTGCTATACTTCTTCCTCACAGTTGCCGAGCTCTTCATATCACCACTCGGTCTCTCCTTCGTATCTAAAGTGGCGCCCAAGCATCTTCAGGGATTATGCCAAGGTCTTTGGCTCGGTGCGACAGCAGTAGGAAACCTCCTGTTATGGATTGGACCGCTGATCTACAACGCTTATCCCATTTGGGTGGCATGGACAGTTTTCCTGTCGGTATGCGTAGTCTCAATGGGCGTGATGTTCTGTATGGTCAACTGGCTCGAACGCGTCACAAAATAATCCCACACTCCCAATACCTGTCGGGGTAGCTATAGGAACTCCCAAAGCTAACAGAGCTATCAATATAGCTATCATAGCTATTATAGCTCCTATAGCTACCCCGACAATAACCATCCTCTCCTAAATAGCTATCATAGCTACGATTACCAAAGTAGCTACGATTGCTAAAGTAGCTACAATTGCTAAAGCAGCTACGATCGCTAATGCAGCTACGATCGCTAAAGTAGCTACGATTGCTAAAGTAGCTACGATCGCTAAAGCAGCTAGATCACTAAAGCAGCTAGATTGCTAAAGTAGCTACTATCGCTAAAACAGCTACGATTGCTAAAGCAGCTAGATCGCTAAAGTAGCTACGAT
>CAZCJC010000014.1:0-55402 GCA_964499025.1 uncultured Sangeribacter sp.
ATATCAGCATGCTGATATTTTATGAGTCGGGGCCTTATTCTGAGTTAATTTTTGCGAACTACTTAGCAGAGGGAGATAATATATCTTTCAATGGGGAATTGCCTATATACCATTCCTGTGTCCTAAGAAGTCAGGTTTATTCTGCATATAAATAAACTCAGACAGAAACCATAGACCGATAGTTTTTGTTAAATAAATATAAAAAGGTATTTAATTCCCTAAACTATATCAAGGTTATGGTTAAAAGATTTATCGGGGTTATCACCCTTTTGTCGACAATATTGCCGGGGTTGGGTGCTGAAAGTACGGATTCTCCAACCAGTGAAAGAAAACAAACCTCACAAAATCCGCGTATCGGTCTTGTTCTCAGCGGAGGAGGAGCCAAGGGAATCGCTCATGTAGGAGTGATAAAAGCCTTGGAAGAGAATGATATTCCAATTGATTATGTTACGGGCACATCGATGGGTGCGATTGTGGGAAGTCTGTATTCCTGCGGTTGGTCGCCAGACAAGATGATGAAATTCTTCACTGCTCCAGATTTTAAATATTGGAGCACGGGAACTATAGACAAAAACCTTACTTATTATCTTACCACTCCCAATCCGACACCACAATGGGCATCGGTGAATCTGAATTTTAAAGATACAACCGGGTTTGCCGGAAATATTATTCCTGCAAATCTTATCAGTCCGATTCCAATGAATTTGGAGTTTTTAAAGCTGTATGCACCATATAGTGAGCAATGTCATGAGAATTTCAGTGATCTTTTTGTGCCATTCAGATGTGTAACAAGTGATGTCTACCATAAGCATAAGATTGTGCTGGGAAGCGGTTCCTTAGGTGACGCGGTAAGGGCCTCTATGAGTTTCCCTCTGGTTTTCAAACCGATCAAGATGGATGGAGTGCTTGTCTATGACGGGGGAATCTATGATAATTTTCCGGTAGATGTTATGCAGGATACTTTCCATCCCGACTTTATAATCGGAGTATCTGTTTCGAGCCCTGATAAGAAACCACAGGAGGGAGACATATACAGCCAGCTGGAAGACATGATTATCCAGAATAATAATTATTCTGTGCCATCTAAAGATGGGATAAAGATTCAGGTTCCGGTTTTGAATTTCGGTGTTCTTGATTTCGGGCAGGCAGAGACTATTTATGAGATAGGCTACAAGACAGGCTTATCAATGGTGGATTCGATAAAGAAGCGAGTCTCAGCACGCGTTCCTCTTGAGGAGGTTACAAAGCGCCGGGAAGCATTCGCTGCCCAGACTCCGGTGGTGAAATTCGATGAGGTAAAAGTGACAGGGGCCGCTCCCAATCAAGCTAAATATCTTGAGCATCTATTCACGAATGGTAAGAAAGAGCCAATCGGGATGCAGCAGGTTACCAACGCATATTATCGTGCTGTGACCGATGGAACACTGAAGAATCTCCTTCCACAGGCTGAATTGGGTAGAGATGGAAAAAATACGTTGCTTTTGGAAGCTACAGTGAAAGGACCTTGGCGTGTAGGAGTCGGAGGATGGATAACCTCTACCACTAACAGTATGCTTTATCTTGATTTGGGATATCATACATTGAGCTTTAATTCTCTTGATGTCGGTTTGAGCGGCTGGATCGGACAGTCTTATCTCGCAGCGATGTTAAGCGGGAAATTTGCCCTTCGCAGTGCAGTTCCCTCTTATATCAGTATAGAGGGTCTTGTAAGCCGTCAACGTTATTATGATTCCCAATTATTATTCTATGAAAATTCTACTCCAACCTTTATAACAGAGGTTGAGAATTATATAAGGGGTAGTTACAACTGGGCGATTGGCAGAAGAATAAAGGGGTATGCCGGAATAGGCTATGGATATATGTCTGATTCTTACTTCCCGACTAATACTACTGATTATTCAACTGTATCAAAAGATTTGACGCAATATCAAATAGGCGTTCTACGTGCAGGTCTGGAAAGCAGTACGCTAAATGATAATCTTTATCCGAATGCCGGTTATCATTGGTATGCCGACCTTGCGTTAAGTTATGAATCATCGCGCTACACTCCCGGAGGGGACAAATCTTTGAGAGAGAGTTATAATCCCACAACCAGAGGGGCATTAGAAGGATTCTGGAAGCGTTTTTATCCGATGAATAAATACATCTCCTTGGGAGTCATGGGAAATGTGAGGGGAACTTTGCAGCATCTCCGTCAGAATTATACGGCAACTTTGATACATGCGGCAGCGTTTGCACCCACACCCTCTACCAAGAATTATTTTAATGAGGCATTCCGTTCGGATAACTATGTGGCAGCAGGCTTGATACCGGTATGGAGTCCGGTAAACCGTCTGCAGTTCAGAGGAGATTTTTATGTATATTCTCCCATAACGAATCTTGTTAATGACAATGGGTGTGCCCGGTATAAAGGCTGGTTCCGCAAGGCAGAGTTTATCGGAGAGGTGGCAGCTGTCTATAATTTCCCCTTTGCGAGTCTTTCGATCTACGGCAATTATCTTTCCTATCCGGCCCGCAACTGGAACATAGGCATCAACTTCGGCCTCCTCTTCATGGCTCCGAAACTACTCAGATAGTATCAAAATCTGCGATTGATTTTGCCGCCTCTATAATATCTAATTTTATTGTATCCCAGTCTTTACCGAGAAGACAGCGAGGATCCGGATCATTATCTGCCCTACTAAAATTAACTAATTGCCTAAAGATATCATCAGGCTCATGAGTATAGGTAAATCTTTGTTCATGAGATTTGATGATATCTTTTAGATTTATTTTAAGATCAAACAATAGATAATGCAAATCCCAAAAATCCTTTTTCCTTCCACCATATGAAATAGCGTCAAGTTTCATGACGGCTATTTCATTTAGTGTAGCCATCCTTATATTCTCGTTAACTTCTTCCGGATTTAAGAATAAATCGTTTTCATACATCAAATCTAATTTGATAATATTCTCCTCGTCGTAACCTATATAATAGGTTTTTCCCATACCAACAATTCCTCCGGAGTCAGAAGGTTCATAAAAAGGAAATTGCTTTGACAAATATTCTTCGATGGGATTGAAATCTATACTATCGTAAGGAGCATCGGTAAAAAGATCGATATCCGTTGAGATTCGGAAACCATACCTTAAAGATAAATTGGTACCTCCTACCAGCCGAAAAGGTTTGAAAAGATCATTCTCCATTAGTTCATGAAGAATATCAAGTAAAGCTGGAGATACGGATGAAGAATGCAGTATCATATTAAATTACTTAAAAGCCGTAAAATTGTGACACGGCCTTTTTCTCTTCTTTATTACCATATCTTGTCGCTCTTTCGATAATAAAATTCTTATGTTTTATCCAATCGAGAGAATTAATATCTATATCCCAGAATACACATTTGCGGATTTTAGGAATTGCACCGTAAGTGATAAGCTTTTTCTGAGCAAATTTCTTCTCGATAAGATAATCTTGTAATCTGATAAGAATGGTAGGCTCGTAATCCATAAAGGATTCTATCTTTTCGGCATATTTGATATTTAATAGAGAATGATTATTGAGAATTTTATTTAATGTTTTATAAGGAATTCCGATTTGATTAGCCAACATAACTTGGGAGAGGCCCTTTTTTTTGAGGTCTCTTTTAATGATATTTCCAACAGGAATCCCTTTGTAGATTTCAAACCTATCAATCATACATTTGTTGCAAATCTATAAATATCAAACGTCAATGATCAATTATTGTTGGCAAATATAATAAAAAAGTTTAAATGAGATCAAATGATGAAAATCAATCCAAGGGGCGTGTTCTGTTGAACTTGGAGAGAAGATATGAATTCAAATGAAAGTTGCATAACAATTTCAGGTATAGATCATCTTGCGGGTCATGCCTCCGTCAACGGGAATGTCGGCACCGTTGATGAAATCGTTGTCGGGGAGCGATAGAAAAAGTATAAGGCGTGCTATGTCGTCAGGTGTCCCGACCCTTCGGGAGGGGTGTTGCTCGTGATCCTCTTTTGTCAGTTCATCAGGTTTACCGGTGTGTATCCATCCAGGTGAAATACAGTTTGCCGTTATCCGGGAAGGGGAGAGGGATGCCATGAGGGCATGAGTTAATGATGCGATTCCTCCTTTTGATGCAGAGTAGGCTTCCGTACCCGTTTCGCTCTGGATGTGTCGTGTGGAGGAAATTAATATGAATCTACCGCCGTAGGAATTCACTGCAGGGATTGATTTACGGTGACGTGCCCAATAACGAGCAATCAGATAACCCGGTTTGAGGTTTGTGTCCAATATGTGATCAAACATGTCGGGGTCGCTATCTTCCAACGGATTGACGGTAAATACACCGGCGTTACTGACAACTATATCCAGATCTTTCCAGGAGGCGAACAAGTTATCAAGCGCATTTTCCAACATTTCCCGGTTTGACAGATCCACATGATAGAACCTTATGCCTTCATTATGCGCGAGTTTTTCTCCATTCTCCTTGTCAATATCCATCACTGCGACTTTACATCCTGTTTTCAGGAATGCGCGCGTCACAGCAAGGCCAATACCATTTGCCCCGCCGGTGACAAGAACTCTTTTAGGCGGGAATCTGAAACGGATATAGCCATTTGACCCTGACGGATTTGAGATCCTTGAAATGGATTGATTCTGAAGTTTACCGCTTCTTAAATCTTCCATTCTTTTCTCAAGAAAATTGTCTGCCATCTTATAAATAAGTTTATGAATTGACCCCGTAAAGTTATAAAAAATATCTGATGTAGGTGGGATATTTTATCCCGTTGGTGATGTTGATTACTCCGTTACGTCTCGTTCTATCTATTGGATGGGGAAAGACATTGTGCAAGGGCAATAATAAATGTTAAAAATGCGTTATTTAAGCATGAACTTTAATCAAGTAACTAATTATATATGAAGCGTAAAATTCTGTCAATAGTACTTTTGTTGGTGTCAACCGTTTCCACTTTTGCTCAAAATAATACTGTTATTTGGGGTATCAAAGCCACTGTGGATGCTGAACTTCCCGGTAAGTGGCACGGAGATGGAGGCGGTGTAACAATGTATCGACCAGGATATGGTTTTACTATTGGCGGTGTTAGCAACATTTATTTAGGGAAGAATTTCTATTTTGAACCCTCTTTTTCCCTCGCGTACTCACAGTACAAATATAAGGATGTGGTATTTACGAACTCAGAAGGTGTAATAGTGGAAACTGACCCCAAAATATATAAATGGAGTTTTCAAATACCACTTGTCGTAGGATATTCAATTGATCTATGGGAGAAATCTGCATTGAATATTTTTACTGGCCCTCAGGTCAGGTATGCGTTTGCAGGTAAAATTGCGTTTAAGGATAAAGGTCTTAATGAAGATTCAAACGAGTATGTTAATTTGTGGAACGGCCAACGGCGATTTGATCTATCTTGGAAAGTTGGAGTCGGTGTGCCGGTAAATAATTTCTTTATCTCATTGGAAGCAGATTTAGGGATAACGGATTTACTTAAAAGCGATCTTTCATTCAGAGACAATAGAGTAGGAGTGGGGGTTACTTATTATTTCTAACAATTGGGATAAATTAGTAATTTTGTAATCGTAATTTAACGAAGTACAATGAAAGAAAAGGTTATCTCATTTGTTTGGCAACATCTCCTTCTTCTCATTTCGCTGTTTATTATGACTTTAGGTGTTGCGATCTGTGTCCGATCAAATTTTGGAAGTAGCGTTATCTCTTCTATACCATTTGTTATGGCCCTTGCAGGAGAAGTAGGAAAAGTGCCGGGACTTACGATCGGAGAATTTACCTATATAATGAATATAGTGCTTGTTTTTGGTCAATTCCTGATATTGCGTCGCAGATTTGAACCCATCCAGTGTCTCCAGTTGATCATAGGTTTTTTCTTTGGGTTTCTTCTTGATGTAAATATGGCTCTGACCTCATTCCTCTCATGCGATACTCTTTTTACCCAGATAGCCGCTCAGATAGTGGGATGTGTCATTTTGGGTATCGGGATCGCCTTTGAAATCAGATGTGGTTCGATAACCATGCCCGGTGAAGGTTTTCCTGCAGCGATCAGTAAGTTGACCGGAATGCCATTCCCTAAAGCTAAGATTATTGTTGATATATCGTTGGTGGTGATAGCCGTTATACTCGGTTTTATCTTTTTCCATGGTTGGTTATGGAATGTTATAGGCCCCGGCACATTGTTCGCAATGTTTTTTGTGGGTGTTGTTGTCAAGTTCCTCCACAACCGTCTTGATTGGTTTGCCCATCTTCTTCATTACCGTCCCGGTTTCCGAAGGTATCTGTTCGGGTTAGCCCGCTACCTTAATACATTTGCCCAGAAGGAGGGAGGGAATACTTAATAATTAATGGTTAATAGTTAATAGTTAATGGTTAATGGTTAATAGTTAATGGTTAATGGTTAATGGTTAATAGTTAATGGTTAATGGTTAATAGTTAATGGTTAATGGTTAGGTTGGACGGCGCGATGTTTTTGCGCCGAGTTCGCGAAGGCGTTCAGCACGTGATAGGAAACTTCGCGAACCGGATGTGAGACGCGATATGGCAGACTCATAGCTTCTATGTGCCGCATTCAGATTTTTTTCAATTGATTCAAGATCGTTTATGAAGTCTTTTGCCGAATCATAAAGGAGCCCTCCGAGACGGGCAATCTCAGCTGAGTTCCGGTCTTGAGCATCTTTTCGCCATATCTGTGCAACCAGAAGAACTACTCCCATTATCTGAGATGGAGATACGAGTGCTATTTTTCTCTCAAGGGCATAACTGATAAGGTTTTCATCTTTCTCGATAGCAAGAAGCAGTGCTCCATCATTAGGAATAAACATTAGCACCTGCTCTGAGGCATTCTGAACCCACTTGGTATATTTTTTGGATGCCAATTCATCAATATGCCTTTTGATTGATATGATATGACGTTTGAGTGCATCTTCTGCATTACGGGCGGAAGACGCTTCGCAGTATTCGAGATAGGCCGAGAGTGAAGTCTTAGCATCTACGATGATGTTCCGTTTATCGGGCAGAAATATGATCATGTCGGGTCGAAGAGCCCGGCCTTCCTCATTTTTAATGGATGATCCATTGCTATCTCTTGTGGCTTGGGTATCGAAATTGATTCCTTTTGTGAGCCCGGCTCTTTCAAGAATTGTTTCCAATACCGTTTCTCCCCATTGACCCTGTATTCTGGTGTTGCCTTTGAGAGCGGAAGAGAGATTGCGGGCTTCTTCTCCGATTGAGAGATTGAGTTTGGTAAGTCGCTCGATCTGATCTGACAGCGAACGCCGGGAAGCGGCGGTTTCGACATGCGTATCCTGAATATTGCGGTTTAAGTCTTCAAGCCTAATCTTTAAAGGTGAAAGTAACACTGAAAGTTGCTCCGTATTAGCTGCCCGTTGATTGGCTGAATTCCTGTCGAGTGCTTCTGAGGCAAGGAGACGGAATTGCTGTTCGGATTGTTGGCTGATGCGCTTTAATTGCCCGCGAAATGCGATAATGAGAATAATGACAATAATGCAAAGTGCAATACAGATACAGGTAAGGAGAAGTGTCATTCTTAGAATATGCAGATTTTATTTAGCGATAAGCTGATCAAATTCCTTAGAAGTCCAAACTGTTGAATCCTGCAACACAAGCATGACAGGAAGACGGAGAGAGTTGTTAATCTCTTTTACCCGTTCGCTATCAAGAGCCATAAATGCTGTTGCCAAACCATCGGCAGCCATAGCAGAAGAGGAGAGAACAGTAGCAGAAATTACATCAGTCTGAACAGGACGACCGGTTTTTGATGAAATGGTGTGTCCGAAGCGTCGGGTCCCCTCTGTATGGAAATTCCGGTAATTTCCGGAAGTGGCAACCCCCATATTGGAGACTTCAACGATCTCCTGTGACTCATGGATCGCTTTGTTGCCGGAAAGAATCGGACGGTCGATGGATATACGCCATTTCCCGTTTTCAGGGTTTTTCCCGCCGGCCTTTATTTCTCCGCCAATCTCGACGAGGAAATCTGAAACTCCATTGCGCACAAGCATTTCTCCCACTGCATCGCAGCCGTATCCTTTAGCTATGGCGGAGAAGTTGAACTGGATGCGGGGATCCTGTTTATACAATACCCCTTTTGCGAATCTGGTTTTATCTATTCCCACAAACTTACGGATAGAATCGATTCGTAGAGTGTCGGCGGTAGGGGTGTGCCCCGGCCCAAACCCCCATGCCGTGATCAAAGGAGATAAGGTAGGATCAAAAGCCCCTTCGGTGATGTTAAATATCTTATATGATGTAATATATACTTTCCGGAAGTCGGAATTCACCGGTGTGCTGTCTTGGTTGTTGACAATATTCACAAGTGAGGATTTATCGAAGATTGAAAGGGAGTTTCCAACCCTGTTAAGCACTGTGATAATTGAATCCCGGAGGTCGATCTCGCTTTTATATGTGATATGATATGTGGTATTCCAGACCGCACCCTCTTCCTTGATCCATCCCGGGTGAATTCTTTTATTTTCGGAAGAACAACCGTACTGAATTATTGAGCATGAGATTATGCATAATATTGGTGCGGACCAGAGTAAAATTCGTTTGAGGGAGAGGAAAACAAAGTTAAAAGCAGATATCATCCTGGAATTAAATTTATTTACAAAACTAACAAAAATATGTGAGAATTTTACTATTTTTGTGAAATAGGTATGTATGTCGATAAGTAGCTGTTCAAAATAAAACTCTACAATTTATGTCTATATATACTGCTCACATACAATCTACTTGTTCTTTTTGGTGATTTTTCATCCTTTCATCAGTCGAATAGCCCGCTATTCTCCTTCTTCGAGAATGATAAATCTTTCAAAAATGATTGCTCACATTGTATGTATTTAATACGGACAGTTACTTGCCTATGGAGCAATAATTTTTTTCAACCGGCAGGATAGTCTGCAATAAGAACTCTAAAATCAGTGCAATGGAAAAAACATGGAGATGGTTTGGCCCCAATGATAAGATAACCCTCGATATGCTTCGTCAGATAGGAGTAGAGGGTATTGTCACCTCGCTTCATCACATTCCCAACGGAGAGGTCTGGAGCTATGATGAGGTTAAGAAGATGAAAGACTATATCGAAGATCATGGTTTGATATGGTCGGTAGTGGAGAGCCTTCCGGTGAGTGAGTCGATAAAATATGGGGGTCCTGACCGTGATGAGCTGATTGAGAAATATAAGGAGAGCTTACGTAATCTCGGGAAAGCAGGAGTTAAGACCATCTGCTATAATTTCATGCCGGTACTTGATTGGGCTCGGACCGATCTCGATTATCCTAATCCTGACGGGACATCAAATCTTTATTTTAACAGAGCTGAATTTGCCTATTTCGACATTCATATCCTGAAGAGGGAGGGAGCTGAGAAGGATTATGATGAGGAAACCCTCCGTAGAATGAGAGAGGAGGTTGCACCCCGAATGGATAAGGAGGGGGAACGCCGCCTTGTGGAGAATATCATCGTCAAGACCCAAGGATTTGTGAATGGAAATATATCAGAAGATGACCTGGAACCTGTGAAGAAGTTCAGGGAGCTGCTTGAACTATACAAGGGGGTTGATGCTGATAAATTACGAGAGAATATGGCATATTTCCTTAATGCCATAATGCCCGTGTGTGACGAATATGATATAGACATGTGTGTCCATCCCGACGACCCACCGATGCAGATATTGGGTCTTCCGAGAATTGTGACATGTGATTCTGATATTGAGGCTTTTCTGGAGGCTGTGCCAAATCCACATAATGGTTTGACTTTCTGTGCAGGCTCCCTTAGTGCCGGTGCTCATAATGATATTGTGAAGCTTGCAGAGAAATATGCCGACCGAACTCATTTTGTTCATGCAAGAGTATGCAACGTTATGCCTACGGGGGATTTCAAAGAGGCTTCCCATCTTGATCCGCGTCTTGTTGAAGTGGTAAAGATTTTTGAGGATAAGCGTCCTAATGTGGCTATGCGTGTTGATCATGCTCCCCTGATGCTTGGCGATGCAGAAATGGGATATAATGCCGGATATTCATTCCATGGGCGAATGTTGGCATTAGGAATGGTAAGCGGAATGATGGCCGCTTTCAAGAATTGAGCCATTTGTTTGATATTAAAAAATATAGAGATGAATTTATTTTCAGTTAAAGATAAAGTGGTGGTAATCACCGGAGGGACCGGAGTCCTGGGTAGTTGTATTGGAAAATATCTCGCTTCTGAAGGAGCTAAAGTAGTACTTCTTGGCCGAAGGAAGGATGAAGGGGATGCTATAGTTGCAGAAATCCGTGAGGCAGGGGGAGAAGGAATGTTTCTTGTGACAGATGTGATGGATTCGGAAGTAGTGGAGCAGAACTGCAACGACATCCTTGAAGCGTATGGAAAGGTTGACGCCCTACTGAATGCGGCAGGAGGAAACATGCCGGGTGCTACCATAAGTCCTACCGGCACCGTGTTTGATGTTAAGATCGAAGAATTCCAAAAGGTGCTTAATGTGAATCTAACAGGAACTATTATTCCTACGCAAGTGTTTTTGCGTCCTATGGTAAAGGCTGGAAAAGGGGCGATCGTGAATTTCTCATCCATGGCTGCCTTCCGCCCTATGACGCGAGTAATGGGATATGCTGCAGCTAAAGCCGGCATATCCAACTTCACTGCATTCATGGCTAATGAAGTTGCGACAAAATTTACACCTGAGATCAGGGTCAATGCAATCGCTCCAGGTTTCTTCTTGACAAATCAGAACCGGGCGCTCCTAACTAACCCCGACGGGAGTTATACAGAGAGAGGGAATGATGTTATCCGCCAGACTCCATTCAAACGATTTGGACGCCCTGAAGAATTATGCGGCACAATCCAATATCTTATAAGCGATGCGTCATCTTTCGTTACCGGCACCGTAGCTGTGGTTGATGGCGGTTTCAATGTTTTCGCGATGTAAAGATGATATGTTATGAAAGATTTTGCAGATAAAGATTTTCTACTGGAGACTGATACTGCCAAAGAGCTTTATCATAATCATGCCGCTAAAATGCCCATCATCGATTATCACTGTCACCTTAATCCAAAGATGATAGCTGATGATTATAGATTTTCTTCGATTACTGAGCTCTGGCTTGGTGGAGATCATTATAAATGGAGGGCAATGAGGACAAACGGGGTGCCTGAAAAGTATATAACCGGTAAGGAGACATCTGATTGGGAGAAATTCGAGAAATGGGCAGAGACTATCCCTTATACTTTTCGCAATCCACTTTATCACTGGACGCATCTCGAACTTCAGACGGCGTTTGGTATCAATAAGCGACTCAATCCTGAAACTGCAAAGGAGATATTTGACGAATGTAATGACAAACTCCGCAATTCGCCTGATATGACCGCAAGGGGTCTGATGAAGAAATATAACGTGGAGGTGGTTTGTACTACAGATGATCCTATCGACACTCTTGAACATCACAGGAAATTGAAAGAGGAGGGGTTTGAGATAAAAGTTCTTCCAACATGGCGACCCGATAAGGCCATGGCGGTAGACAATGCAGAAGAGTTCTGCGAATATGTGAAGAAACTCGCCGACATAAGCGGAATATCAATAAATAATTTCAGCGAATTCGAGCGGGCCTTACGCAATCGGCATGATTATTTTGCCGAGTGTGGATGCAGATTGAGTGATCATGGCCTAACCGAATTTTTTGCTGATGATTTTACGGAGGAGGAGATAAAGGATATATTTGAAAAAGTAATTTCCGGAAAAAATCTTTCTGACTCAGAGATCCGTAAATTCAAAAGTAAGATGCTTATCCTTTTCGGAGAGATGGATGCGGAGAAAGGTTGGACCCAACAGTTTCATTATGGTGCAATAAGGAATAATAATTCAGTGATGATGAAGGAGCTCGGTCCTGACACGGGTTATGACTCCATCGGGGAATTCAATACTGCTCAGAGTTGTGCACGATTACTCGACCGGTTAGCGAGCAAGGGAAAACTTGCCAAGACCATTCTTTATAATCTGAATCCTGCAGCAAATGAGGTCATGGCCACAATGATAGGGAATTTTCAGGATGGGACTGTGCCGGGTAAACTACAATTCGGATCAGGCTGGTGGTTTAACGATCAGATCGACGGCATGACCCGGCAGATGGATGCTTTGTCGAATCAAGGACTTCTAAGCAGGTTTGTCGGAATGCTAACGGATTCCCGTTCTTTTGTCTCATATCCCCGTCATGAATATTTCAGGCGTACTTTGTGCAATCTGATTGGTAATGATGTGGAAAAAGGATTGATTCCATATTCGGGCTATGAAAAGGAGAGGGTCCAGAAGATGGTGGAGGATATCTGCTATAATAATGCAAAAAACTATTTTGAGTTTTAAACATAGCCCGGCTGAAGCATAATTGATTTATTTTCTGAAGAGATGTCGATGATGTCGGGAAAAGCTAACCAATAAGCAAACTATAAATGGAGAATGTTGCATCGCTTGCAGTGACAGCGCGTAAGACCAACTGGCGTTGGGTGATATGTACACTGTTGTTTTTTGCGACAACGGTCAATTATCTTGACCGACAGGTGTTGTCGCTCACCTGGAAAGATTTTATCGCACCTGAGTTTCATTGGACAGATGCCGATTATGGGACTATAACAGGATTTTTCTCCCTGTTTTATGCGATAGTAAGTTTATTTGCCGGTAAATTCATCGACTGGCTGGGTTCGCGCAAAGGTTATCTCTGGGCAATATTCATATGGTCGTTTGCAGCATGTCTGCATGGAGGATGTGGATGGGCCACAATGAAATTTGTGGGTCTCGATTCAGTTGCGGCATTGCAAGCGGTTAAAAATGGCTCGGCCCTTGCACTCTCAATAGCGTCGATCAGTGTATGGCTATTCTTGGGATGCAGAGCGCTCCTTGCAATTGGTGAAGCAGGTAACTTCCCTGCTGCCATTAAGGTTACAGCTCAGTATTTCCCTAAGAAGGACAGGGCGTTCTCAACAGCAGTATTCAACTCAGGCGCATCTGTCGGTGCTTTGGCAGCCCCGCTGTGCATCCCGGTTCTGGCTAAGATGTTCGGATGGGAGATGGCTTTCATCATAATTGGAGGTCTCGGCTTTATCTGGATGGGATTTTGGCAAGGAATGTATTCTCTTCCCGAAAAATCTAAACATGTAAATAAAGCTGAATTGGAATATATCCAACAGGATGAGGCAGGAGAGAGCGAAGCACAAATCGAGAAAGAGCAGACAAAGACTATCTCTTTCTGGAAGTGTTTTACTTTCCGTCAGACCTGGGCCTTCATAATGGGAAAGGCCCTGACTGATGGAGTGTGGTGGTTCTTCCTTTTCTGGGCACCGGCCTATTTTTCCGACCAATTTGGTTATGCATCTTATACTCCGATGGGGCAGGCTCTTATTTTCACTTTATATTTTATAGTGACCGTATTGTCAATTTTCGGAGGCTATCTTCCCAAGATATTTGTCGAGAAACGCGGCATGAATCCATACGCCGGAAGAATGAGGGCAATGTTGATTTTTGCATTCGTACCTATCTTCGCATTGTTCGCCCAGCCATTAGGGATGTATTCACCATGGTGGCCTGCCATCATCATCGGATTTGCAGGAGCTGCTCATCAGGCCTGGAGTGCCAACCTTTATTCAACGATTGGCGATATGTTCCCTACTTCGACAGTTGCATCCATAGTAGGTATGGGTACTATGGCCGGAGGAATAAGCTCCTATATTATCAATCAGGGTGCAGGTACGTTATTCCATCATGCTGAACAGCTTGGAGATGGCTTCACTTTCATGAGTTTTGCCGGAAAGCCCGCAGGATATATGATTGTATTCAGCATATGTGCGGTGTCTTATCTGACTGCATGGTGCGTGATAAAGCTTCTTGTGCCAAAATATAAGAAAATTGAAATTTAGTTGCCAAATATTTGGTATTAAGGGAATATAGGTATATATTTGTCTTATAATGCTCTGAGAGATATTAACTACGTTATCCATCTAATTATCTAAAATATGAAAGATTCTTATGTTTTTCTTGCCGAGGGCTTTGAGGAAATAGAGGCTTTGACTCCAGTAGATGTCCTCCGTAGAGCGGGAATGCCTGTTAAAACAGTGTCAGTCACTACCTCCTTGCAAGTGACCGGGGCGCATGGCGTGACAGTGAATGCAGATCTGATATTTGACAATACCTTATTCCGCAATCCGGCGTGGCTGATTTTGCCGGGAGGAATGCCAGGGGCATCCAACCTATATGATTTTGCTCCTCTACACGGGTTATTGAGATCGCAATATGAGTCGGAGACAGGTAAAATTGCAGCCATTTGTGCTTCTCCAGCAGTAGTGCTTGGCCAGATGGGTCTTCTTGAAGGTCGCGAAGCTACTTGCTATCCCGGTTTTGAGGAGATGATGTCGGGAGCTACTCCTTCGAGTCAACCGGTAGTAGTGGATGAAAAGTTCGTACTGGGTGCCGGTCCCGCAATCGCGTTGAAATGGGCTTTGGCTATAGTTCAGGAGGAATTGGGCCAGGAGAAAGCAGACAGCATTGCAAGTGGAATGCTTCTTTATTCAAAGAACAGGACTGAGTGCGATAATTATTTCGGATAATCACAACGCGTCAGATTAGTGAGTGATTTATATTATACGATAAAGGGAGCCGGCGAATCACAATATAAGGAGAAGATGAGCCGGTTCCTTTCTTTTGCCATTCCGGTGGAATCTGCAGAAGAGGCAAAGCAGGAGATAAAGAAGTATCAGAATAAGTATCATGATGCGCGGCATGTATGCTGGGCGTACATGATAGGTGCCGATCGGCTTGAATGGCAGTTAAACGACAATGGTGAGCCATCCGGAACGGCCGGAAAACCAATTTTAGGTCAGATTAACAGCGCAGAAGTGACAAATGTCGTGGTGATAGTCGTTCGTTATTTCGGAGGGATAAAGCTGGGCACTCCCGGACTGATTGCGGCATATAGGGAAGCTGCCAGACTCGCACTTGAAGACGCCGGGAAAATGGAGAAACGTAAAATGCGTGTGATTGAGATCACTTTCCCCTATGTGTCGGCAGATGGAGTAATGAAAGTGATAAAAGGTGAAGATATAGAGGTAAGGAATAGGAGTTTTGACAATACTTGCGGCATGACATTAGCCGTGGCTCTTGACCGGCGAAATGAAATTATAGGAAAAATATCGAAAACGGGAGGAGTCTGCATTATCAGTGAAACTGAGGAATGATGATGTTATGAGGTTAAAATGGTAAAATTATAAGGTCAAACCGGGTCAAAACCAAGAAAAAACAATAAAATATATAGAAAATAAGCTTTAGATATAGAGGGATTCAAAAAAAATTACGATATTTGCATTGCCAAATTTGCAAGAATTAATTTTGGCATCCAGAGTATACGAAAAAAGTGAATATTGATTGAAAAATATTAAAAAAATGACAAAGGCAGATATTGTAAATGAAATCTCGCGCAGCACAGGTCTGGAGAAATCGGCAGTGCTGGCTACAGTAGAGAAATTCATGGAAGTAGTAAAAGATTCCATGGCTCATGGTAACAATGTATATCTCCGTGGTTTCGGTAGCTTCGTAGTTAAAACTCGTAAGGAGAAGACAGCGAGAAACATTTCGCGCAATACGACCATCAAGATTCCGGCACACAAGGTACCTGCATTCAAGCCTTCCAAGGTTTTCCTTGAGGATGTCAAAGCAGAGGCATAAACTCCTTATAGAAACGGAATGAGCGGCTTCATAGATAAGCCCAAAGATATTAATCATAAATTAAAAGTTAAGAACCATGCCAAGCGGAAAAAAGAGAAAAGGTCATAAGATGGCCACTCACAAGCGCAAAAAAAGACTGAGAAAGAATCGTCATAAGAAGAAATAATCACTGCCTTGCAGGGTTATTTCCGCGCACAGAAAAAGAAAAGAGAACAAACCTGCCTGGCCCACGGTCGTGGCGAGTTTGTTCTTTTAATTATGGTAATCCTTAAATAGTCATGAAAAATAGGATTATCGGAATAAATAACAAGTATGAAAAGCGAATTAATAGTAGACGTAAAGCAGGAGGATGTTTCCATAGCGCTTCTTGAGGACTCGCGTCTTGTTTCGCTTCAGAAGGAGAGTCGTAATATCGCGTATGCGGTAGGAGACCTTTACCTTGCTAAAGTGAAAAAGATAATGCCAGGCCTGAATGCAGCCTTCCTGGATGTGGGCTATGAAAAAGACGCTTTTCTTCATTATCTCGATTTAGGACCCCAGTTCAGCACATACAGTAAATTCATTGCAGAGGCAATGGAAGATAAAAAGAGGGTCCCGAATATATCCAAAATTAAGTTTGAACCTGATATTCCGAAGCAGGGCACCATCCAGAGTGTAATTCAGCCGGGTCAGCAGCTTCTGGTGCAGATTGCAAAGGAACCGATATCATCAAAAGGCCCACGCTTGACAACCGAGCTTTCCTTTACCGGTCGCTTCATGGTGTTGATGCCTTTCGGAGATAAGATCTCAATTTCTCAGAAGATAAAATCGACTGAGGAGAAGATAAGACTGCGTCAGCTTGTGAGCAGCATCAAGCCTAAAGGATTCAGCGTGATTGTAAGAACATCTGCCGAGAACAAGAGAGTGGCAGAACTCAATCATGAAATGCGCACTTTGGTGAAATGTTGGGAAGATTCGATTGCAAAAATGCAGAGGAGTCAATCGCCTGCATTGATATTTGAGGAAGATTCCCGGATGGTAAGTGTGATACGAGATATTTTCAGTCCGAATTTTGAAAATATCTATGTAAATGAGGCTGAGGCATTCACTCAGATTCAGAATTACGTGGCATTGATCGCACCGGAGAACAAGGAGATAGTAAAATTATATTCAAAAGACACTCCGATCTTCGATCATTTCAACATCACGAGGCAGATTAAAAGCAGTTTCGGAAAAACGGTTTCATTCAAGAGCGGTGCTTATATAATTATCGAGCATACTGAGGCGCTTCATGTTATAGATGTGAATTCCGGCAACAGAAGCAAAGCCTCTCCTGATCAAGAATCAAATGCTTTGGATGTGAATCTGAAGGCAGCTGATGAAATTGCCCGTCAACTTCGATTGAGAGATATGGGTGGTATCATTGTGATCGATTTTATCGATATGAATAAGGCTGAACATCGCCAGACTCTCTATGATCATATGAAGGAGGTCATGGCAAACGACCGTGCTCGACACAATATTCTGCCTCTCAGTAAATTCGGACTGATGCAGATCACGCGACAACGTGTCAGACCGGCTCTTGACATTACAACAAGTGAAACCTGTCCCTCGTGTTTCGGAAAAGGGGAGATTCAGGCTTCCATTCTCTTCACTGATAAACTTGAAGAGAAAATAGAATACCTTGTAGAGCATCTGAAGGTAAAGAAATTTACAATGTATGTGCATCCTTATGTTGAGGCTTACCTTAAGAAAGGCATATTCTCACTTTACGGTAAATGGCGTCGTAGGTTCGGTCGCGGTGTAAAGGTCATACCAGACGAATCACTCGCGTATCTCGAATATAAAGTGATGGATAATATGAATAAAGAGATAGATCTTAAGGAGGAGAGTGACATGAACACCAGCCAAAGCAAAAACCGAGTAAGGATTAATAACCGAGATAAGGAGGAAAACTAACGGCCGGATAAATTTCCGGCATAAAAAGCCCAAAGCAAGAGGGTGCTGCCAGATCCGTTCTGCCAGCACCCTCGCTATTTGGCTTAGGATTGGCGTCGTTTAAAATTTTGCCAACGCCTATCTTATTAATGTTACTCTTTTGAAGTGAGTCAGGTTAATGCTGACAGGAGATCTGCTACTATAAAAGTGGAACCTCCGATATATATCACATCGTCCGGGCCAGCATTTCGCAGAGCAGCGTTATAGGCTGATTCGACATCAGAGTAAACTTCCCCGTTGAGTCCGGATTGAAAACATAGTTGTGCCAATTCCGAAGCTTTCATGGCTCGAGGTATGGCAGCATTTGTTATATAATACCGTGCTTCTTTTGGGAAAAGCGGGAGTATATGAGCAACATCCTTATCAGCAACAAATCCAATCACCATATGAAGTGAGGAAGTTGAGTAAATGCCGCCGGTTTTAAGTGATCGTTTATTTCTTATTCCGATAATTTCTGATAACTGTTTTAGATTGTATCTTAACCCGGCTTCATTATGACCGGTATCACATATTACAAGTGGGTTAGAAGCAAGCTTTGTCCAACGGCCACGTAAACCAGTGTTTTCCTCAACTTTTTCAATACCGGCTGCAATTTTGTCTCTTTTTAACCCCATGCCCAGACCAATCAGTTTATCAACTGTGTGGAGAACCGTATTTATATTTCTTTTCTGATATTCACCGGCAAGAGGGAGTGTGAATTTGCCGGTGAGATTGGATTCGCAGTCCCATCCCCACAGAGAGTTTTCCGAACAGCTTGATATGATGGTATTGTCATAAGCTTCAATCAGCGGGCTACCGCATTCTTTAGCTTTTGCCTCGAATACAGGCTCAGTCTCCTTAACAGCTTCCCCAATTACGACAGGTATGCCCGGTTTTATAATACCGGCTTTTTCTTTGGCAATTTTTTCGAGGGTATCTCCCAAAAATTGTGTATGGTCGAAAGATATATTTGTAATAACTGATATTATGGGGGTGATTATATTCGTTGAATCCAGTCTGCCACCCATCCCGACTTCAATAATAGCATAATCAACTTCTTCACGTGCGAACCAGTCGAATGCCATAATCATTGTCAGCTCAAAGAAAGAAGGGTTACACTTATGATCGCTTTTTCTCCATTTTCTAACAAACTCCACAACCTCCTTCTCCGGTATCATCTCACCATTGATGCGTATTCTCTCACGGAAATCCACCAGATGCGGAGAGGTATAAAGAGCGGTTTTGTAACCATTCTCCTGAAGTATTGATGCCAATAGGTGAGATGTGCTTCCTTTTCCGTTGGTGCCCGCGATATGAATTGTTTTGAATTTATCGTGTGGGTTTCCGAAAATTTCTGCAAGCTGAATGGTCCTTTCCAGTCCTGGCTTATACGCAGCAGCTCCGACACGCGAAAACATCGGAAGTTGGGAAAAGAGGAAATCCAACGCCTTTTTATATTCATCGGGCGATGTTGCGATATTGTCAGATCGGTTGTCCATATATTATAAAACCGGCAAGTCCGGCAAGAATTATTATCAGGATTGGATGAAGTTTTCTTGCTTTCCCGTTAATTTTAATAGGGAAGAAAGCAAGACAGAAGGCAATAGCACATATAACGATGTTTGTCCACATTTGCCAGTTGACGTGATTTGGATTGAAGTTTGCGGAGTTCATAAGCATAATTGCAGCAGAAGCAATCAATCCGACCACTACGGGTCGCAACCCTGAGAAAATGGCCTTTATGGCACCACTTTCATGATGTCGACGTATGAAATGTGCGCTGTAAAGCACAAGAAGGAAACTCGGAACCGTCACAGCGAGGGTAGCGAGAATTGATCCCAACAGTCCCCACAAAATTCCCTGCATAGCCGGGTCAACGCTTCCGGGAGCAACAAACCCGATATATGTAGCAGAGTTTATACCAATTGGGCCAGGAGTCATCTGAGAAATAGCTACTATATCAGTAAACATGGTTTCCGATATCCATCCCGGTTGCACAACCGCTTTTTCAACAAGTGAAAGCATTGCATATCCTCCCCCAAATCCGAAGATTCCAATTTTTAGATATGCCCAGATCAGTTTCCAATAGATCATAATGTTCGGAATTTAGGAATCAGGATTTGATACGTCTTGATGGAATCCACCAGCATAAAAACCCACCAATACCTCCAAGAAGAATGTATAATATAGGATTTGATATGAATCCAAAGTCAATTGAGATCATCAGGGCTACAACAAAAGGTATCCACACTGTTTTCCAAGTAAGTTTAGCTGCCTTCGCTGATGTTATGACCGGGGCAATGATTAGTGCAACCACTGCGGGTCGTATACCCATGAAAATAGAAGAGATAACTTTATTATTCTTAATCATATCCGGCGTGAGGAAGATGGCAATGGCCAGAATGATAAGAAAAGAGGGAAGTATTGTTCCTAAGGAGGCCACGATACTTCCTTTCCCTCCCCTGAGCTTATCTCCAACAGCCGTAGCAATGTTTACTGCAAGAATGCCCGGAAGGCTTTGTGCTACCGCGAGAAGGTCGAGAAAATCGTCACGCTCGATCCAGTGATACTTGTCAACAATTTCCCGTTCGATTATAGATATCATAGCCCATCCACCTCCGAAAGTGAATGCCCCAATTTTGAAAAAAGAGGCAAAAAGTCGCCAATATGGAGTGTTAGGCGTAATGGATTGGTTATTTGAATCTGTCATGTGAGCCCAGATGTGTGAAAATAATGCAGCGTGATTCTTAAGAATCACGCTGCAAAATTAATAATATTTAAGTAGCTATTCAAATTAAACTCTGCTATTTATCATTATCTATGGATTATACTTACATATATACGGTATGAACCGATACTTATTAAAAGATTAATAAGAATGATCGGAGGAATCGAGTGATTCCGGGGTAAGTTTCTTGCGGTCCATTGAATACCATACATATGCGATATAAGCAAGGACTAAGGGTACTATTACAGATACCCAGCTCATTGCCTTAAGTGTGAATTCGGAGGACGAAGCGTTCCGGATTGTCAGAGAGCTCATGGGATCCGTTAAGGAGGGGTAGAATGCAGCGTTGTCATATCCGGCTACCCAGAAAAGGGCAATCACAGCCAGGAATGTCCCTATTCCTGTAAACCAGATTCCTTTAGTGAAATGTTTTGATAGAACAGAACGAAGAAGACCGTATAATACACAAACCACACCAATCAAAAGGACAGCGAGCGCCCACCAGAGGTGAAGGAAGCTAAAGAAATATTTGTATGGGGTTTCCTGAACATCAATGGTTCGGATTCCTTCAGATATAACGGTATAGCCGGTAGTTGTGCATATCATTGTAAGGAACCAAAGAAAGAATACTACGAATATTCCCCCGTTGAAGAGTGCTTTTATTTTTAATGTGGCGAAAAAGTCAGGATCATCCTCTATATTATTCATCATGTATAAAGAAGCCTGCATTCTCGCAAGGAACAGGACAGCTACTCCAAGGATAAGGTTTTTCCAATTGAATATTGCCTCGAATCCATGAGTGGAAGCCCACTGTGATATCACCGGATTTGACCTGTCTAGCAGATTCCCTCTTGTAACAGTGAATTCTCCGCCGAAGAAGAACATGGATACCGCCACGCCAAGAAGAATACATCCGACACATCCATTTAAGAAGAGGAAAATATCATATGTTCGTGTTCCATATATGTTCCCTTTCTTTCTTCGGTATTCATAACTTACAGCCTGGAGTACGAAACTGAAGAGGATTAGAATCCAGAGCCAGTACGCTCCTCCAAAACTGGTTGAATAGAAGAGAGGGAATGATGCGAACATGGCTCCTCCGAATACAACAAGAGTAGTGAAAGTGAGTTCCCATTTACTTCCCATTGAGTTAACTATCAGGTCGCGGCGTTTAGAAGAGCCGGCAGTGAGTAGCATAGACTGGCCACCTTGTACGAAAAGAAGGAACACAAGGATGCCGCCGAGTACGGAGGCAAGCAGCCACCAATAATTCTGAAGATATTCTAATGTCATGGCTTTTTTATTTATCTAATTGAAGCTTTGAATGTTTGCTTATCTGACGGCACATTATGCTTACCTCTGCAATGAGTAAAGCGGTAAATATAAGTGCGAAGAGCCAGAATGTCAGAACCACTGTAGAAGCGGGAATATTTGATATTGCGGCAATGGTGGGGAGGAGGTCCTGTACAGTCCAGGGCTGACGACCTACCTCTGCCACAGCCCATCCTGCTTGAGAACATATCCACATGAATGGAACAGATATCATGGCGATAATCTGCATCCACTTCGCTTTCTCCATAATGTTGGTGCGATAAACAAGGAAGAGGACAACAATGAAGAAGAGAAGGAAATATGATCCAAGGATGACCATGATCCTGAACATTACGAATGTGAGTCCAATAGGGGGCACAGCCTCTTTCACATCCTTGAAATAACCATATCCGAAGAAACGGTAATTTTCTTTCAGCTCCTTAAGGGTATTTGCCATAGCAACGGAATCTCCTGCCTCTCTTGCCTCTCCGTATGCCTTCAGTGCTTCCTGCGCTTTCTTCCCCATCAATATGCGGTCGGCGTAAGAAACAGTATTGATTGTATCTCCTTTCTCATTGATGTCTACACCATTGATGATATCGGTTACACCGGGGATAAACGCGTTGACGTCATGACGCCCCAGGATGGAAAGTCCGTATGGGATTGCTATCTCAAATATATATTCATCCTCATCATTATTCCAATCTTTATCAGGATTCAGAATTGCTACTGCAGCAAGGCTTTGACCTTGGTGACCATGATACAAACCCTCCATGGCTGCAAGTTTCATCGGTTGATGTTTTGTCACTTCAACTGCCGAGCCATCACCGGTGTACATTGTCAGAAGCATTCCTGCCAAACCGAACCATCCCCCGACTTTTATTGAACTGATTGCAAAATCAGGATTACGTTTTTTCCATAGGAACCAGCTTGCCACACCGATTACAAATACTCCGGCAAGAGCCCATCCGCTGAAAACTGCATGGAAGAATTTATTGACCGCTATTCCGGAGAATAATGCCCAGAAATTATCCATCACATTTCTCATCTGGTCGGGATCAAATTCCATTCCGACAGGATACTGCATCCACGCGTTTGCCACGAGAATCCAAAGTGCAGAAATAGATGCACCGATTGCTGTGAGCCAAGTAGCTGCAAGGTGAAACTTGGGACTGACTTTGTTCCATCCGAAGAACATAACAGCTACGAAAGTGGATTCCATAAAGAATGCTAACAGACCCTCAATCGCCAGCGGGGCGCCGAATATGTCTCCGACAAACCAGGAATAATTACTCCAGTTTGTGCCGAACTCAAATTCAAGAATAATGCCGGTGGCCACACCAATTGCGAAGTTGATGCCAAACAGGGTCATCCAGAATTTGGTTATGCGGAGCCATTTCTCCGCTTTTGTCTTAAGATAGATGCTTTCCATGATTGCCACTATCACCGACAGACCGAGGGTTAGTGGTACGAAAAGCCAATGATAGATGGCCGTGAGAGCGAATTGAAGTCTCGACCAATCGACTACATAAGTCAAATCATTCATATAGCTGGGTTATTGTTAGAATTGGATTATTTATTTTCGGAGGGGATTATCCTTTGTGTAAGTTCTGAGCGGACATGCTCAGCTCTCTCTTCATCAGTGTCGAAATCACGAGAGAGTAAATTAGGAAAGAATAGGAATTTCATAATAACGAAAAAAATAAAAAGTTTGAGTATTATGATCATCCAAAGTGTTTTTCCCACAGTCATTTCTTTAAATCCGGAATAATAGAAATCCCAGACTGCAGAGATGGCTTGTGGTATTTTTTTGAGTTTTTCAGTCATTGGAAAAAGAAAGTTTTCCTCTTGTATAAAGTGAAAAGAGAGTGAGTTTTAGGCAAATTTAACAAAATTTTATATATTAAAGAAAAATTAAACTAAAAAATCATTAACTTTGCAATAGACTTTGAAATTCCGTAAATTTTATCTCTGAAGCTAAGATTTAACTGAAGTTATATAAACTAATTTAAGAAAGCTAAAACGCGTCTACAATAAATTCTTTTATTAACCTTTGTGGGTCTTTTGTGCTGTTTTCCCATTTAATCGGTGCCAACCGAAAGGTTACCGTTTTTTCAAATGAAAAAACAGCTCCAAAAATATCTCGAAAATGTTAATAAAAATTAGGTTAGACAACTTCATATCCGAAGGCAAAGTATGTTGAGACAGAGATAAGTTCCGGGTCATTATTGGGCTGGAAGCGGATATATGATTTTAACACTAAAACTAATCTAATTAAGATGGCACTTTGGTTTGAATGCAAGGTGAGATATGATAAGATGATGGAAAACGGTATGGTTAAGAAAGTAAATGAACCATATCTTGTAGATGCCCTTACCTTTACTGAGGCTGAGGCGCGGATCATGGAGGAGATGAAACCCTTCATTTCCGGAGAATATTCCATATCATCAGAAAAGAAGACAAAAATTTCAGAAATTTTTTTCAATGAGGGTGGAGATCGCTACTATCAGGTTAAAGTGAACTTCATCACTCTTGATGAGAAGAGCGGTGCAGAGAAAAAGACCGCGACCCTTATTCTGGTTCAGGCTTCCGATTTCGAGGAGGCGTTAAAGAACTTTCAGGAAGGAATGAAGGGAACTATGGGTGATTATGAAATTGCCTCGATTACCGAAACTCAGCTGATGGATGTCTATCCTGCCAATCTCGGAGCATGATTTCAGAAGAGATAATACGCCTTCGTAAAGAGATTCCCGCAGGTGTTCAACTTGTGGCAGTATCCAAATTCCATCCGGCTTCTATGATTCGGGAAGCTTATGATGCAGGTCAGCTCTGCTTCGGAGAAAGCAGAGTGCAGGAACTGTTGGATAAGATTCCTCAATTGCCACGGGATATTGAATGGCATTTTATCGGTCACCTTCAGACTAATAAGGTGAGACTCATTATAGGAAAGACATCACTTATAGAAAGTGTGGATTCAGAGCGTTTGCTTGATCTGATTGATAATGAGTCGAGGAAGGCAGGTGTTATGACTAAGGTGCTCATGCAGATTCATGTGGCACAAGAGGAAACTAAATTCGGCTTTCTTCCTGAGGAATTGAAGGATTATTTCGTACAAAGGAAATTTGAAAATCTCACGAATACGCATATTTGTGGAATAATGGGTATGGCATCCAATACTGATGATCTTGGGAGAGTCAGGAACGATTTTGCCCACATATCGTCGATCTTCCGTGAGATAAAAGAAAAAATTGCACCCGATTTGAGGGGATTTGAACAGGTTTCCATGGGTATGAGCCACGATTGGCCTATCGCTGTGGAGGAGGGAGCAACATTGGTAAGAATTGGAAGCCTGATATTCGGAGAAAGAAATTATTAAACAATAAATATCTAAACCATTAACATCATGACTCAAAACACTCAAAAGCGTCCGATTGTCGCTATTATCACGATGTTTTTCATCTTCGCGATGATTTCATTTGTGACAAACATGGCTGCGCCCTTTGGTAATATCTGGGGATTCAGATACGAATGGGCTGGTATGGCCGGTAACTTAATGAACTTTACCGCCTATCTTTTCATGGGTATCCCGGCGGGAAATATGTTAATCCGCTACGGCTACAAGAAGACAGCGCTGATAGCACTTGCGGTTGGTGCGATTGGTCTCGCAATCCAGTTGCTATCAAGTGTAGTGGGTGATAATGTTGTTGTGATCGGTGGTGAGAACCCCACATACCTCAATCTGTTTATTTATCTTCTTGGAGCTCTTGTCTGCGGTTTCTGCGTCTGTATGCTCAATACTGTTGTGAACCCCATGCTTAACCTTCTCGGTGGAGGAGGTAACAAAGGTAACCAGCTTGTGCAGACCGGAGGAACCCTTAACTCCCTTTCAGGAACCTTGACTCCCCTCTTGGTTGGTATGTTGGTGGGAACTCTCACAAAAGAGACCACTATGGCTTCGGTAGCTCCGTTGGTGATCACCGGAATTGTTATTTTTGTTCTTGCATTCATCATCATCTCCTTCATCAAGATTCAGGAGCCCCAGGCCAATCTGGCTAAAGTGAATTATGAACACAGTCCTCTGGCTTTCCGCCACTGTCTACTTGGAGTGATTGCAATATTCTTCTATGTTGGTATAGAGATAGGTATTCCCGGAGAGTTGAATGCATGGATTAGCCGAGAGAATTTCGAGGGAGCAGCGGCAGTAGCCGGCTCGCTTGCCGCTCTCTATTGGCTTATGATGCTCGTAGGCCGTTTCCTTAGCTCTATTATCAGTGGAAAGGTCTCTACCCGCACACAGATGGTGACCGTATCCACTGTTGCAATTATTCTTATTCTTACAGCAATTTTCCTTCCCGAGACAATAACATTCCAATCTCCTGAAATTTCAGCACTCAACATCACAAGTGGAGAAGTTCCCTTGAAATGTCTCTTCCTTTTCCTTTGCGGACTTTGTACTTCCGTGATGTGGGGAGGAATCTTCAACCTTGCTACAGAGGGATTGGGTAAGTATACAGCGAAGGCAACCGGTATTTTCATGACCATGGTTGTTGGTGGAGGTGTAATGCCCTTCATTCAGGACTGGATCGCTCGCGCTACAGGTGGGGGTACAGCAGGATATATGGCAAGTTACTGGCTTGTTGTGGCGATGCTTGTCTATATTCTTTATTATTCAATTGTAGGTTCCAAGAATGTCAATAAGGATATTCCAGTTAATGAGGAGCCGTTCGACCTTCGTGATCTTTAATTATAATATTGAGATATTATGGATATAAAAGCTATGAACAGTGCCGCCAATAATCTCCGTGTACTTATCGCTGAGATGGTTGAGAAATCCAAGTCGGGTCATCCCGGTGGAGCAATGGGTGGTGCCGACTTTATAAACGTTCTTTATTCAAGCTTTTTGGTTTATGATCCGGAAAATCCGAAGTGGTTTGCACGCGACAGATTTTTCCTGGATCCCGGTCACATGTCGCCGATGTTATATGGCATCTTGGCTTTGACAGGTAAATTCACTGTAGAGGAGTTACAGAATTTCCGTCAGTGGGGTAGTGTTACCCCCGGTCACCCGGAGGTGGATGTTGAAAGAGGCATCGAAAATACATCCGGTCCGTTAGGTCAAGGACATGTGATGGCTGTAGGAGCGGCAATCGCAGAGCGCTTCCTTGCTGCCCGTTTCGGTGAGGTTGTTTCTCATAAGACTTATGCATATATTTCTGATGGAGGTATTCAGGAGGAGATTTCTCAAGGGGCCGGTCGTATTGCCGGAAAATTGGGCTTACATAACCTCATAATGTTCTACGATTCCAACAACGTACAGCTGTCGACAAAAGTAGAGGATGTAACTGATGAGGATACTGCATCAAAATATCGTGCATGGAACTGGAATGTAGTGGAAGTAGATGGGACAGATCCCGTAGCTATCGCAGAAGCTTTGGCAGCCGCTCAGAATGAAAAGGAGAAACCGACGTTGATTATCGGCTCCACCATCATGGCACGAGGCGCAGTAGATTCCGAAGGTAAGTCACTTGAGGGTGCGATATCCACTCATGGTCAGCCCCTGTCAGCAGCAGGAGCCGATATAGCAAAGACTATAGAGAATCTTGGAGGAGATCCTGAGAAGCCATGGGAGATTCGCGAGGAGGTAAAATCTCTATATGCTCAGCGCGCTGAGGAGTTGAAGAAAATTGTTGCAGAGCGTAAGGCCGCCTATGATTCATGGGCTGGGCAGAATCCGGAACAAGCACAGTTGCTTCAGGACTATATTGATCTCAAAGTTCCAGCTCTTCCATGGGATGAGATTGAGTTCAAACCCAATATGGCAAGTAGAGCCGCCTCAGCAACAGTACTTGGATTCCTTGCCGAGCACGTAGGAAATATGATAGTATCGAGTGCTGACCTGGCCAATAGCGATAAGACCGACGGCTTCCTTAAGAAGACTCATGTCCTTGCAAAGGAAGATTTCTCAGGAGCATTCCTTCAGGCCGGGGTAGCTGAGCTTACAATGGCTTGTATCATCAATGGTATTGCATTGCATGGTGGAGTATTTGGAGCTTGCGCTACGTTCTTCGTGTTCAGTGATTATATGAAACCGGCAATTCGTCTTTCCGCTCTAATGGAACTTCCGGTTAAATTCATTTATACTCACGACTCATTCCGCGTTGGAGAAGATGGCCCGACACATGAGCCGATTGAGCAGGAGGCTCAGATTCGTCTTCTGGAGCAGATTTCAAATTTCAGTGGTCGTAATTCAGCCCTTGTCATCCGTCCGGCAGATTCCGCCGAGACGCTTGAAGCATATCGTTTGGCCATGGAGAATACAAAGACTCCGACAATCCTTATCTTCTCCCGTCAGAATCTTGAGGACCTCCCCGGAGAGAATCGACGCGAAGAGGCAAAAAAGGCATCGAAAGGTGGCTATACCGTGATAGACGCAGAGAATCCTGATATCATCTTGGTAGCAAACGGCTCAGATGTTGCACTGCTTTGCCATGCAGCGCAGACTCTTAAGGAAGAAGGAGTTAAAGCGAGAGTGGTTTCTGTTCCCTCTATCGGTCTGTTTAATTCCCAGACAGAAGAATATAAACAGAGTGTGATTCCTGCCGGAGTTAAAATGTTTGGCTTGACATCCGGATTGCCTGCAACCCTTTATCCATTATTAAACGGTGGAAAATTTGAATTTGTAGGCATGGAAAGGTTTGGTGCATCCGCTCCCGCAAAGGTTCTGGATGAAAAATTTGGCTATACAGAAGAAAATGTATTGTCAAAAATTAAACAATTTTTAGAAAAATAGTGTTTATATGTAAAAAATTGCTAACTTTGCATTCCGAAATTTGGTTTGAGGGAAATATATATACCTCGACTTACACCGGAAATGACTATAAATTTGGCAATTAAATAGATTAAATAAAGACAATTATATAAATTATCTAATTTGTTGTTTTATGAAGAAAAGTGTATTATTTACTCTCGCGGCTCTCGCAGCTGGTGCCTTCTCTGTAAATGCACAGGAGGTTACTTATGTTGAGGATTGCTCACAGGGCTACCTGATGAACAAGAGTGCCGACAACTGGTTCATGACACTTGAGGGCGGTTCAAACATCCTATTTGGTAAAGGAAATATACACGCCGACCTTAAGAATCGTTTTGGAGGCAACGGTGCCCTTTACTTTGGTAAATGGGTAAGCCCTAACTTCGGTTTCCGTTTTGGTGGTCAGTATCTTATGACCAAGGGTGCAACTTATGCAACCAACTGGTATCGTAAACAGAATGAAGGTGAGCTCGGCAACTCCGGTTTCTATCCTTCAAAGATGCAGGCTGTAGGTCCTGAGTTCGATGTTCTCATCAACCTTACTAACTGGTGGTGTGGCTATCGTCCCGGCCGTGTTTACAATGCAGTTCTCCATGGTGGTGGTGGTGTTCTGTTCACATTCCATCGTGCATACAAGAATGGTGAGTTGAAATGGCGCTCAGCTGACAACACTCCTCTCTTTGTAAACGTAGGTCTCCAGAACAACTTCCGCGTAGGTAAGAATGTTGATCTGTTCCTCGATGTACAGTATGAGGTGTTCAAAGCAGCTCTTCCCGAGTACGCACAGGATCTCTCAGTATCTGCCGGTCTTAATGTATACTTCGGTAAGAAAGAGTGGAGCTGCCCTGTAACTGCAGTATGCCCCACTTGGAAATATACCGATGCAGAGGGTGATGCTCTTGTAGCACGTCTTGCACAGGCTGATGCAAAAATTGCTAATCTCCAGCAGCAGCTCGATGAGTGCCTGAAGCGCCCGACAGAGACTAAAGTTAGCTGCGAGGGTCTTCTCACAGTATACTATCCCATCAACAAAGCTACTCTTTCAAGCCGTGAGAAAACTATCCTTTCTTCTCTCGCAGAGGTTATGAAAGAGAGCCCCGCTCAGAAATATGAGCTTACAGGTTGGGCTGACAACTACACTGGTAATGACGAGATCAACACTCGCCTCCGCAACGAGCGCGTAAATGGTGTTATGAACTATCTCATCAGCTGCGGTGTATCTGAGTCACAGCTCATATCTAACATCGATTCCAAGAACCTTACTGACTTCGGTGAGAAGGGTGCTCCTCTGGATCGTGCCGTAACTATCAAACTTGCTAAATAATCATTGATTTAGCTTTGATATAAAGAATAAGCCCGCTTTCAAGCGGGCTTTTCTTTTTCATATATATGATTGTTAACAGGACTCTGGTTATAATGGATACTGAAATCAATAAAAATCGTGAGTCTTAGAATAGAAAGTGATTATTCCAGAATGGTTGTAGGTGAGTCTGGAGATTTAGACTCTGACTCATAGCTATTAAAATTGCAGTGTGGTCATTAAGATTTATTTGAAGGTGAGAGTAGGAGTGAAGCTTCTTTTGAGGGGGGAAGCTCGAGGGATATTGGAAGTTTGGATACAGGATGAATGAATTCTATTTTATGAGCCTGCAGGGATATTCCTCCATCTCTGTTACTACGGCGAGCTCCATATTTTAAATCTCCTTTAATTGGATGTCCAATTCCCGAAAGCTGGGCTCTTATCTGGTGCTTTCTTCCAGTCAGGAGATTTATTTCAAGCAGTGTGTAATGATCTCCACATGCTATTGTTTTGTATTTCAAGATCGATTTTTTTGCTTCGGGATCCCTTTCAGAAGAAATGAATGTTTTATTCACTC
The DNA here is from genome assembly GCA_964499025.1 of uncultured Sangeribacter sp. Classification (GTDB taxonomy): domain Bacteria; phylum Bacteroidota; class Bacteroidia; order Bacteroidales; family Muribaculaceae; genus Lepagella. Next base: position 30,416 of record CAZCJC010000014.1, read on the forward strand.
TTCCGTCTGATTTGAGGAAGTTTTCTATTTTATCCTCATTCTTTTCCGGATGACCCTCAACAATTGCCCAATAAGTTTTATGTATTTCTCCATCACGTAGCATCCTGTTAAGGCGTTCGAGGGCTTTAGAAGTACGAGCAAAAATGACAAGTCCTGAGACAGGACGGTCTATCCTATGAACTACACCACAAAAGACGTTACCGGGCTTATTGTATTTATCTTTCAAATATCTTTTGATTTCCTCAGATAGCGGAGTGTCACCGGTTTTGTCACCTTGTACAATCTCTCCTGCCATCTTGTTTACTATTATCAGATGATTATCTTCGTAGACAATTTCCATAATTGGGATATATAAAAAAAAAGCCGGCTTGAAAGCCGGCGTTAGTAGCGGGGGCAGGACTCGAACCTACGACCTTTGGGTTATGAGCCCAACGAGCTACCACTGCTCCACCCCGCGGTGTTAAATCGAGTGCAAAGTTAAAGGAATATTTTTAATTCTCCAAATTTTTTGGCTAAAAAATGAAATTATTAAATTAGATGAGATAATAACAGCTTAATAATGCAGGAAATTAAAGAAAAATTGTTAAATTTGCTCAATGTTCCGGAAATTGTGCAATTGAAGATTCCCGATTCCCCAAAGGTTGATACGATAGAAATATGGTAAAGAAGACAAGAGATAAATTCATAGAGGTAGCGCGACAGCTTTTTGCAAGAAAGGGTGTTGAGAATACCACTATGAATGATATTGCCTCTGCTTCGGATAAGGGGAGACGAACAATCTATACATATTTCAAAAGTAAGAGAGAGATCTTCAATGCTGTAATAGAGAGTGAGACAGCACAGCTTCTTCAGCGTCTTCGAATGATAGTGGCTAAGCCAATCTCACCGGAGGAGAAGCTTCTGGAATATGTGGAATGTCGCTTGCAGACTATGAGGGAAATTGTATCCCGAAATGGTTCATTGCGAGCCGGTTTTTTCAGAGATGTCCGCAAAGTTGACAGGGCAAGGGCCATGATTTCTCAAAAGGAGACTACACTTTTAATGGAAATACTCCGTGAGGGTGTCGAGCGTGAGGATTTCCGCATCAGGAATGTCAAAGAGTGGGCAATAATCATAACCAATGCCATACATGGTCTGGATGTGCCATATATAAGGGGTAGTTTTCTGGATTATGGGATGGATGATGCGAAGATAAAAAGGATGATAAGTGATCTGATCCTAAATGGAATCAGGAATTAGAATATATCGAAGTTAATCAAATGACTTCAATTAATCTCCGTCACATTCATATGGAAAATTAGGTTGACACAGTGGCGGTGGCGAGATTATAAAAGAAGTTAGGGACAATTTAAGAAAGAGACTTATGTATATAAACGCGATGGGCATGTATGTGCCTGAAGGAAGGACAGGCAATGATCATTTCCTGAATGTAAACGGTTTGACTCCGGAATGGATAGAACAGCGTACCGGTATCCGTACCCGCTCAAAAGCAGGGGAGGATGAAAATGTCGATACGATGGGTTTAGCGGCAGTCGAAGATGCTGCGAAGAAACTTCCCTATTCCATAAAGGAGGTGAATCTTATCGTAGCTGCGCATTATTGTGCCTATGACACGGTAGCTACAGTTGCACATAAGGCTCAGAGGGAATTCGGAATAAACGGTGCAAAGGCTGTATATGTTTCTTCAGCCTGCTCATCGTTTATCAACGGGCTTGAAGTTATAGAAGGATATTTTGCATCGGGAAAGGCAGATAAGGCACTGCTGATTTGCAGTGAACATAACACATATTATTCGAATGAGTCTGATCCAAAGAGCGGTCATCTTTGGGGAGACGCTGCCGTAGCGTATTTTATTTCTAAGGACAGAATATCGGACAAGGATATTAAAATCCTGGATATCTATACCGAAGGTCTTGGAGATATAGGGAAAGGACCCGGAGGGGTATGCCTTCGGCCAAAGGAGGATGGAATCACCATGCCTGACGGCCGTGATGTTTTTATCCATGCATGCAGATACATGATTCATGCTCTTGACCGTTCGTTGGATTCTGCAGGCTTGAAGAGAGAAGATATTACGAAGTTCATCTGTCATCAAGCTAATAAGAGGATAGTGGCACAGGTGGCGCACCAGCTTGATATGCCCATGGACAATTTCTACAACAATATCGAGGAATTGGGTAATACCGGTTCTGCATCTGCTGCCTTGGTGCTGTCTCAGAAGATTGATGATATCAAGAGTGGGGAGAAGGTAGCTTTGATGGTATTTGGTGGAGGCTATTCCTGCGGATGCTTCATAATAGAGAAATAGTATAATCTCAGAAAACACAACTAACAACAGAAATAATCAAATGAAATTACTCGAAGGTAAGACAGCGATTGTAACAGGCGCTGCAAGAGGAATTGGAAAAGAGATCGCCCTGAAATACGCTTCAGAGGGGTGTAACATCGCATTTACTGACCTGGTAATCGATGAGAATGGTAAAAAAACAGAAGAGGAGATCGCAGCATATGGAGTGAAATGTAAAGGTTACGCTTCAAATGCAGCAGACTTCGCAGCTACTGAACAGACAGTTGAAGAGATCAAGAAAGATTTCGGGAGAATCGATATTCTCGTGAACAATGCCGGAATTACAAAAGATGGCCTGATGTTGCGAATGACTGAGCAGCAGTGGGATGCCGTGATAGCAGTTAATCTTAAATCGGCGTTTAATTATATCCATGCTGTATTGCCTATCATGATGCGCCAGAAAGCAGGTTCAATCATCAATATGGCTTCTGTGGTAGGTGTTCATGGGAATGCCGGTCAGGCCAACTATGCAGCTTCCAAGGCAGGTCTCATTGCGTTAGCCAAGAGTGTAGCTCAGGAGGTGGGTTCACGCGGTATACGCGCAAATGCAATTGCTCCCGGATTTATCGAGACCGCCATGACAGAGGCGTTGCCTGCTGAGATTCGTGAGGAGTGGTGCAAGAAGATTCCATTGCGTCGCGGAGGAAAGGTTGAGGATATTGCTAACGTAGCCACATTCCTTGCTTCAGACATGGCAGGTTATGTAACCGGACAGGTTATTCAGGTCGATGGTGGCATGAATATGTAATTTCCTGAATCGGTTTTTGGCCGTATTAATACATACTATGGAAGTCAAGAAATATGCAATAATAGTCGCCGGCGGGGAGGGAAACCGCGCCGGCGGCTCTATTCCTAAGCAGTTCCAAAAGATTGCCGGAATTCCGATGTTGTGGTGGTCAGTAAGGGCTTTCCATGAAGAGGATCGGGAGACGAATATCATATTGGTTCTACATCCCGGTTTTTTTGATGACTGGGATATTCTGTATGGAGAGTTGCCTCTGGAGGATCAGAAGATAAAGGTTAAGGTTGTTGCTGGAGGCCGATCAAGATTGGAGTCTGTTAAGAATGGATTGTATTCTGTGCCATCCGGGGTGAAATCTCTGGTAGCTGTGCATGATGCAGCGCGTCCTCTTGTTAGCCGGGAAATGATAGAAAGAGGCTGGGTAGCGGCTCTTGAAGATGGGGCGGTAGTGCCGGTGGTTCCTGTGAATGATTCGTTGAGAAGAATAGAAGAAGATGGAAACAGGTCGGTGGCACGTAAAGATTATGTTAAGGTGCAGACTCCTCAGATATTTGATGCGGATGTGATAAAAGCAGCCTATCTCTTACCGCTTGATAAGGATATGACGGATGATGCTACTGTTGTAGAGGCATATGGACATTCCATCTCATTATTTGAAGGTGAACCGGATAATTTCAAGGTTACAGACCCTATAGATATAAGGATCGCAGACATGATCCTTCATTCCAAATGATAAGTAGCTCACATAAATTAATTTATGTCTGTAAATATAAATAGATAAATGACTGATATAACTTGTGACTTTTCTGTTACTTCCGGTCTCTCCTTCAGTCGAAACCGAAATTAACTCAAAATAATCGGGTTTTATCTATACATATATTTTGCGTCCTACTTATTTGTGTATAAATAGATTGAAGAGGATATAAAGGATACGCTCGCGGTTAATGAGTTTTCTGGATACAGATATTAAATTTCTTAAAGGAGTAGGAGAGAAGAGAGCCAAAACCCTCGCAACGGAACTCGAAGTCAAGAGTTTCGGAGATCTATTATATACTTTCCCTTTCCGATATGTTGATACAAGCCGCTTTTATAAGATCTCTGAATTTACAGGAGATATGCCGATGGTGCAGGTATTGGGGCAGTTTATCGGTTTTCAACCAGAAGGAGAGGGGCTGAGGCAGCGTCTTAAGGCTGTATTTTCTGATGGCAGGAGTCTGATGGAGGTTGTATGGTTTTCCAAAACTCAATATTTCAAGAATGCCTATCAGCCCGGAAAAACATATATATTATTCGGCAAACCCACTTATTTCAAGGGATGGCAGATGGCTCACCCGGAAGTTAGTGAATTTGATGCAGCCAAACCCCCACAAGGTTTCAGGGGAGTATATTCCATTCCTGATAAACTAAGAAAGAGAGGGTATGCGACAAAGTTCGTAAGTGAACTTGTCGGTAATCTTCTTGCGCATCCTAAATTTTGTGAGATACGGGAGACACTTCCCGAAGAGATTGTGTCGCTATATAATCTGATGCCGCTGCAGGAAGCGTTGCGTAACCTTCACTCCCCTGTATCTCCTGAAAAACTACAGAAGGGGAAAGAAAGGATGAAATTTGAGGAGCTCTTTTATCTCCAACTCCATATTTTGCGATACTCTCGTGAAAGAGGGAGAAGAATAAGAGGTTTTCTCTTTCCCAAAATAGGGAATTATTTCAATAATTACTATTCTCATTACATCCCCTTTGAGTTGACGGGGGCGCAGAAACGGGTGCTAAGGGAGATAAGGGAAGATATGAGGACGGGAAGACAGATGAACCGGCTAGTTCAGGGAGATGTCGGCAGTGGAAAGACAATGGTAGCGTTCATGACAATGCTTATTGCAGCCGATAATAATTTTCAGTCGGCCATAATGGCTCCCACAGAAATACTTGCCGGTCAGCATTATGAGACAATAAAAGAGTGGGCATCCCCTCTGGGACTGAGGGTGGAATTGCTCACCGGAAGCACGCGGGCTAAGGAGAGACGGTGGATTCATGAGGGATTATTATCCGGAGAAGTAAATATAATAGTCGGAACCCATGCCCTGATAGAGGATTCTGTACAGTTCAGAAATTTAGGTCTTACGGTAATCGATGAGCAGCATAGGTTTGGCGTTGCTCAAAGGGCCAAGATGTGGAAAAAGGGGAATGTGGCTCCCCATGTACTTGTAATGACAGCCACTCCGATTCCGCGTACGCTTGCCATGACAGTATATGGAGATCTTGATGTTTCGGTGATTGATGAGCTTCCTCCGGGAAGAAAGCCAATTCAGACTTTTTTGAAATTCGATACCAATAGAATTGAAGTCAATTCTCTAATCAACAGAGAGTTGAATGCTGGACGACAAATTTATATTGTTTATCCTCTTGTACATGAGAATCCGAAGCTGGAACTTAAAAGTGTTACAGAGGGAGTAGAAAGGGTAAGAGGGTTGTTTCCGGGAATAGAGGTTAGCATGGTTCATGGTCAAATGAAACCCGCCGAGAAAGATTATCAGATGGATAAGTTCGTGAGTGGGCAGTCGCGAATCATGGTCGCCACCACCGTGATTGAGGTAGGGGTAAATGTTCCTAATGCCTCTGTAATGCTCATAGAGAATGCCGAGAGATTTGGCCTCTCGCAACTTCATCAGTTAAGGGGACGCGTCGGACGCGGGGCAGAACACAGCTATTGCATATTGATGACCAAGCATAATATTGCCGGAGATACTAAAAAACGATTGGGAATCATGACCGAGACAACTGATGGATTTCTGATATCCGAGGCTGATATGAAAATGCGTGGTCCGGGTGATATGGAGGGAACCCAACAGAGTGGAATAGCGTTTAACTTAAAAGTGGCTAATCTTGCCGCCGACGGACAAATACTGACCATTGCCCGGAAGGCAGCCAATTCAGTGCTTAACGGTCATCCGGAGCTCATAGAAGCTCCCAAACAGAACAACGATGAAAACTATCCGGGTGATGCGTTGGTGTTGGATCGGGATTCAATTGAAACCCTTCGTCGGGAATTGAGAATCAGGTTTGCCAAATCTTATGATTGGTCACAAATATCATAAGCTGTAAATGAAGTGAGCTATGAGAGAAAAAGAATTTTTACCACTTGTAAAGGAGCGGCTCGGGATTGAGGAACTTAATCCGATGCAGAAAAAAATGATGGCAACGGCTTCCGAGTCGCGAGATATAATATTGTTGTCTCCTACAGGATCTGGAAAAACACTTGCATTCATTCTACCATTATTGAAAATATTAAAACCCTCGACCGGAAGGGTACAGGCAGTAATAATAGCTCCATCACGAGAACTTGTTATACAGATTGCGAATATTGTCAATTCCATTGCAGCGGGATTCAAGGTGACACCGCTTTACGGAGGACATAAAGTTGAGGATGAAGTGAATTCATTATCGGCAGGGTCCGATATACTTGTTGCAACTCCTGGTCGACTGCTTGACCATATCAACAGAAGGAATATCGATGTGCTTCCGACAAGGGTGCTTGTTCTGGATGAGTTTGACAAATCACTCGAATTGGGCTTCGAGAAGGAGATGAAAAAGATTGTCGAACGATTGAAGAATGTGAGCCGCTATATCCTGACTTCCGCAACGAAGGCAGAAATTTTACCCGAATTCCTAAAGCTAACGAACCCTCTGACAATTAATTTCCTTTCTGAAGAGAGTGAGCTCAAGCAGAGGATACGTGTGCATAGGGTTGATTCTGATGAGAATGACAAACTCCAGTCGCTTGATACGCTGTTACGTCATCTTGCTGATGGCAGAGAGTCTGAAAGAGCGATAATCTTTGTTAACTATCGGGAAAGTGCGGAAAGAGTTGCAAACTATCTGGCGAAAAAGGGACTGCCGGTAGGCTTGTATCATGGTGCGCTCGATCAGCACGAGAGAGAAACAGCTGTTGCGATGTTCAATAACGGTAGCCGTCCGTTGCTTGTGGCGACTGATCTCGCAGCCAGAGGGCTTGATATCGAGAATGTTAAATCTATCATTCATTATCATCAGGCACTTACACCCGAGACATATACCCATAGAAACGGCAGAACCGCCCGAATAGACAGAGAGGGTGATGTTTATGTTCTGATTGGGCCGAAAGAGGATGTGGCAGATTTCACAGATTTTGATGATACTATCTATCCTGATCCTTCGGTTGAAAGACAGCAGGATGTAAAATATGCCACTTTACGGTTTTCCGCAGGAAAAAAGGAGAAACTCTCCAAAGGAGACATAGCAGGATTTCTCATTAAGGAGGGAGGAGCAGCTCCGTCGGAGCTCGGGAAGATAGACCTTTACGACCATTATGCTCTGGCAGCAGTGCCTAAATCTGAAGTAGAAGGAATTCTTGAAAACATAAGGGGGAAGAAAATTAAAGGAGAAAAGCGTCTTGTATCTCCTGTGAAATGAATTTATTTTTGATTCTCTTGTAAGAAATTGTTATCTTTGCACTTTCTTATGAGAGGATAAGTCCGGGCTTTGTAGTTTTTCTGAACCGCAGAAGAGAGGTATGTTTCCATAGGCAGTTTGATACCCGGGAATTTTCGGAGAAAAGATTTATATCTAACATAATATATCGAATAACGTAACAACTATGAGCAAAACAAAGAAATTTCTGACGTGTGACGGCAACCAGGCAGCCGCCCATATCAGCTACATGTTTAGCGAAGTAGCCGCAATCTATCCCATCACCCCCTCATCAACGATGGCCGAGTATGTGGATGACTGGTCGGCAGCCGGAAGAAAGAATATCTTCGGCGAGACAGTGCTTGTGCAGGAGATGCAGAGTGAGGCAGGAGCAGCAGGAGCGGTTCACGGCTCACTTCAGTCAGGAGCGCTGACTACTACATATACAGCATCGCAGGGTCTCCTTCTTATGATTCCTAACATGTACAAGATAGCCGGTGAGCTTCTTCCCTGTGTATTCCATGTGTCAGCCCGTACACTCGCTTCCCACGCACTTAGCATCTTTGGTGATCACCAGGATGTGATGTCGGCTCGTCAGACAGGTTTCGCAATGTTTTGCGAAGGTTCGGTTCAGGAGGTGATGGATCTTGCAGCTGTTTCTCATCTTTCAGCAATCAAGGGTCGCGTACCGTTTATCAACTTCTTCGATGGTTTCCGCACCTCACATGAGATCCAGAAGATTGAGGCTCTCAGCGAAGAGGATCTAGCTCCGCTGCTTGATCGCGAGGCATTGGCTGAATTCCGCCAGCGCGCTTTGAATCCTGATAAACCTGTCGCTCGCGGTATGGCTGAGAATCCGGATGTCTTCTTCCAGCATCGCGAGGCAAGTAATTCATACTATGACGCAATTCCAGAAATCGTAGAGAATTACGTAAAGGAGATAAACAAGATAACAGGACGTAATTATGGACTCTTTGATTACTATGGTGATCCTGAGGCAGATAGAGTAATCATTGCCATGGGTAGCGTAACAGAGTGTATCAAGGAAACAATTGATTATCTCCGTGCCAAAGGTGAGAAAGTAGGTGTAGTTTGCGTGCATCTTTACCGTCCATTCTCAGCCAAGCATTTCCTTGCAGCTGTTCCTGCTACTGCAAAGCGCATAGCAGTGCTCGACCGCACAAAAGAGCCCGGAGCTAATGGAGAGCCTCTTTATCTTGACGTTAAGGATTGCTTCTATGGCAAAGAGAATGCGCCCCTTATCGTAGGTGGCCGTTATGGTCTAAGTTCCAAGGATACAACCCCTGCCCAGATAGTAGAGGTATTCGACAACCTCAAGCTTGCAGAGCCTAAGAATCATTTCACTATTGGAATTGTTGATGATGTCACATTCCATTCACTTCCTCTCAGCCCCGAGATCAATGTAGGGGACGAGGGTATGTTCCAGGCTAAGTTCTATGGTCTCGGTGCTGATGGTACGGTAGGTGCAAATAAGAACTCCGTGAAGATAATCGGTGACAATACCGACAAATATTGTCAGGCATATTTCTCTTACGATTCTAAGAAATCAGGAGGATTCACCTGCTCGCATCTCCGTTTTGGAGACACTCCGATCCGGAGCACCTATCTCGTGAATACTCCCAATTTCGTTGCATGTCATGTTCAGGCATATCTCCATATGTATGACGTGCTCCGTGGTTTGCAGCCCAACGGCACATTCCTCCTCAATACAATCTGGGAGGGTGAGGAGCTTGTGAAGAACCTCCCCAATAAGGTGAAACGCTATATCGCGCAGAATAATATCACTGTATATTATATCAACGCGACAAAGATTGCACAGGAAATCGGTCTCGGTAACCGTACGAACACGATCCTTCAGAGTGCCTTCTTCCGCATCACAGAGGTTATCCCTGTTGATCTTGCAGTTGAGCAGATGAAGAAATTTATCCAGAAGTCTTATGGCAAGAAGGGTGAAAACATCGTGAACATGAACTATGCTGCGGTTGATCGTGGTGGTGAGTATCACAAGCTTGATGTAGATCCCTCATGGGCAACTCTCGAAGATGATGCTCCCAAAGCTGCTCCCGCACCTGAATTTATTACTAATGTAGTTCGCCCGATCAATGCTCAGGATGGAGACCTCCTTCCTGTAAGTGTATTCACTGACAGAGCTGATGGAACTTGGGAGCAGGGTACTGCAGCTTATGAAAAGCGTGGTGTGGCAGCATTTGTACCCGAGTGGAATCCGGAGAACTGTATACAGTGTAACAAATGTTCATTTGTTTGTCCTCATGCATGTATCCGTCCGTTCGTACTTACTCCCGAGGAGGCAGAAAAAGCACCGTTCGGAGAGGAGCATTCTATCCCCGCAATCGGTAAGACTATGGCTGGTATGAGATTTGTTCAGCAGGTTGATGTACTTGACTGTCTCGGTTGCGGAAACTGTGCTGATGTTTGTCCGGGTAAGAAGGGTAACAAAGCCCTCACGATGGTTCCGGAAGAAAGCCAGCTCGATCAGCAGAAGAACTGGGATTGGCTTGTTAAGAACGTTAAGAGCAAAGCAGACCTCGTAGATATCACCCTGAATGCTAAGAACAGCCAGTTCGCTCAACCGTTATTTGAATTCTCCGGCGCATGTTCAGGTTGTGGTGAGACTCCATATCTGAAACTTATTTCACAGTTGTACGGAAATCACCAGATGGTTGCCAATGCAACGGGATGTTCTTCCATCTATTCCGGCTCAGTACCGTCAACTCCCTATACTACGGATGAGAACGGCCATGGTCCGGCATGGGCAAATTCCCTGTTCGAGGATTTCTGCGAGTTTGGACTCGGAATGTATCTCGGATACGAGAAGATGCGCGCTCGTCTTGAAGATATCTGCAAGAAACTTGAAGCCAATGAGGAGGCTCCCGCAGAACTTCGTGCAGCTGCCAAGGCTTGGTATGAAAACAGGAATGATGCTAAGCTTTCTCATGATCTCGGTTATGAGTTCGCAGAGGCTGCAAAGAAGAATGCCGACAAGTGTGAAACTTGCAAGACAATCGTTAATTTGCGTCATTATCTCACAAAACGTAGTCAGTGGATAGTCGGAGGTGACGGAGCAAGCTACGATATAGGTTTCGGAGGTCTTGACCATGTAATCGCATCCGGAAAGAATGTGAATATCCTCGTTCTTGATACAGAGGTTTACTCAAATACCGGAGGTCAGTCGTCAAAATCTACACCAATTGGCGCAATAGCTAAGTTTGCTGCAGCAGGAAAGAGAATCCGTAAGAAAGATCTCGGTCTTATCGCCACCACTTATGGATATGTGTACGTAGCCCAGGTTGCCATGGGTGCAGACAATGCTCAGACTCTTAAGGCAATTCGTGAGGCTGAGGCATATGATGGACCATCTTTGATTATCGCTTATGCCCCCTGTATCAACCACGGTATCAAGAAGGGCATGGGTCATAGCCAGGAAGAGGAGAAACAGGCAGTAGAATGCGGTTACTGGCAGCTCTGGCGTTACAATCCTGCAGTGGAGAATGAAGGTAAGAATCCGTTCACTCTCGACAGTAAAGAGCCGGATTGGGATAAGTTCGAAGATTTCCTGAAGGGTGAGGTTCGTTTCGCATCTCTTTATAAGATGTTCCCCCAGGATGCAGATGAGCTTTTTGCTGCTGCTAAGGCAAATGCAAAATGGCGTTATAACAACTACAAGCGTCTTTCTCAACAGAATTGGGGCGTAGATCCTGAGTTAACACCTGAAGAGGAAGCACTCCGTAAGAATTGATAATACCTTTTCTATAATGAGACAGAGGCGGATCCCGAGAGATCCGCCTCTGTTGCTATATAATGAGGGTGATTTTTTGGAATATTATAGGGGTTTCTGATCAGTCTTTAAGGAAATATTGAATGGTAGAGACAACTCTTATCCTCTTTACGTAGGGTGTATATTGATCCCTATCCTCAATTGAGAATTGTCCCTGAGTGGCAGATTTGATTTTACCTAATTTGCTGTCGGAATCTTCGGCAAACTTATTTGCAGCCTCACGCGCATTTTTGGTTGCTTCGGCCACCATCTCTGGTTTTATCTTATTGAGGTCGGTGAATTCATAAAGAGTCTGATACTGATAGTTTCCAGCAACTATCGCAATACCCTGCTGCATGAGTTTCGTCTGCTCTCTCATGAGTTCTGTTATCTTCTTAACTTGTGAGGAGGTGACGACTACTACTGTAGTCACACTGTAACGGTAAGGCACTGTCTGGTTTCCGTATGTGTCTGCCTGTAGGTCGCTCACAGAGGGAGCATTTACTGCATATTCCGATTCGGAAATGCCATTCTCTTTGAGGAATGTTATAATAGCCCGGTTAGTATTTTCTATCTCTTTATAAAGGGTAGGAAGATCATTACCTACAGATTTACTCACTATAGGCCATGTAACTTTGTTGGCTTCATATTCTCTTTCACACAATCCTCTTACCGATACAACTCTTTGGTTTGAAGAAATCTTTCCAAGTCCTTGGCTGATGAAAACACCGAGCAATGTGAGGCCGGCAGCAATCAGAAAGGCCTGGGCCAGAGAGCAAATTTTATTGATTTTGCATTTCATATTTCCTGCTATTTATATATTTTCATTATTAGTGGATTTTCAAAATGAGTTTATATTATCACTTTCGTAAGCTTAACATTGAATCTAACGTTGTTTTGTTTTTGAACATTGCATTTGTTCCCTTAGCTCAGGGGTATATACCGCGATGATATTCCCTAAAGGAATCAATCCACGCGCTCAAATTCCAAAAATAACTAATAGTTAATTTCTCAAACATAAGTAGCTCACAAAAATTAATTAATGTAAATAAAATGAGCTTAATGAATGCTCAAACTTGTTCTTTTGTATTACTTTCGGTCTTGCCTTCAGTCACATAGCCCGCTATGCTCCTTCAGCCAAAACCGAAATTAACTCAAAATAACGGCGTTTTATCTATTCATTAATTTCTGCGAGCTACTAACTTAAATGTTCTAACGCTTAATTATTTTCAAAAGTATAAAAAAAATAGTATTTTTGCACTTGAGTTGTTAGGTCAACTTCAATAAATAAGAAAATACGATGCTCGATAAGATTAAAGCACTTAAAGAAGAGATAACCGCAGTAACCGCGTCATCCATACCTGAGGTAGAGGAACTGAGAATCAAATATCTCAGTAAGAAGGGAGCCATATCGTTGCTTATGGCAGATTTCCGTAACGTTGCTGCAGATCAGAAACGCGAGGTAGGTCAGAAAATTAATGAGCTCAAGAATATTGCTACAGAGAAGATTGCTCAACTTAAAGAGAGTTTTGCAAATGGTTCGGATGCCGAATTGGAGGCAATAGACCTGACCAGAACAGCAACTCCATATGAGTTAGGAACACGTCATCCTCTTTCAATAGTGAAAAATGAGATGCTTGAGATATTTGCTGGCATGGGTTTCACAATTGCTGAGGGCCCGGAAATTGAGGATGACTGGCATGTTTTCGAATCATTGAATTTTGCTCCCGATCATCCAGCTCGAGATATGCAGGATACATTCTTCATTTCCCGAAACCCGGCGGATATTCTTCTGCGTACACACACATCATCTGTTCAGACAAGGGTTATTGAGAAGACTCAACCCCCGATCCGAATTGTATGTCCCGGACGTGTTTATAGAAATGAGGCTATATCTGCTCGCGCGCATTGTTTCTTCCATCAGATCGAGGGCCTTTATATAGACAAAAATGTTTCATTTGCAGATTTAAAACAGGTGTTACTCGGATTCGCCCGCCAGATGTTCGGGCCTGAAACCAAGATTCGCCTCCGTCCCTCTTATTTCCCCTTTACAGAGCCTTCAGCTGAAATGGATATCAGCTGTGATATTTGTGGAGGCAAGGGGTGTGCATTCTGCAAAGGGACCGGATGGGTTGAGATTCTCGGATGTGGAATGGTTGACCCGAACGTTCTCAAATCCTGTGGCATTGATCCTGAAATTTATTCAGGTTATGCATTCGGAATGGGAATTGAGCGAATCACTAATCTGAAATACAAGGTTAAAGATTTGCGGATGTTCAGTGAGAATGATGTAAGATTCTTAAGGGAGTTTGAATCTGCCCGATAATAGAGGTATCTTATGACTATAAGAGAGAGATATGAGGGTGTGATCTCAATTTTTAGGGAGATTATGCCTGAGCCTAAAACGGAGTTGCATTATGACACTCCGTTTCATCTTTTATTAGCCGTTATCCTGTCAGCCCAGTGTACGGATAAACGAATAAATATCGTGACACCACCTTTGTTTGAACGATTTCCTGACCCTGCATCTTTGGCTGCAGCCACTGAGGAGGAGGTGTATGAATATATCAAAAGTGTTACGTTCCCCAATAATAAAACGCGCCATCTTATAAAGGCAGCACAGGTATTGACTGATGAGTTCGGAGGGGAGATGCCGACAGATATTGATAACCTTATGAAGCTTCCAGGAGTGGGACGGAAGACAGCGAATGTAATGCTGGCCGTAGTATGGAATAAGGCGGCAATGGCAGTTGATACACATGTGTTCAGGGTGAGCAACCGCATTGGTTTGACTAATAATTCAAAGACCCCTTTGGAAACGGAGAGGACTCTTGTAAAATATATTCCTGAAGATCTCCTGTCAACAGCACATCATTGGCTCATCCTGCATGGAAGATATGTATGCAAGGCAAGAAAGCCGGAGTGTATGGAATGCGCTATTAAAGCATATTGCAAGACTTACAATAAGTAGTTGGTTGAAATTAATCGGCTTGAGGCAGTTGATAATCTTGAACCATAAAACTGGTTCTTGTTTGGATTTTTTTGCCTTGTCATTCAGTCGGATACCGGAGTAGGCTCTTTCTCTCAGATTTATTTCTTCATTAAATTTTTACCAATGACTTAAATAATTTATTGTAGTTAGGGCAGAATTTTTAGAATTAACCTTTCCAAATGTTGTAAAATAAAATAAGGTCATAACCTTTTGGTTATGACCTTATTTTATGCAATCTTTTAATCAAATACGGTCAGCATACTGGAATGCTTTGTAGGAAAGTCGCATCTCAGCAGAGTGTGCAGCACGATTCTTGTTATATTTCTTTATTCCTTTGAATATTGAGCGACGAATAAGCTGATCAATTGAATAAAAGCCAGGACCCATTACAGCAACTATGAGGCAAACGGCAGCGGATAGAATCTGTATTGAGTGTATTGATATAAATGAGGCGAAATCCATTGAGAGAACGTCGGTCATCGAAATTGATGTAACTAAAATAGTAGCGGCAGTCAATGACGAAACCCTTGAGAATAAGCCAAGGAATATCATGCTTCCTAATATGATGCTTACAGCACCTGTGTTAAAGAGGGAGAAGTCAATCCCCAGAGCAATGCCGGTCATGATAAACCATGCTGAAGCAATTAGCCTTGCAGCAAACATTTTTCCGGAAACCGATAAAGAATTTTTACTGATTCCGAAAAATAAATTAACAGCAGTTTTAATGCCTGATTCTGAAGATGCATTTGAAACTCGGCATCCACGTGCCACTTTGTCAAGCATCTCCGGATGAAGAGCGCCTAATGTTTTTTGCGCAGGATTTACAGAAATAACGTTTACATTTGCCATAATGGAACCTCCTTTCAATTGGGCTCAAACGATGATGGAAATACGGTATCGTTTTTTCGACCTATAAGCGTTTTTTGTTAATATTCTTAGGAATTAAAGAAATTCGCTGTAAATATAACGCTTGTACAAGAAATTTGTTAGAAGAGTCCCAAAAAATCATATTGATTTAACAAATATTAACAATTATACTTATAGATTCCCTAAATAGGGGTATTTTGTACCTAATTTGTGGGGTTAAAAAGGGGTATGTATGGGTCTCAATCATTTTAACAATTTCTTCTGAAAATTAATTGCTGATTTGTTGATGGATTTTTGTAAATTCGCAATATGATTGGTAAGCTTTATTTCAGATATGGAACAATGGGGTCGGCCAAAACGGCACTGTTGTTGACCACAGCATATAATTTTGAAGAGAGAGGAATGGCCTATCTCTGTTTTAAGCCATCGCTCGATACTCGAGAAAAGAAAAATGTAATCCGTAGCAGGATAGGTATTGAAAGAGAATGTAGCTGGATATATCGCGATACGGATATGTTCGAATTAATAAGGAGTATGATAGCAGAAAGAAAACCTCATCCTGCATGGATACTTGTGGATGAGGCGCAGTTTCTTAAAGCGGAGCAGGTGGATCAGTTAGCACGCGTAGTTGATACATTCGGCATCAATGTGATATGTTACGGACTTCGTACGGATTTCCGTACATGTCTGTTTGAGGGCTCTCGCAGACTTTTTGAGATTGCCGATACGATAGATGAAATCAAGTCTACGTGTAATTGCGGTAGAAAAACGATCGTCAATGCCCGTATAGATGGACGAGGTGAAATCATCACCGAAGGAGAGCAGGTCGAGATCGGAGGTAATGAAAGGTATATGTCTGTATGTCGCAATTGCTGGCGAAACAAAAAGATAGAACAGAGTAAAAATGGTCAGCTACCTCTATGACATAAAATCTAAGATTATGGATAATAATACTATAGATTCCATTGTAAGATTGATAAAGAGGGAGGTTGTCCCAGCCATAGGATGTACTGAGCCGGCCGCTGTGTCACTGTGTGTGGCAAAGGCGACTGAACTTCTGGACTCCTTGCCTGAAAAGATCTCGCTGTCGTTAAGCGGTAACATAATAAAGAATGCAATGGGAGTCGGAATTCCGGGGACAGGAATGATAGGTCTGCCTATTGCGGTTGCACTTGGGGCACTTGTGGGAAAATCCGCATATGGACTGGAAGTTCTAAAAGATGTCGATTCAGAAGCTCTTATAAAAGGTAAGAAATATATTTCAGAAGATAGGATAAAGATTTCACATTGTCAGAATTCGCCGTCAAATCTATATATTGATGTTGTGGTGGAGAGTGAGGGTAGACATGCCAGAGCAGTCATTTCTGAATCTCACCAGAATTTCATTTACCTTGAAAAAAATGGTGAAATACTCCTGGATGCAAGAGTTGATAGGGAACGGGCTGACACCAACGAGGAGGATATAAAGCTTAATGCATCTCTGGTATATGATTTTGCAATGAATGCTCCTCTGGATAAGATATCTTTTATACTTGAGGCCCAGAAACTCAATAGAGCTGCCGCAAATATAGGACTTACCGGGAAATATGGGCATTCATTGGGATCAACCATAATATCAGGGGGACAGTCATTATTTGGCTCCTCGCCATTGGAGCATATCATGTCTATGACCTCAGCGGCTTGCGATGCAAGAATGGGTGGAGCTCCCATAGCTGTAATGTCGAATTCAGGGAGTGGTAATCAAGGCATCACTGCCACCATGCCGGTGGTGTGTTATGCTGATGATATCCAAGCCACCGAGGAGCAGAGGATAAGGGCATTGATTCTGAGTCATCTCACAAGCATATATATAAAGCAAAGTTTAGGGAGACTATCCGCATTATGCGGATGTGTCGTAGCTTCAACGGGAGCTTCTGCGGGTCTGGTATATCTTATGGGTGGAGATTTCAATCAGGTTTGTGCAGCAATAAAGAATATGGTGGCCAATCTTACGGGGATGATTTGTGATGGAGCCAAACCGGCGTGTGCCATGAAGATTTCCTCCGGCGTGTCAACCGCCGTAATGTCGGCTATGTTGGCTATGAACGGTAAATGTGTGAGTTCAAGTGAAGGAATCATCAGTGATGACATCGATACAACAATCCATAACCTCACCTCAATCGGGAGAGAGGCTATGAGTGAGACTGATAGATTAGTGCTTCAGATAATGGTGAATAAATAAGAAGATAGCTTCCCATATTTAGAAGTTTTCCGAACTCCACTGATAGGACAAACTGACAAGAAGTTGAACCTTATGGCATACTTCGGTTGTTATTAATTGTATAGGTGGATTTTGATTCATTTGTTTTTGAATCTTTAAAGTATTATAACCTAAAATCAGAATGAAAAAAGCATTATCATATTTCTTTTCAGCATTAATTTCAATGTCATTTACGGCATGTAAGGAAAAGAGCAAGATAGAGATGAATTTTCCTGAGAGATATGAAGGGAAGACTGTAGAGTTGATCAGTTACTCAGATTCAGTAATTCTGGCATCTGATGTGATCAAGGATGGGAAGGCGGAATTCGAAACAGAGGAGAATGATTCCATTAAGTTCCCTCTTTTCACTCAGATTGTGATAGATGGCCGGATCCGTGCATATTACATTATGGAGAAAGGAATGGTGGTGCTTGCAGATTCCATGAGTGTCCCAACCGGTTCTCCACTGAATGATAAGTTTGCAGGGATGCTTTCAACTATGGATTCCATAGAGAATCTGGATGATATGGTTCTTTATACCGATTATGCAGAGAAGAGATATAATGAGAACCGAGAGAATGTTCTGGGTGCATATTTCGGCGTTGAGTGGATGAAATATGCAGAACCACAGAAAGTGGATAGTTTCCTCAGGCTTGCCCCTGAAGCATTCCGTATTTCTCCGAAAGTGAAATATTATGAGAACTTCGCTCGCCATAGGGCGATGACAGGACCGGGGATGAAGTATACCGATTTTGAAGGTGAAAACTCCAAGGGAGAAAAGGTATGGTTATCGTCGTATGTCACTCCCGGGAAATACACTCTTATTGATTTCTGGGCGAGCTGGTGTCCCTATTGCATTAAAGAATTACCTGAACTTATGAGTCTGCATTCAGATTTTGGAGATAAAGGTTTTGAAATTGTCGGGGTAGCAGTAAGGGATAAGAGTGAGGATACAGATGCTATGGTAAATAAAAAGGAGATTCCTTGGAAGGTTCTGTATAACACTCAGAAGATTCCCTATGATATTTACGGATTTTCAGGAATTCCATATCATATATTGATTGATCCGGATGGTACAATTATCAGTCGAGGAGAGAATGCTTCACAGATAAGAAGCCGCCTTGAATCAATCTTAACCGATTAAACTATAAACTATGAAAGACAGAGCAAAATCATTGAATTTACTGCTTGAAGATTCAATAAAGAAGAACTGGGATCATATGGCACTCTCCGATATGGGAGGGATAAATTACCAGTATAAAGATGTGGCAGAGACCATTGCCAAACTTCATATCATTTTTAAAGCCGCAGGAGTGAAGAAAGGTGATCGAGTTGCAATCTGCGGAAAGAATTCATCCAATTGGGTGGTTACATTGCTGTCGTGTCTCTCTTCGGGAGTCGTGGCTGTACCTATTCTTCATGAGTTTAAGCCCGATACGATCCATTATCTTGTGAACCACAGCGGCGCGAAACTTCTTTTTGTTGACGCAGCGATATGGGAGAATCTTGATGAGAAATCACTTCCGGAACTGAAAGGAGCTATCTTTATCAGTGAATTCGGAATGCCTCTGTCGCGCAGTGAGAAACTTACAGATGCCAGAAATAATCTAAATGAATATTTCGGAAAGGAGTTTCCCTATAGTTTCACGAAAGAGAATGTGAAATTTTATGAAGATGAGCCTGAAGAGCTTGCGATTATTAATTATACTTCCGGTTCGACTGGAATGTCGAAGGGGGTGATGCTTCCATACCGCTCTTTATGGAGTAATGTAAGATATTGTCTCGACAATCTGGATTGGTTGAAATCCGGAGACGGAATAGTAAATATGCTTCCTCTTGCACATCTTTATGGTATGACTATCGAATCCTTGCATCCATTCTGCAAGGGTTGTCATCTTAATTTCCTTACAAAACTTCCGTCTCCTAAAATCATATTGAAGGCTTTCAGCGAAGTTAGACCTAAACTGATCATCACAGTTCCTTTGATTCTTGAAAAGATTATCAGAAATAAGGTATTTCCTGTTCTTGAAAAGCCTATGATGAAGATGCTTCTCCACATTCCTATTGTTGATGATAAACTTCTTGACAAGGTCAAGAATAATTTGATGGAGGCTTTCGGGGGAAATCTGAAGGAGATTATAGTAGGTGGTGCTCCTTTAAACGCAGAAGTTGAGAAATTCCTAAAACGTATAGAGTTTCCCGTTACTGTGGGATATGGAATGACTGAGTGTGGGCCGCTTCTGACATATGCTCCATCATCAGAAACCAAATCTCATTCCGTTGGAAGGATAGTGGATAGGATGGAGGTGAAGGTAGATTCTCCTGACCCATCACATATTCCCGGGAATATTTGGGTTAAGGGTGAAAATGTGATGCAGGGATATTACAAGAATGAAGATGCCACCAAGGAAGTTATGCCCGATGATTCAGGCTGGATGAATACGGGGGATATGGGAGTAATCGATGAGGATGGTTTCATCACGATTCTTGGAAGGTCTAAGACCATGATTCTTGGCCCCTCGGGTCAAAATATATATCCGGAAGAGATAGAGCAGAAGCTCAACAATCTCCCTTATGTTGCCGAATCACTTGTAATTGATCACAAGGGGGAGCTTGAAGCATTAATTTATCCGGATATGGAGCTCGTGGAAAAGGAGAAGATAAGTCATGATGGTATCGAAAAGATCATGAATGAGAACCTTGAGACGTTGAATCAGGAACTTCCGGGATATAGCAAAGTCAAATCCATGAAGATCATGAATGAGGAGTTTGAAAAGACACCCAAACGATCGATAAAACGGTTCCTTTATCAGCCCTAAGGAATTTGAATTTTCTTGAAATCATATGAACGCTGTGTCAAAATTTCCTTATTTTGATGCAGCGTCCGCTTAATAAGTAAAGAAGTTAAATAATTTACGAAAGTTATAAGCGTCTACAAAAAAATTAGTTTAGGCTACTTTTAAGGGAATCGGTTAATTTACTTCAGTTTAAGAATCTATCTAAAATTTGATATACTAAGATGTGGAATAAAACAATATTAGGGCTAATCTTTCTTTTTCTGTTTTGTGGCTGCATCACTGACAAGGATGAGCCGGCATGGTCGCTTCAGCCCGGCGACCATATCCCGGAATTCAGGATTGTTATGAATGATGGAGGGATAGTGACTTCAAGGTCTTTGGAGGGAAGAAGGAGCATAATAATTTTTTTCTCTACAACCTGTCAAGATTGTAGAAATGCTTTGCCTAAAATTCAGACTGCTTATGAGCAGTCGCTATCACAGGAGGATGCTCCCCGGTATATTTGTATATCAAGAGAGGAGAATGATGAATCGATATCGTCTTATTGGGTTGAACATAATCTGAGTCTTCCTTATTCGGCACAGGATACCAGAAAAGTTTATAATCTCTTTGCATCTTCAGGAATCCCAAGAGTATATGAAGTTTCATCTGATCTTATAATAGAGAAATGCTGGGAATAGCATTTCTCTATTATTTTTCGGAGAGAGGGGAGACCAATTTGCGAAGATTTGAAACAGACAATGTTGTTGAAGGATTGAATTCTTGAGAACTGATATAGTTTATCAGACTGTGAAGAAGGGCGCCGGTGGCCGGATCTTCCAATGCGTCATCACTCAACAGGTCCATTGTGCTGAATAGAAGTTTCCCTTTGCTGCACCGGGTTTCAAAAAGGAGCGAGAGAGGACGATTCGTAGTGAAATTATCAACCATTTCTACGATAGGGAAAACATCTTTTTCAATCTCGGTTAAGTCTAAAGTTTTCGAATTCTTAATCAGATGCCACCATTGCCAATCCGTATGGCCATCGTTTGGAAATTCGCTGAAAGCGGGATGCTCGGGATCACATAGAATTCCCATCCCACCAGCCTCTTTAGGGAAGTGTACAGGACTCCAGAAAACAGGGACGAACTTACTTTTTGAACCGTCAATATTTTGTGGAGAAGGGGAGAAAATAACATTCTTTCCCTGATCTAATGCTGATATGGCATCTTCCAGACTATCTGTTATCAGGAAATCAGGGTGATTTTTAGCGAATAATTCATCTTTGCAGGATCTTATACTTTTCTCAGGATATACCCAGATGTTCCATGAATTACTTGCTCCCAAGTGAGGAACAATTACCTCAATCTCAAGTTGAGAAGGCTTAGTAATTTCTGTTAGAGGGAGAGAAATAGAGCCGATCTGGTTATTCCCATTCCTAAGATCTGTATTAATGAATTTTCCTTCCCCCATGATTATGCTCTTATCTTTAATTCTCCATAAAGTCTCTATAGAATCCAAGTTAACCCGCTGATAGTTTGCCAGCTCAATTTTAGCCGTGAAAGTATCTTTATCGGTATATACGGCTTTTGGGAAGTATAAGAGTGGCACCGTGGGAGAACAGTATTGTCTGAATCGGTCAGGGTCAGTGATTCCTTTGGATTCCCAGAAAGCATTAACAAGGCCTACGAGGGCAGTTCCCTGACCGGGAAAGTCCTGAAGTCCGAGGAGCTGAATTCCACTACACCCAGGAGTCTTGAGGGCTCTTTCGAGTTCCTCCTTGTATAATATCTCGGCTAATTTCCCGGAGGCCTTTAGATATTCGGGAGCTTTGTGTAATCTTCCTTTAGATATTAGATCTTCCTTTATTGCCTTAAAATTAAGTGGATCTAATACGCCTGTATATTTCTCTATTTCTGCCAGATCGGGATAAACTGCATATTGGCCTATTTCATGAGAGACGAGAGGAACTGTAAGGTTTCTTGTTGCAGAGAAATAATTGCGGTCGAATGCAGGAGCTTCTTCGTCAAAAATTCCTTGACCCCTTACCCATCCGTCATCTGTCCATTGTGTTACGATAAACTGATCAAATGGTTCGGCATGTCCACCGTGATTCTTTCCGAATGTAAAAGATGTGGCAGCATATAAATGTCTGGGATCATATTCCCTCATATGCGATACCATTCGGTTTATCCAATCGAAATCGCTTTGGAGTTCATTTCCGACAGTCATCATGCAAAAAGATGGATGATTTCCATAGGTGTCAGATATTCTTTCGAACTCCTCTCTTATGAATCTTTTCCTTTCACCATTTCTACCTATGCTGTCGGATGAAATTGAAGTTTCCCATAGGGGGCATTCTATTTGAAGATAGAATCCCAATCTGTCAGCGACCCTGAATGCGGCATCCGGTGGGCACCAAGAGTGGAAGCGTAAATGATTCAATCCCCATTCTTTAGCTGTCAGAAACACCTTTTCCCATCCCTTTTCATCCATTGGAGGATAACCGGTGAGAGGGAAAATGCAACATTCCAGTGTCCCCCTAAGAAATAAAGGCTCTCCATTAATAGAGAGGTTATTTTTGTCAGATTTGAATTCTCTCATTCCAAATGTCTGAGTCTTCACGTTCTTCCACTTATCTAATGATAGTTGTATTTCAAGAAGATTAGGTGAAAATTCTGACCATAAACAATCGGAAAAACGTTTTTCGTTTATTGAAAACGAGATAGTTTCGGAGCCGGGTTTAACATGTATTGGCATGGAGCGTGAAATTGGCTCACCTGGAATTCCGGAAAGTTGATATTTTAACTGACAATTTTTAGCTTTCTTCAGATTACTTGACAGAATAGCCTCAACTTTAATCATACTTTCCTTTATATCAGGATATATCTTGATATTAGAAATCTCAATTTCAGGAATAGCTTCTATAATCATATCGCCAAGAATTCCATTCCACATGATCTGAGTATCATCAGTATAACTGTGAGCAAGGTTATTGACAGAGATGTCGTATAATCTTGAATTATCAATTTCAAGAGTAATCTTATGGGCCCCCTCTTTAAGACCGTTGTTGATGATAAATACATGTGGAGTTGTGAGGCTTTCGTTTGGAATGCCGATTTGCTTATCATCGATAAAGAGTTTACTTCCCCACATCACTCTGCCCAGGATTAACCTTAACGGCTTATCTGCCATAGAGCCCGGAATATTGATATCTTTTGTATATTTAGCTGTTCCGACGAATCTATTTTTTCTTGTCAGATGGAGTAACTGGGGTTTCCGGAGCTGCGGAGTCAGAGAGTCAGGAATTCCCAACCCGGCATCATCAGTTGTGCCGGGAAGACTAATAACATGGCGACCCGGAATATCTTGCAATTCGACAGTCCATTTCTCTGAAATATCAATGGTATTTTTTGATGATGAAATTTTCCCGAAACAAATTGGATTAATAAAAAGTTGGGAAAGAATTAAAAAGAGAATAGATATATGTGACTTGGAATTCATAACCGGATATAAAGATGAAAATTATAATTCTTCACAAAAGTATAATTACTATAATTATAAAAAAATAGATAGGAATGATTAAAAGATGGACTATATTATTATATTTGTAGGAAATATGGTTAAATGAGTTGAAAGTATAAATTCATGTTGAAAATCAAGGAAGGGTTCAGAGGAGAGAGATCGATTACACTTCCACCTGCTTCAATAAGAATGATGGAGCAACATCCAATCGGAAGTGCGCTACATATTACGGATATTGGCTATTATCCGGAAGCGGCTCATCATTTCCGAAGTCGCTCTGAGTCAATATCCGAATACATACTCATATATTGTGTAAAAGGTAGTGGTTGGATTGAGGTGTCGGGAAATGTAAAGAGGGTGGTAGCAGACAGTTATTTTGTGATTCCGGCCGGGATGTCACATTCTTATGGCTCGGATACGAGTGAGCCATGGACTATTTATTGGATTCATTTCAAAGGTTCTTTGGCGGGAGAATTTTTTCCACCCTCTGTAGAAATAAAGGAAATCAGGCCGGGAATGAGGTCCAGGATAGAGAGAAGGATAGAAATGTTTGAAGAGATTCTGACAACATTGGAAAACGGCTTTTCAATTGAAAATTTATTGTATTCCTGTTCTGCTCTCCATCATTTTTTAGGTTCGTTGAGATATCTTGGAGTTTATCGGGCATTGGGAGGCTCGGAGGAAAACGATGTAGCGGAAGCGGCTATCAGGTATATGAAGGAAAATATTGAGAAACCCCTTCGTTTGTCGGATCTGGCTGCCTTCACCGGTTATTCCTCCTCCCATTTTTCTTCATTATTCACCAAGAGAACAGGCTTAGCTCCCTTGAATTATTTCAATCAGTTACGGATAAAAAAGGCATGTGACCTATTGGATTTTACAGATCTTAAAATCAATCAGTTGTGTTATAAGATAGGTATTTCAGATTCTTATTATTTTTCTCGCCTATTTGCAAAAATAATGGGTATTTCTCCATCGGAATACCGTAGAATCAAGAAAGGATAGACATTTAATATAATAATCTACTTAGCTCACAGAAATAATTAATCTAATAAAGGGAGATTAAAGAATGCTAAAATTGCTTATGGAGTTCTACTTCCGTCCTCATCTTTAATTGTATAGCAAGCTAAACTTATTCAGTCTAATCTGAAAAAGACTCCCAAAATAGTGATTAATCTCTTCATTAATACCGCGGGTTACATAGCATTTAGTTTTATTCCATTTAATTCTGTTTATTATTCCGCTAAGTCGGAATCTTT
>CAZCJC010000015.1:0-21309 GCA_964499025.1 uncultured Sangeribacter sp.
CTCTTTAGAGAATGAAAATCTCTCGTCCTAACCGATAGACGAATGGGCCACTTGATGCAACTGCCATCCTAAAATCTCCCTTATGAAGATACGGAATGCGCATTTTGCGACTGCAAAGGTAATAATTCTTTTTGATTCAGCCAAAAAATCTGCAAAATTTAATTCTCAAAAATTAAGAAGCGGGCTTTAGGGTCATTAAAGGCTCTAAAGTCCTTATGGTCCTTAAGGTCTCTAAAGTGACTAAGGGCCTTAAGGTCGGTGGTGCCCTCGGTTTAGTTTGCGCAGGCGGCTCATCCTTTCTGAGAAACCACCGTTATTGAGAAAATCGGCAGAGAGTTTCTCCAATTACCCATGCAGCAGATAATCGGTCTGGTTGATAAGTATTATTGCTTCGGGGCGGCGGTTCCACCGCTCGCCGGTTGGCGACTCCGTAGCTGTCCGCCACGATATTTGTAACCGAGGGCTTCGCTTCGCTCCACCCACGGCTAACCACAGTATCGCGGTTTCACCGCTCTGTTGCGGTATTGGTCAGTCATGGGTGTCAAGGTAGTATCCGTGTGTGGTGTCGGGGTTGAGCGGTGGAACCGCGATGCTGTGGGTAGCCGTGGGTGAAACGAAGTGGAACCCGCGGTAGGTATATGCGCGAGAAGACAGCTACGGAGTTGCAGATCAGCGAGCGGTGAAACCGCCGCCCGGATATAGAAAGAATCTTATGCAGGAAGAATTTGTCATCAGGTGATAAAATATTGAGGAAATTTTTGTGCTGTGACAAAATCATGAAAGGGTGCAAAATATTATCGATGTAATTATAAGTAGTGGTAAAAATTAATGAACATATAAAAAGAACCAGTTTTATTGTTCAAGATTATCAACTATAATATACCGATTAATTTTTAACAACTACTTATTCATTTTGTGTGTATTTACGGATGAGGAATAATCAAAATTTGGGATGCGTACCCTCAATTTGGTAAGTAATTTCTCAAACTTACTTAAATTTTATTAATTTTGCATCTAAGGGAAACCGGCATTCCCTTACATGTATTTTCCAATCATCTGCACCATGAATACCATAAAGATATTTTGCAAGAATTTAGGACGCGACATAGATGTCGAGGGGGGAGATTCCCTTCTGAAGCTGGCATCGGAATTGGAAGCTGAACTCGGATTCAGACCGATCTGCGCTCTTGTCAACAACAAGACGGAAGCTCTCCGCTTTCCTGTGTACTATCCGAAGCAGGTGGAGTTTCTTGCGGATACCAGTCGTCCTGGACGTGATGTGTATATCCGTTCACTTTGCATGGTGCTCTACAAGGCAGTTTCCAATCTTATGCCGGAACGCCGGTTGCGTATCGAACTCTCAATTTCCAAGGGGTATTATTGCCGTATACTCGACAGGGAGGGAAAGGCTGTGGATATCACTCCGGAGACTGTGGCCCTGATAAAGGGAAGGGTGGAGGAGATTGTGAGGGAGAACCTGCCATTTCTACGTCATGAGAAAACCACCGAGGAGGTGACCGACATATTCCGCCGTGAGGGTCTTGATGACAAGGTGGAACTCCTTGAGACCATCAATCACCTTTATGTGCCCTACTATACCCTGGGGGAGGTGGCCGACAGTTATTATGGCCCTCTGGCTCCATCTTCCGGCTATCTGGAGGTTTTCAATCTGATTCCATATCAGGATGGTTTCCTTCTTTTGGGTAGGGATCCTCTGCGTCCGGAGATTCCCGCCAGTCCTATCGTACAGGAGAAGATGTATAAGGCATTTACAGATCATCTGGCTTTCAACCGCACGATAGGGGTGTCGAATGTCGGAGAGCTCAACCGGGTGATAGAGCATGGCCGCACCGCGGATCTGATAAATGTGGCTGAGGCTCTTCATGACAAGCTCATGGGGCGCATAAGTGATGAGATCGCGCGGCGTCGTGCGGAGGGAGAGGCCGGTATAGTCATGATAGCCGGTCCGTCATCTTCCGGGAAAACCACCTCCGGGAAGAGGCTGGCCGTGCAACTGATGACAAATCTGATCCGACCTAAGCTTATCTCCCTTGATGATTATTTTGTCGACAGGGAGAAAACCCCTGTGGATGAGACCGGAGATTATGATTTCGAGAGTCTGTATGCGCTTGATCTTCCACGATTCAATTCTGATCTTGAGAAACTTCTGGCGGGAGAGGAGATAAACCTGCCGACCTACAGTTTCGAGCATGGCCGGCGCATCGAGACTCCACGGCCACTAAGACTTGAAGCGAACGATGTGCTGATCATCGAGGGGATACACGGCCTGAATCCGGAGTTGACCTCTTCGATCGATCCGCGTCATCTTTTCAAGATTTATGTATCCGCTCTCACCACTCTCCGAATCGATGACCATAACTGGATCTCGACATCCGACAACCGCCTGCTCAGGCGCATCGTGAGGGATCATAAATACCGTCATATCGCAGCTGCCGAGACTATCAGGCGCTGGCCCAGTGTGAGGCGCGGAGAGGAGAAGTGGATCTTCCCATTCGGAGAGAATGCTGATGCCACATTCAATTCCTCCCTTATTTTTGAACTTGGCGTGATGAAGGATTATGCCGAGCCGCTTTTGCGCAGCGTGCCTCATGCCTCTCCGCAATATACGGAGGCGATACGTCTGCTCAGGTTCCTGGATTATTTCAAGGCCATCCCTGCAGAGCAGGTTCCCTTCACCTCCCTCCTCCGGGAATTTCTCGGAGGCTCCTCTTTCCACTATTGATTCCTAACTTTTCAAGACGCGGTAGAAGATGAAAGATCTTAATGATGAAGATATCGAGAAAATCGAAGAGATGATAGAGAACGGCGATGAGGTGGGAGCCCGCAAGGCTTTCAATGAACTTCATCCTGCCGATATTGCCGAGCTTTTCCAAAGCCTGAGTCTCAAGGAGGCCGAGTGGGCCTTCAATCTCATCGAGGATAAGGAGAAGAAGGCTGATGTGCTCATGGAACTCGATGAGGAGGACCGTAAGAAACTTCTCGAGGGGATGGATCCGGAGCAGATCGGTCATTTCATTGATCTGCTCGATACGGACGATGCGGTGGATCTGATTCAGGAACTCGATGAGGAGGACCGCGAGGAGGTGATCCAGAATATCGAGGATATGGAGCAGGCTGGCGACATCGTCGACCTGCTGCAATATGATGAGGATACGGCCGGAGGTATGATGGGCACCGAGTTCATCAAAGTCAACGAAAACCTCTCCATGCCGGAGTGCCTCAAGGAGATGAGGCATCAGGCAGAAGATCTTGATGACATATATTACGTCTATGTCGTAGATGATGACGATCGTCTGAAGGGTGTGCTCCCCCTGAAAAAGATGATCACTCATCCGGCTGTTTCCAAGATCAAGCATGTGATGGAGACAGATCCGGTGGCCGTCAAGGCCGACACTCCGATTGAGGATGTGGCGATTGATTTCGAGAAGTATGACCTTGTTGCCATGCCTGTTATCGACAGTATCGGCAGGCTTGTGGGTCAGATCACGGTGGATGACGTGATGGATGAGGTGCGCGAGCAGAGTGAGCGTGACTATCAGCTCGCGTCAGGTATCTCCTCTGATATTGATGCCGATGACTCCGTATGGTCGCAGACAAAAGCGCGTCTGCCCTGGTTGCTCATCGGAATCATCGGGGGTATTGTCAATTCTTTGATTCTTGGTGGCTTTGAGGCCCAGATCGCTGCGGTGACAGCTCTGGCATTCTTTATCCCCCTGATCGGAGGAACGGGAGGAAATGTCGGTGTCCAGGCATCGGCTATCGTGGTGCAGGGTCTTGCCAACGGACGTCTGGAACTATCCGATTTCTGGCATCAGATATGGCGAGGGGTGCGGATCGCTCTGCTGAATGCTATTGTGATTTCGGGTGTGGTATTCGCCTATATATCTTTTACCGAGCCGGGGGATTATGCGTTGGTTATGGCAGTTTCTGTCTCGCTCTTCTGCGTGGTGATCTTCGCAACGGTGTTCGGAACGCTTGTGCCCCTGACGCTTGAGAAACTGAAAGTGAATCCGGCTTTGGCAACCGGCCCTTTTATTCAGATCACCAATGATGTGGTGGGACTGCTGATTTATGTGGGGATGTCGATATGGATGTTGCGCATCTTCCCCCATTAGAGGGTTTTGAGGGTGTGTCATAACGGCCCGTCTGGGTCGTTGCTTGCGGGATTCGGCTTCGGTCACATACTAAGGTATGCTCCCTCGGCCTCACCCACAAGCGCCTACCATCCGAACCATTCTGACAGCACCCTCGCCATTCGGCAGAAATTTGACATTGAGATTTGGGATTAAAAATAGAGAATATAGATGGCGAAAAAGATAGCTGAAACCCCTCTGATGACGCAATATATCGAGATGAAGAAGAAACATCCCGATGCGATCTTGCTTTTCAGAGTGGGTGACTTTTATGAAACATTTTCCGATGATGCGATCGTTGCAAGCGAAATCCTCGGGATAACCCTTACCCGCCGGGCCAACGGAGCGGCCGCTTATGTGGAACTGGCCGGTTTCCCTCATCATGCGCTGGATTCGTATCTCCCTAAACTTGTCAGGGCCGGGAAGCGTGTGGCTATCTGCGAACAGCTTGAGGATCCGAAACTCACGAAAAAACTTGTGAAGCGTGGAATCACGGAGCTGGTCACTCCTGGTGTCAATCTAAACGACAATTCCCTTTCGGCGCGTGAAAACAATTTCCTTGCCGGAATACATGTAAACAAGTCTTCCGTGGGTGTTGCTTTCCTTGATCTCTCCACGGGAGAATTCCTGTGTGCCCAGGGGGATAAGGAATATGTGGATAAACTTCTCAACAGCATAGCTCCTAAGGAACTGTTGCGTATGCACGGCCTACGGCAATTCTGCGAGGAAAACATAACTCACCGTTGCAGCGTTTTCGAGCTTGAGGACTGGGTATATACCTCGGATGCAGCAGTTGAGCGTCTCACCAAACATTTCGGCACATCCTCCTTGAAAGGATTCGGCGTGGAAGGGATGAATGAGGCTGTTGTGGCAGCCGGAAGCCTTCTTCATTATCTTGATCTTACCCAGCATAACCATATAAGCCATATTACTTCACTTGCACGGATCGACGGCGACCGCTTTGTGAGGCTCGACAGATTCACGGTAAGGAATCTGGAGCTCATTCAGCCTTTGGCGGCGGAGGGGAAATCGCTGTTGCAGGTGATCGACAAGACTGTGACTCCTATGGGCTCGCGTAAGATGCGTTCCTGGCTCTCTTTCCCTCTTCTCGATGTGAAGGAGATAGTGAGGCGTCAGGATGCCGTGGAGTATTTCTTCAGGGATACAATCTGTCGCGACAGGTGCGAGGAGGCACTGAGAGGGGTTGGGGATCTGGAACGGCTTATGGCTAAACTTGCCTCCCGACGCATAACTCCCAGAGAGTTTGTGCAGATGAGGGATTCCCTCAAAAGCGTGGAGATGCTTCGCAGGTTATTGCTCGATACGGATTCTGATGTCTTTAAGGAGATGTCGGGAGGTATGAGCGACACAACACAGCTTTTTGAAACCATAGAGAGGGTGCTTGTCGATGATGCTCCGTCGCAATTGGGGAAAGGGAATGTAATAGCCCCGGGGGTGGATCCTGAGCTTGATGAACTGCGCGACCTGCATGCCAACGGACGCAGGGCGCTGGAAGAGATACGCGACAGGGAGAGTGAGGCAACCGGTATCCCTTCGCTGAAAATTTCATTCAACAATGTCTTCGGATACTATATTGAGGTCAGGAATACCCATAAGGATAAAGTTCCGGAAAACTGGATAAGGAAGCAGACGCTTGTCAGTGCCGAAAGATATATCACCCCGGAGCTGAAAGAGTATGAGGATAAGATACTCACGGCCGGAGAAAAGATTTCTATTATAGAAAACCGTCTCTTCAATGAGCTGATCGATGGCGCGTCGCGTTTCATACCTCAGATTAGCCGGAATGCATCGGCCGCCTCTTCGGTGGATTGTCTGTTCTCTATGGCTAAAGTGGCTGAGGAATATAGGTATGTGAGGCCGGTAGTGGATGACTCGTTGCGTATTTCCATCACGGAGGGGAGGCATCCGGTGATAGAACGCCGGCTTCCGGCAGGAGAGCCCTATATATCCAACAATGTTGAGCTGGATTCCGACAAGAATCAGGTGCTGATGATAACGGGTCCGAATATGAGCGGTAAGTCGGCGTTGTTGAGACAGACGGCACTTATAACCCTCATGGCTCAGATCGGTTCGTTTGTTCCTGCGGAGGCGGCACGTATCGGAATAGTGGATAAGATCTTCACACGTGTGGGGGCAAGCGATAATATCTCTTCCGGGGAATCGACTTTTATGGTGGAGATGAATGAGGCTGCCGCGATTCTTAACAATATGAGCAACCGCTCGCTAATTTTGTTTGATGAACTCGGCCGAGGCACTTCCACTTATGACGGAATCTCAATCGCCTGGGCGATTGTGGAGCATATTCATGAGAACGGGCATTGCCGACCAAAGACACTTTTCGCCACTCATTATCATGAACTCAACGAGATGGAGAAGACCTTCAACAGAATTGTTAATTTCAATGTGTCGGTAAAGGAGATAAATGGGAAGGTTGTGTTCATGCGCAAGCTGGAGCGTGGAGGCTCTGCCCATAGTTTCGGTATTCATGTTGCCAAGCTTGCCGGAATGCCTCCATCAATTGTGAAACGTGCTAATCAGGTGCTTGAACGCCTGGAAACTCCCGAGAAGGGGGATAAGAAGGATGGAAAGATGAAGAGTAAGGCCGATATGGCTTCAATAGGGACTGCCAGGAATGGTTACCAGCTCTCTTTCTTCCAGCTTGATGATCCTCTGTTGTCGCAGATACGCGACCGGCTTCTGGGAATTAGTATTGACAATCTCACACCCTTGCAGGCGCTACAGACTCTTCACGATCTGCAAGCCCTCCTAACGGGGAAAAGATAGTAGATGAAAATTAATAATTAATTATGTAAGAGGATAAGTCTTATAAATCTTATAAAATCGTATAATTTAGGCTGCCTCAAGAATTATTAATTATTAATTATTAATCATTAATTAAAAAAGAGGATGGGAAAAGATCAGACTGTTTTATTTCATTCTACAATATTCGGCCCAATACATAGCCGACGTCTCGGAGTGTCGTTGGGGATCAATCTTATGCCCGATGACGGGAAAGTCTGTACATTCGACTGCCTGTATTGCGAGGCGGGGTTCAATGCACAGGGGTCGGGTTCGACCGGCCTTCCCTCACGTCAGACAGTGAAGGGGGATCTGGAACGTAAGCTCCAATCTATGAGTGAGAAGGGAGAATCCTTGGATGTGATTACTTTTTCCGGTAACGGAGAACCGACACTGCATCCTGATTTCCCGGGCATAATCGATGATACTATTGAGTTGCGAAACCGCTATTATCCCTCCGCCAAGGTGTCGGTGCTCACAAACTCTACAAGGATATTTGATGCTGATGTGGCTGAAGCTCTGAAGAAAGTGGATAACAATATACTGAAACTTGATTCGGCCGTGGAGAGAACCATGAGGCTTCTCGACCGTCCCGTTTCAAAAGAATTTACTGTGGAACGTCTCATCAAGGGCTTAAGGCAGTTTAAAGGTTCAGGCATTATCCAGACGATGATTCTTCGTGGAGAGCATAACGGAGAGTCTGTCGATAACACTACGGAGGAGGAGATCCAGGCGCTTCTCAAGGCTTATGAAGAGATTGGCCCGAAGGAGGTGATGCTTTATAGTATTGACCGCTCCACTCCGGAGGAGAAACTGAAGAAAGTGGAGAAAGTTGAACTTGATACCATTGCCGACCGGTTTAGGGCGGCGGGTATAAATGTGATGGATGTATGATCTCACCTGCTCCATTGAAAAAAGGGGATAAGATAGCTATCATTTCTCCCGCCTCTATTGTAAAGCCGGAATTTATCGACAGTGCCTCTCAATTTATAAGGAGTCACGGATATGAACCGGTGGTGCTTCCACATGCAAAAGGTCCCGCTTCGGGAAATTATGCAGCCTCCACGCAAGCGAGGCTGGATGATCTGTTGACAGCCTGGACCGATCCGAATATCAAGGCTGTGCTCTGTTCGAGAGGCGGTTATGGAGCTGTTCATCTGCTTCCACATATTCCAGGAGATCTTTTCCATCGTTATCCTAAATGGTTGATAGGCTTCTCCGATATATCTGCCCTTCATGCATTCTCCTTTTCACAAGGTGTCATGTCGGTTCATGCTCCCATGGCGCGGGATTTCATTCCCGGTAAGGAGGATGCCGAAGCGGTGATGACAATAATTTCTACAGGTAAATTTCCGGAATATGTGATGGAGAGTGGTGGGCATCCCGATTATTCGGTGGCCACAAATATCCCGGGGATCGGTAAAGGGAGACTTATCGGGGGGAATCTTGCCGTGCTTGACGGGCTTGCGGCTACTCCTTTCGATATTATGGGAAGCGCGCTTAAAGAGGATTGCATACTCTTCATAGAGGATATAGGGGAACCGATATACAAAACCGAGCGGATGCTTTACCGACTTTATCTGCAGGGTGTGCTGAGCAAAATTAAAGGACTCATCGTGGGACAGTTTACGGAATCACGTGCGGATGCAAACCATAGTAGCCCTATTGAGATGATAGCCCGTTTCTTGGAGGATCATTCGGTGGGTGATTATCCCGTTCTGTATAATTTCCCTGTGGGTCATGTGGAAAGAAATCTGCCGTTGGTGATAGGGTCGGAGGTAGAACTGGAAGTGGTATCCGGAAAGGGTGTCCTGAGGTCATGCTCATAAAAATTATATCCGGATCATGAGTATGTCGAAATCCTGAAAATGAACCTTTCGGTTCGTAGAGGGGTTTTAACATAGATGAAAAAGTTAATGATGCTGATGATGGCAGTGATGGTGTGCCTTCTGGGCTACGGGGTGTCGTTACCTCTGCGGGACGCCGGCCATTCCACCGCCGCTTCGCAGCCTGTAGTCTCTCTGGCGGAGGGAATTGTTCCCTCCTTAAAAGATTCACAGGAAAATCTTTTTGAACAGGCTGTGGAGATCATCAAGAAGTATGAGACACTGCATACGCCCAAACATTGGCCGCTTATCGGATATGGTCACAAAGTGCTTCCCGGAGAGAAGTTCAGTAGGAATAGAACACTTTCAGAGAAGGAAGCGGACGCATTGCTTAGAAAAGATTTATTGAAAAACTGCGCTGTTTTCAGGGAATTCGGTGCGGATTCGCTGTTGCTTGGAGTTCTGGCTTATAATATCGGTTCCGGAGCGACATTGCGTTCTAGTGTAGTAAAGAAACTGAAGGCGGGTGACAGGGATATCCGTCAGAATTATCTTGCTCATTCCCGTTATCGCGGAAAAGTACATAGCCAGATTCAGAAACGCAGGATAGAGGAATTTGATGCCCTTTATGTGGATGAGTCTCTTAAGAAACTCGGTGGGGAGGGCACGTTGCTCTCTTCGACGCAGCTATCTTTCGCCTCTACGGGAACAAGGAGAAGAATAACACGTGAATAGGAAGTGGGATACAGTATTAAGATTAAGTAGAAAGCATCAATAGAAATGATTAATTCATTCATTAATATATTAGTGGTTGCTCTAGCTATCATGCCATTGGCGGGGTGCGGCAAAGGGAAGAGTGATTCGGCCGATATCTCAGCTATCGAGAACTCCGATTCTGTCCCTGTTGGCGTTAAGAAATTCGTCAAGGTAGTGGCTGACGGGGATGAGAAGGAGTTTGCAGCCATAGTCAGTTACCCCCTTTCTCGCCCTTATCCTCTGAAAGATATCCGAAATCCCCGGGAGATGGAAAAGTATTATAAGGTGATGGTGGATGATTCTCTGAAGAAGGTTGTGACTCACTCGGGGCCTAAGAGGTGGGGAAACCGTGGCTGGAGAGGCTGGGGACTTGAGGATGGGAAATATGTATGGATAGATGACAGTGTCTATGAGGTGCCCTATATGTCGGTGCGAGAGAAGGCTCTCCGCGACAGCCTCAGTGCGGCGGATATCCGGAGCATAGAGAAATCACTGCGCAAGGGGTGGCAGCCGGCATTATGTCTGAAAGGTGAGGATGGAAGTGTCTACAGGATTGACGTCGGCCCCGCAAAGAGGGGTGAAAGTGTCTACCGGCTTGCCATATATTCTCCGGAAGCTGATCTTGCAGCCATACCCTCGTCGCTACTTACCGGATACAGAGATATGGAGGGTACGGCCTCTGTAACTGTCTACTATTTCAAGGGAGATGATGCCCTTCAAGTGGTTTATGTGGCGGATATTTCGGGTGATTCCACACCTCAGTTGGAATTCAACTACCCTGATGGAAGACAATCATATTTGCCCGTCAAACCGGTTTACTGGCTTGACCTTATTCCTGTAGGAACCGCGATAATGGATACCGAGTCACGCGAAGATTCAGTGGTGTCACGCCATGAAAATGTTAAGTAGCCGTTATAATTTAGGCCCCGACTCATAAAATATCAGCCAGCTGATATTTTATGAGTCGGGGCCTAAAACGCTACTTAAATAAAAAGAAAAGTATCAGTTTTAAAAAAATTGGGGTAAAGAGTTGCAGGAAAAGAAAAAATAGATTACCTTTGCATCCGAATCGGATAGACATGCCTGATTTGAAATAACCCGGAAGGGTGGGTGAGTGGCTGAAACCACCAGTTTGCTAAACTGACGTAGGAGCAATCCTACCACGAGTTCGAATCTCGTCCCTTCCGCTAAGTATGCGCTAATTATCTAAAGAGTAGATAATTAGCGCAAATTGTAAGAAAAAACGTGGACGCGCAGTGGACACACATATAATATGATCCTGCGTCTACTTTAAAGAGACATTAACCGGGTATGTTGATTTTTCAGTGAGAAAAATTTTAATATGCCTAAAAAAAATTTGTCCTCACGCCAACGCAATTTTGACAGTGTACTATTAGGGTACAGGTTACCTGTTTTCCATTCAGAAGGAAAGAGGAAGTATATCGACTTCTATGCTTATGATCCGGCCAGAGAGGAGATGCGCCGAAGGAAGATCTATGTTGATAAATATAAATCAAAAAGTGTACGGAAACAGCAAGTCAGTGTAATAATCAGCAAATTGACAGAGAAGCTGCTTTCCGGTTGGAATCCCTGGTGCGACCCCACCTCAAACAGGAGTTTCACCCCCCTTGAGCAGATCGCTGAGAAATACCTCGAATATGTTGAGCGGACCGGCAGGAAGAAAACCTATCAGAATTACAGCAGCAAACTGAAAATCCTGCAAGAATTCAACAATCTCCGTCCCATACCCATCCGGTATGCCTATCAATTCGACCGGACATTCATCATAGATTTCCTTGACTGGATCCTTCTTGACCGGGATGCCGGGGCAAGAACCAGGAACAACTACAAAGGATGGTGCTCTGCGTTCGGCGATTTTATGGTGCAGCGCAAATATCTTGAGAGCAATCCTGCAGAGGGATTACCGAAATTGCAGGAAGACGGGAAGTTCCGGCAACCACTGACTAAGGATATGATGCGCTTCATGGAACGCCAGCTGCGGGAATCAGATCCTCATTTCCTGCTTGCGGTGCTGATGGAATATTACACGTTCATCCGCCCCTCGGAGCTGAGCAATCTGCGGATATGTGACATTGACCTCAAGGCCCAGCGCATATTCATATCGAAAGAATATAGCAAGAACAAGCGAGACGGTTACGTCGGGATTAATGACACGTTAATTCATCTGATGCTTGATCTGGATATATTTTCATATCCGGATACTCATTACATCTTCGGGAAAAGATTCAGGCCATCGGCCGAGAAGGCCGGTGCCGACCAATTCAACAAGAGGTGGGTCGTGATGCGAAAGTCGTTCAAGTGGGGGAAGGAATATCAGTTCTACAGCCTTAAAGATACCGGCATCCGTGATCTTGCCAACGCTGAAGGAATAGTCATAGCCAGAGATCAGGCGAGGCATACCGATGTGGCCACCACAAACAAATATCTCGGCATAGACAAAAGGATCCATGCCGAGACCAAGCGGTTCAGAGGGGCACTGGGAGATGACTAATACCGGTAGAATTCACCCTTTATGAGCTTAGAGAGTCCATTCTTGCTGAATGAAGCGGTAAGCTTGACACAGACATAACGTTTACCATGGATAAAGAATGTCGCTCTCGGTGAAGGCAGCGAGTCAGACAGGAATGAGAATTTGTAGAGACGTTTTGAATCTACCGACAAATATTCATCGCAACCCCTCGTGAAACCATGGTTGAGCCTCAGGGAGAAATCCGGGAATAACATCGCTTTGAAATAATCGTAAATAACTACATTTGAGGTGATGGGACGTATTCCGATCTTGTCATGATAAGGCTGGTAACCTGGCCAGAATCCAAGATAAAGGCGGTTGAAATACTCAGCCTTATCTGACTCGCCGTTTATTATCGTCTGGTAAACCCTCGGCTGGATGATCTTGTTGAGCTCCGCCCGGTCGTTGTCGTAATTGTCGAACGAATCATCCATGTTGACCTCATCTCCGGAGACATCGTTATCCGCGGAGTTTGAGAAATAGAGGAAAGCACACTTAAACTCTGCCTCATCAATCGGGACGGGGACAGTATTGATTTCTATGCTGTCGTCCGGATTGTCCTTATCCACGATAAATGGGCCGAAATCGTTGACCGGGAAGGCCTCGAAATGGTGTACCCATCCTTTCCCGGGGATTTCGAGGTAATCGGTGGAATGAAATATAAAATAGCAACTGCATTCCTTGACATAGTAAAGGTTATGCTGGATAATGTCATTCCGGTGGTAACCGAAATATTCATAATCCTTAAAGGTCGACAGGAATTCATCCAAGGTGTCAAATTCGACAAGACTTTTATAAATGCGGTCGGAAGATGGTCGCCTGTGGCCGTCTTCCCCAACAATAAAATCCGTTCCGGGTATAATCCAACCCTCGCCACTCTCCGGAGTCCTTTTCCTGAGCCGGATGAACCAGTCGCAAGAACAGATCTTCCAGAATCTTGATCCATTATCCGCGAAAGAAATATTTCTGAGCAGGTCGAGATCAGACTTGTCCTCATTCATGGAATCAATGTCTGATGAGAATTCATCAACCGGTTTCTCAATCCAAACCGGATCTATATTGTTCAGGAGGTTTTCAGTGAAATTAAATGAAATCGATTTCCTTACATTATCTATATTGAATTCTCCCTGAAGAATGATCTCAAGATTTTCGAAGAATTCCGTAATAGTCCAGTGTGGCAATGCGGAAGAATATGAATTCACGCCGAGGGCAGCCGGGAGCGTGTTGCATACCAGAAGATTCCTGAATCTGGAATTCTCAAGATATGATATATCACAGCTATAGCTAATGCAGCTGCAAATCTTTCTGATAAGGACGCATAAATAAGGCATGTAGGAGAGGCCTCTGTTTTCCGAATCCCAGATCCATGAATCACCAGATTTCAAAACATTATTCTGGATAACACCGGAATTGTCATTAACCCAAGGCAGGGCCACGGCCTCAGCTCCGGCATCGAAAGATTTCCAGTGTTCGACCGGAGGCTTTGAAGCTTCGGGTATAGAAAGGGCATCGAGATCCAGTTCATTAACATAAATTTCTTCGAGGTCCTTTTCAAAATTCTGAACTGAGCGCCCTTCAAGGAACTGGATGGACAGGACGGATTCCGAAACTCCCACTATCGCCACGATACCGGAAAGAGAAAGCTGAGGGGTTACCAACTGTGCCGGGAACTTAATGTTCTCGATATCCGCCTGAGGATCCCAGATTATACCGAAAATTTCTGAATTGACAGCAGATTCCTTGAGCGGGATCTCAATATCGAGAGAATATCCGTCGGCGTTTGAGAAAAGTCTGTTTTCAGCCACATACTCGAAAGAGATATCCGCCGGAAGATCCAGCGGCGCTCCATTGACATACAACTCCATCATGATCTAACCTTTCTTGACTTGTTTCTAATCATACGTTGATACTTACGTTTTGCTTCTTCATAACCGTTCGGTCCGGAAACATAGTTGACAGTGACGAACGGATCATCGAGCCTGTCAGCGAGACGGGTGAGTGCTCGGCCGAGTTCCGGATCCTGCCTTGAAGAATCTCCCGGCTGATTCTGATAGATGATCACCGGCTGCTGAGATTGCTGAGAATATGCGTTGAACATCGGAGCTGCGACCGACCGGGAAACATCATCCATCGATATGGATCCGATGCGGTTGTTACGCTGTGCATATTCGAGCATATCTATCAGGGGGCGTGTCTTCGGAGAATTCACGAGTTTCTGGGAAGCCACCCATTCCCCGGCATGGACAATACCTGCAGGGTCATCCTTATGGCCCGGTCGGGTGAAACCACCCTCCGAGTAGCCGATGGAAGCGGCTGCCTGTTGCTGTTTTTTCAGCAGGGCTATCTGGACTGCACCCTGGGCGACTGCCAAGGCAGCTGCGACAGGAGCCATGATCAGACCTGCCGGCCCTCCGATCGAGAGCCCGGCGGAATATGCCTGCACGGCATTAGCAGCCGTCTGGGCGATGGTGGAGATCACCTGCAGCTGGAAATTCTTCTTCGACTGTTCCGCTTTCAGCTGATCGAGTTCCTTTTGTCGCTCCTTCTCAAGTTTTTTTGTAAGATAAGCGTTGCCTTCTGCATACTGCAACTCTTTATCGTAACGCTTTTGGACTGCGGCTGCCTGGATCTCGTATTGGGCCTTTGAGAATTCAGTGATCTGAGACATCACTGCATTCACGATGGATGCTGTCGCGGAGATACCGTTAGCCATGGCGGAGAAAGGATCGGACTCCGGATCTTTGAGAGCCTGCGCGAAATCAGCCCAAGCCTGATAAGCATTTGTGAGCATAGAGACCCATTCAGACTGGGCTGCGCGGAGAGGATCCACAAGCGAGGCGTTCATCTCGGCCCGAATCCGGCCGAGGCGTGCCTTATATTCCTTCTCATCGATGACCCCTTTGTCGAGAGCTTCCTTGAGCTCAGCTCTCCTGTCATCGAAATTCGTTCTCGCGGTCTTGGCCTTGGATGCAGATGTCTCAGGAGTGGAACCGGGAAGTTTGGATTTCTCCTCCCTGGTATCTTTTTTTTGGCTGCGCTCGAGTGCGGACTTCCATCTCTGGTATTCATCCTCCTTGATATATTTTCTTTCATAGAGGGTTTCCAGAGCATTAAGTTCGAGGTCATATTTCTCCTTTACCGACAGTTTGTCAAATTTCTGTTGAAACTCATTGGCCTTTGTGGAGAGAAGTTTTTTCTTAGCCTCCATGTCCGAAAATAGAAGATCCTGCAATCTGCGTTCCGTATCCTCATATTCCTTTGAACCCTTTTCATACAACGTTTGCTCATCAAGCAGGGCATTATAACGGATGGCCAGCAATTCCTCCTGAAGCTGCAATTCATCGGCCACTGTCTTATTTTTACGGAAGGCATATCTCATGTTAACCTCCTGCTCTTCGGCCTGGGCTGTCCTTTTGATCACATCGAGATCCAAAGCGAACCGCTCCCGGTTATATTCCGCCTCATGCTCCTCACGTTTTTTTATGAGGGCAGCACAATCGGCATCCTCCTGAAGTTTCCATTTATCATAAAGCGCGATCGAATCATCATAGAATTTTTTCTCCACCTTATATTTTTCTTCGGTATATTCTTTATAATCGAGGTCACCGACAGCCCTCTGCTGCATGAGGCCGGCAATCTCCATATCTTTTTGCGCCTGAATGCTCTTCAGAGCCTCCTTGAATTCCTTTTTCGCTTTGATTGCAGCCCTTTTTGCTTCCGCCTCAAGTTTTTTACGCTCCTTATCGGATAGGCCTGGCTCTGTGGATGGCATTCCGGCCTCATCATCTTCCGTGCCGGCCAATCCTGTGTCAAGCTGTTTCCTGAAGCTCTCATTTCCTGAAAATCTTTTTGTGAGCTTATCGGTGGCAGCGCGCAAATCCGCCAGATCCCTTTTATTGGATCTCATCGAGGCAGCTGCTTCCGAAAGCCTCTTGCTTACTTCTTCAGTTGATTCTCTCCGATATAGCTCCTGCGAGCCCCCTTCAGACATTGCGATCGCCCCGGTCACAGTTGAGGCTGCAGTGCGCGCACGGGCATCCACAGCCCGGTTTCTGCGGTCGATCTTCTCCTTTTCCGCTGCAGCCGACTTGTATTCGGTGCGGTTGCTTTCAAGTTCCTCTTCAAGTTCGAGGATCTTCTTCTCATTCTCAAGAACCTTATCGGCTGCAGCCTTTGCCTTGGCATTGTTTATAATTGCAGCAGTCAGATCATCATATGCGCCCTTGGCCTTGCCTAACATTATCTGTTCGGTTGTCATATTCCCGAACTGATCAGGATACAGAGATATCAGTTTCTTTGCAGCGGAGATCCTCGTCTCCTTAGACTTCGCCTCATCTATGGCTGCGGAATACAGCGAACGCAGCTGAATGATCTCTCTTGAGTATTTTTCGACAGATTCGTTCGAGATATCGCTTGCCTCTTTCTGAAACTGCCTTCTGGCTTCCGCCAGTTCTTTCTCCTTCTTTATGGCCTCCGAACACTTCCTGGCGTATTCCACCAGGGCTCCGACAACCAAGCCTATGATGACGATCAGGGCTCCCCATGCTGTCTTGACCATGGATGCATTGAGTTCCCGGTTGGCCACTGCAGCCCGCTTCATGGCGAACGTGGCCTTTCCCAGGGCAGAATTATACAGCCAGACTGCAGCCGTCTTTATTTTCAGATAACGCGAAGATATGGCGCTCTCGACAGCGATTAACTTCTCACCGGCCACTGCAGCCAGAGCAGCCGTACGGTAAATGGCATAACCTCCGGCTGCCCCGATTAAGGCACCCTTATATTCGTATATGAAACCTGCAGATGTCTGAAGAAGCTTCATAAGTCCTGCAGTCGTATTCAGGGTAAGTTCCATAACAGGCGCCAGCCTTTGTCCCAGATCCAGAGTTATCTCAACAATTCGTTTGCGAGACTTGTCAAGACGTGCCTGCAGGGTGTTGTTCTGTACCTGAAATTCCTTGGTGATGGAGGTGGCTTCCGAGAAAGCCTTATTTGCATTCTCCTGCTGCCACCTTACAGTCTCCACGTTCCCGGCGAGCGAGGCCAGCATGGCACTCATCCTCACCCCATCGGTTTTCATGTCACCGAAAACAGATGCGAGACTCTCAATCCCACCGAATTTATGAAGGTTCTCCAGAAGCATCATCAGGGCCTCATTAGCATCTCTCTTGACAACCTCACTGAAAGACTTCACATCCATTTTGGCAGCCTTTGCCATGGCAGCCGGATCCTTGTACATCTTCATGATGAGCTGCGACAGCGCTGAGGATGCAGCTTCGACATTCTGTCCTTGCGCATCGAGCACGGCAGCGTAGGCCATTATCTGCTGGATCGTAAGATGTGCCTGGGCTCCGACCCCCGCCATCCGTTTTGAGAATTCGGCAAGATATCCGGCACCTGCAGTGCTGTTCTGGGAAAGCTCATTGATTACGGAACCGACCGCGAGCAGAGATCTCTCGGTTCCGAGTTCATCCTCAATGCCGAAAATATTTGTGAGCTTAGACAGGGTCAGGGTCGCCCCCTCTCCGAGATCATCAAGAGATACATTGATCTGGTCGGCAGCCTTGACAAATCCCAGGACATCCTTTACCGAGTTCTTGCCCAGTCTTCCTGCCTCCTGTGCGAGTTTGTTGAGTTCCTCCCGGGATGTGCGGGTATCGAGTTTCTTGAATTCAGAGTTGAGGGCTCCGACCTCAGGATCAGACATCCCGGTATATTTACTGACATTGGCTTCCTCAGCCTGCATGGAGGCATATTTGTCGACAAGATCCTTCACCTTGTCGAAAGCGTGTATGACATGACCCGCAAATACTGCAATTCCTGTGATCTGACGCTCAATGAAGTTGCGGAACCTTCCTCCGGCAGTCTCGACTGTTCTCATCGAGGCGTTCACCTTATCGATCTCAGCCTTGACGAGGCGGATCTTGGCTGCCTGTTCCTCCCAGTCTTTGGTGCCTCTCTCCATGGTGCGGAACGATCGCTGCAGAGAAGAGAGTGTTTTCTTCAGATCCTTCAGGGATGCTTTATCCAGACGCGACATCGCGTCTGAAACCTGCTTTGTGTCGGATGTGAGCTGCCGGATGAGTCGGTCGTTTTCCGCTATCTCCTTCCGGAGCCTTCTAATGGAGACCTTGTCGCCGGCATCGATAGCCTTATTAAGTTCGGTATTCAGATCTACACCTTTTTTCCGGAGAGAATCAAGCATTTCTGCGGCCTGTTTGCCGTTTACCTCAACATTTATCTTCGCCGTAGTGTTATATTTTGCCATAAGAGTTAATTTATATGGCAAAAATAGATGTATCCGGAACCGGAATAAAAGACAGAAAAGAGAGGCATCCGCCTCTCTTTTCCGGTTAGGATTTTAAAATCAGTTATACTTGATTGCCTCCACTTTCTTTTTGAGTCTGAATATCTTCTCCCGGGCAGCGCGGGCCTCGATTCTGCCGTCGTAGCCTACGAACTGAAATAGGAACTTGCGCTCATCGTTGTTTTTCCTGGTCGTGATTGTCATGTAAGCCGAGTTTCCCACCTCGACATGGATATCCACTATATCCTCCAGATCGAAAGAGAAGGGGATATCTTTCTCTACGCAGGCTCCCCGGTCGAAGTAGTCGTAATCATATACATGTGCAAATTCAAAGGTGTCGACAAACAGGTTTATGATGGTATTCATGTATGTCACATTCACCGGCCCGGATGTGTCGATGAAATTGCCCATCTTTATTGTGTTGAATAGGCTGTTCATTTTTGCACGGTTCTCCGGATCCGGATCGCACACGGTATACGTCCGGCGCAATTCCCCAAGGTCACGGTGGTTATCCATTCTACGGGATCTTGAGGAACCGGAGCGTGTCCTGCTGCGTTTCCCCCCGAAAACCAGATATATGAACATATATCCCAATACAATGAATGTGGCGAAAGATCCAAACATAATTTAAAAGAGTGGTTTGAT
Organism: uncultured Sangeribacter sp.; assembly: GCA_964499025.1. Taxonomy (GTDB): domain Bacteria; phylum Bacteroidota; class Bacteroidia; order Bacteroidales; family Muribaculaceae; genus Lepagella. Next base: position 19,036 of record CAZCJC010000015.1, read on the forward strand.
AACTTACTAAATTTTATGGTCGGCCCTGTTGTCTATGATCCTTTACATAATCCAGGATAAGATTGGCATATTTCTCCATCTCATCGAGTGTCTTGAAGAACAGTGCGTATTCTTCCTCCTGGTCTGTAACCCTGCAAACCATATATGAATGGGCAGCTTCATCGAATCCTATCTGGCCCTTTACAAAATCCGGATCCGGTTCAAAAGCAAACAGTACATTGAAATCATCCGACCTGTATTCTTCCGAATATGCACCCGGCGTAGCGGGAACTATATCTTCTTTCATGCCTCACCTCCTTCCTTTGAATTTGTTGATGGATAAATGGCTGCCATCATCGCGAAGGCCCCGCAGAAAAGCAGTAGATCCGAGGTCAGGATCAGCCCGCAGAGCGAGACGGCTGCACTGATGGTGGCTATGGCCACATCAAATTTAGCAAAAAACTTTGAAAAACAGTCACGGATCCGGAAACTTTGAGCCGTTCCGGCAGGCTTTAATGAAATTGTTTTCATTGTATCATGGTTTGTTGCGTTAAGCAGAAACGGCTGCCTTCCGTTGCAACAAACCACGATACTATCTCTTACGAGCGTAAAGGAATTTCGGAAAGCAGCCGTATTATCGGCATTGCCGGGCAATAAAAAAAGCCCGACATTATTTCGAGCATTGACCGCGCCCGTGCGAGATAGACTAACTATCGTAGGTTGTTGCGTCACAAAATTAAGAATCTTTTGTGAAATACGCAAGCCATAATAAAAAAAATGCTGCGAGACAGTCGCGAGGATCCGGAAACTTTGAGCCGTCCCGGCAGCCTTTAATGAAATTGTTTTCATACGATTATGTTTTGTTTAGCATTAAGACAGAGAAACGGCTGTCATATCCCGTCGCTAAACAAAACATAATCGTGACTCCGTAGAGAAAGAAATGTATGGATATGACAGCCGTAGGCTGTTATAATATGTTCGGGCATAAAAAAAGCCCGATATATGTCCGAGCATTAACCGCGCTCTGCGGAATCAAATCTTGATTATGTTTTATTTCGCACTGCAAAAGTAAGAAAAAGATTCTGATCTGCAAAAAAATAATAAATTAATTAAAATAATCGCAGAAAAGCTTGCTTATTAATTAATTTATTACTATATTTGTAGTAGAAAAAGAAAGGAGGTGTAAAAGATGAAATGAAAGAAGCAAAAAGGTTGATTTTCCGAATATTCCACTACCTTGACATAATAGAAAATCGAAGAAATCAACCAACAATCCAACTGATCAGAGGACTTCTCTACAATATCCTCGAAATCATCTCAAGAGACGAAGAAAACTAAGTTTAACAAACGCCCCCGGATTAAGGACCGGGGGCAAATTTACAAAAAAGTTATGACAAACGAAAAACCTACATTCGAGCAATTATGTGACCCGGCATACCGCAGGAAAGAAATGGTGACGGAGAAAATGGGTGCCGCTTGGGTGGCATTTACGGAGCTTGACGGACTTATAAACTTGTCGAAACTTGCGGGCTATTTCGGCAAGTCGCAAAGCTGGCTGTCGCAAAAGATCAACGGCTGCACCGTATGTAAGCGCAAACGCGCTTTCACTGAGGCGGAATATCACCAGCTTGCGGAAGCGTTTCGCGATATCGCCAGACGACTCCAGACTCATGCCGACGAGATCGACACCGCCGTGATGGAAGATGCGACGGATCAATGATAACACCGGATATGGAATAAGATATAACCGCGCCCGACTGCATCGACAGCCGGGCGCAGTTATTTAGCGATAGGTGGTTTTTAATTGTGCAAATAAGACACCCCCGCCGAAGCGAGGGTGTAGGTCAAGATCCAAAAGTCAGGAAAGTGTTAATTAATCAGACGAAATGAACTTGACTCAATTCAGTTGCAAAAGAATGAAACGCTTTATCAATTTTTTCAATCGTTCGGGCGGAAGGATTGCGGCGACCTGTGATATAATGAGACAGCTGCCCTTGTGCCACACCTGTGATTCGTGATAAGCCGGCAAGTGATAGTTTTCCCGCATAGTAAGCCAGAAAAGATGCGACATCGTAAGAAAACTCAAAGCTAAGCTCAGCAATTTCTTCCGGAAAATCAACACGGAAAGCGTCAACAACCGCTAAAAAATCATCATGGGCCTCTTTTGCAGTCTCACCTTCCCCAATTACGTTAAAACGGAGGTTATTGTCATCTGGCATATATGCGCTGTACATACCATCGTTAGCGCGTTCTATAAATACTCTTACGGTTTTCATAACTCTTTTTTTAGGGGAG